>JBIQJZ010000012.1:0-22949 GCA_044507115.1 Flammeovirgaceae bacterium | reverse complement strand
TCGATGAAGCGCAGGCATGGCACATCAACACATCCATTGCCGAAAAGAGCGGCGCGTAACAATTCAGCCCGTCTGCTCTCATTGGGAAAATTAAAAACAGTCTTGCTCTCCCGCTCGTGAAAGTCCGTCTGCCATGACCACTGCGACACCCAGCTAGTATCTGCTGTCCAGTCGTATGCCACGTCAAACCCACTGCGAAACGTCGACGGAAGCGGCTTGTCTTCAGCGAGCAGGAGAATATCCGGTTTGATACTCTTCAATTCACTCCTCAGCCTGTTTCCGAAAGTTGGATTCCGCGCATTTACCGCCCACACGGCATCGAAGCGATATCCATCGAGATCAAACTTTCTAACCCAGAATTTGCAAGCATCTATTATCCATCGCTGAACATCCTCGTTGTCGAAATTCAGATTAATAAGATCCCTCCAAAAGTAGTGGACAAATCCTGCTTCACTCTTCGTATAATGCGACCCGTATGGCGCTCCGTCAAAGGTGCGCTGGTAATAGTCATAGTAAGGCGACCCTTCCCTATCGTTCATGACCGATTGCGCATAAGGATGTTCTATCGATGTGTGGTTAGGCACGAAATCAAAAATCACACGCATCCCAAGATCACGCGCTCTAGTAATCAGGCTGCGTAGCTGTTCCTCGCTTCCGAGGTCCGGACGCAACGAAAAATAGTCGATGATGTCGTAACCCTGGCCACCGCGCTGGGTTTTGTATACGGGTTGGAGATAAAGCGTGTTAACACCCAAGGTTCGGATCTCCGGAAGCTTCGCTGCGATATCGTCATAGGTTCCGCCGCGGATAAAAGCATTCGGCGTGATTTGATAGATAATTGCATCATCTATCCACGTAGCATATTCGTTGTCCAGATCGAACGCATGAAGCGTGTTACCCTTCCTTGTAACATATGTTCGGAAACGCACCGAATCGATATCATTCCAAACCAGCAAATCAAAAAAATAATCACCCTCTACCTTAGGAATTCTTACTGAAGCGCTCCCTCCACTATTGTCGTTCACCGCGCACGTCGCCGGATTCTTTTTATCGGGGGTCCACGCGGAATGCAAGTCCTTTCTCCCTGGATTCTCAACTACGACGAACGACAGATGCGCATAGTCATCCAAGACCTTCGCGACAGGTCTTACAACGGGTAAGGGCCGATGACCAGGCCGCCGAACAGAATCAACAGGATTAACAGAAACGGACAGGGTCGCGTCTGAAATAGAGAAAAACGATAACAAACAAAATAAAAATGACATGGCACACACTTAAACAATCCAACACAATCCTCGCATTACACAATCATGTGGGCCGTAATTCCATCATCGCGCGACGATGATCATAGCCAAACCGATCACAAACAAAGCGAGCATGATCTTGAGGATAATACCCGTTCCTTTCGGGGCACCATCGAATTCCTTCCAGATATAAATACCCCACAGCGCGGCAATAACGGTCGCGCCCTGGCCCAGGCCATATGAAATAGCCGGCCCTGCAGCTCCGGAGGCGATAATACTGAGAGCCATGCCAAGGCACCAGATTCCACCACCAAATATTCCAGTAAGATGATTCCGCATTGAACCAGCGAAGTAGGCGCGATATGATGTTGGTTCTCCAACCACAGGATAACGGATCAACAGGGAATTAAACAAGACATTACTCCCCAGTATACCGAGCGAAAAAAGAAACACAGCTGAATAGGGACTCAGCTTTCCGGGAAGCGGAGTGTAAAAATCCGGGAACATAGACGCAGCTACGTATTTATAGAACAATCCCATCAAACAACCGGCAATCACAGCCAACGTCAGTCCTTTTGCCGATACCTTTGTGGCTCCCGACATCATCCGGCGATACGCCACTGCATTGAGAATTATTGCCACCACGACAAATGCGGCACCGCCGAAAAGCAAGTAGATATTTCCCACGGGGGCATACATAAAGTTTACCACTACACCGATCACCAGCGCGAGTCCGATTCCCACCGGAAACGCCACCGCCATGCCGGCGATTGCAATGGAAGCTACGAGCAAAATATTTGCAGCATTGAAAATCACGCCGCCGAGAATTGCTGACCCTATGTTGTCCCAACTCCCCTGAAGGATATCCGAGATGAATGCCCGACCACCTTCACCCACACTGCCGACTGTCAATCCCAACAAAAGCGATAATAAGACAATACCAATGACATAATCCCAATAAAAGAGCTCAAAGCGCCATGTTGCAGCCGCAAGCTTCTGAGTATTAGCCCATGATCCCCAGCAGAGCATGGTTACCACGCAGAGCATTACGGCAACAGAATAATTCTCGACGATGAACATACAAAATGCGTTAGGAGTGTGATATCAGATTTATCTCATTGACTTCCTTGCGGTATGGAAGCGAAGACTGTGCGCCCATACGGGTCACCGATATGGACGCCGCCTTACAGGCAAATTTAACTGATGCTTCAATGTCCTGCCCTTCTGCCAACGCCACTGCAAGTGCACCATTGAAGCAGTCGCCGGCGGCGGTTGTGTCGATCGCTGTTACAGGAGGCGCGGGCACAAGTTTCACAACGCTATCTGTATGCAAAAGTGCCCCTCTGTGGCCAAGGGTAATAACGACATTTGGAGCTCCCATCTCGCGCAACCTGACGGCCGCAAGCATAGCAGAGTCCTCGTCGACAACCGGTATGCCCGTGAGCATCTCCGCTTCGGATTCATTTGGTGTTATCACGTAAAGCTGACTAAACACGCGTTGGCTCAGCTGTTGAACAGGTGCCGGATTCAAGATAAGATGAAATCCTTTTTCGAGACTCTTTTCAACGGCAAACTCCACAATCGGAATCGGAATCTCAAGCTGGACGAGCACAATTGCGTTGTCTTTTATGGACTCCAGTGCTTCAGCCACCACCTGCCGCGTCAACCTGCTGTTAGCGCCGGGCGCAACGATGATATTGTTCTCCCCTTTTGCATCGACACCAATCAACGCCACTCCCGACGGATGCTCGCTGTCAGTCGTGACAAATGAAGTGTTAATGTTCTCTCGTTCGAATTGCTGAAGGGCCTGTTTCCCAAAAATATCATTTCCCACCCTGGCAACGAATGTCACAGGAAGGCCAAGTCGCGCAGCAGTCACCGCCTGATTTGCTCCCTTCCCGCCTGGATTCATGAGAAATTCTCCACCAATCACAGTCTCGCCTGGTTTAGGAAGTCTGTCAGCCTTTACGACCAGGTCAGTGTTTGAGCTACCAATTACGTAGATAGGAATTGCCATATGCCCGATAATGTTATATTAATAAATGTATCGGATGCCATCGATTGCGAAAAACCAAATTTGTTGGTTCTAACCAATCCTAAACCGGCCGCGTCATCCGTTTTTCGGCCTGCTGACGATTTAGGATGTATATTTGTTTTTCAATTGGTCGTCTTTTCAGCTATTCCTATGGCCTCGATTGAAGTATTGTTCTCCCTGATCCGTTCAATGACCAAGTCTGAAAAGCGCTACTTCCGTCTTGCTTCGGGACTTCAATCCGGGCCGAAGAGCTATCTCGTCTTATTCGATTTCCTGGACAAAGCGCCGACCTATGACGAACACACCGTTGAAAAACTGAACGATTTACTTCCGTCAAACACCATTGAACCCGCACGCAAGCATCTGCATCGGATGATCCTGAGGAGTCTGCGCTTATATGACGCGGAAAAGGATATTGAATCCCGACTGTCAAATCTCTTGCATGAAGCGAGGATACTCTACAATAAAGGGCTGGCTAAAATGGCATTTGAACAGCTTGCGAGAGCAAAATCTCTCGCTCGAAAACGCGAGAAATTCATCTTCTACATCCTCGCCGCGAAACAGGAATTGCGATACCTGGTCAGTTCCCACTTCGTCGGTATGGATGAGTATCTGCTACTCGAAAAGCAGAAAGAGATCTCCAGCCTATTGCAGCAGGAGGCGAGGATACACCAACATGCAACGCTCCACGAGGTGCTTCTTCTCCGATACTGGAAAAATGGCATCGCTCGCAGCGAGAGGGAAAGTCTAATGCTAAACGACCTTCTGCTAGAGGAATATCAATTGCTGAACGCACCGGGTGAGAAACCGTTCACCCTTCTGGAGCACCATCTGCATTTTCAGTCGACGTATTTTCAGATGACTGGAAACCCAGGAGGCAGCCTGAAGGTTTTCTACGATCTAGACGCACTCTTCCAGCAACATACTCACCTCTGGAAAGATGAACCGGCGTCATACTTCAACCTGCTGGACGGCATTTTGTTCGATCTGCGCTGGATGGATCGTTATGACGATATGGACTTCTTTGTTGGCCATATGAAGGAGATGGAGGCCACGGAGAACATGAAGACGATGATCACACTCCGCGTTCTGGAGCATGAACTTAACAAGAAAGTAGACCAAGGCAAAGGCGAGGAAGCGCTGGCGCTACTTGAAAAAGAGTTCAGCACCGCGAACCGGAATATTTCACAGCTTCCGCTCAGGATGTACTCAAGTTTTATGTTCGCAATGGTGCGCGTCCGCATGGTCAATTCGGAGTATTCCAAGGCGCTGAAATTGATCAGCAGAATGTTGAATATGCCTTCCAGCACGATGAATCAGGCACAGCATGTCTTCTTCCAATTGATTAACCTTCAGGTTACTGCCCTGCTGAATGATAATGACAACCTGCACTACGTTCTTCGCTCCGTTGAAAGAAAACTAAAGTCTGAACGAAAACTCCACGGAGTAGAACAGCTAATCATTCAGACTTTGAAGCGCCGGATTTCGTCAAACCCGGTGAACGACGTCCATGCATCGACTGAGGCTCTCGAAGAGAATCCACACGAGCGACTACTTCTCAAAGAGTTGTGCGTTAAGTGGTGGTTGAAGAAGTTAGTGACCCCCTGATATGGGCTACAAATACTTCCTTGCCCTTTCCAGCGCCAAGGGCTACAGGTTATTGGGGGTAATCAGATTGGAATATCTGCTTCATTAAGATCCACTTTTCACCCGGCTTGGCCCAGGGCAGTGGTTGCTGAAATTGCCACATGAGCTCTTCCCATTCCCGCGCTTTAGGGTTCGCCGCGTCCATTTCAGCCTTTCTTTCGAATGTAAAATCATCGGTCGTTTCCATGATCATAAACATTCGGTTCCCGGTGCGGAAGATTTGCAGATTTATTATACCCGCGTCGCGTTCGTGCCTGGCAATCTCCGGCCATGCACTACCTGGCGCGTGGTATCGCTCGTATTGCTCAATCAGTTTTTCATTATCCTTCAGGTCGAGGGCAAGACAATATCGCTTCATAATACCTAACTGTTTTTCGTGAAATACTCATTAAAGGCTTCAATGGTTCTGACCGCTGCGTCCATCGGTGATGGCCAGGGGAATGCCTCGGCCGACACGTATCCCGTGTATGAGATATCTCGCAAAGCGCTAACAATGGGAGCGATGGGGGTATGACCATGTCCCACCGGCTTGCGGTTGCTGTCAGCAAAATGCACGTGTCCCAAATTGTGCGCACACGCACGGATCGCCGCTGGCAAGTCATCCTCCTCAATGTTCATATGAAACAGGTCGCCGAGCAACTTTACATTTGGTGTTTCCAGCGTACCCAGAAATTCTACCGCAGATCCAAGTGTGTTAATGAGATTGCTCTCGTACCGATTTAGTGGCTCGTAGATCAGCGGCACGCCCAGATCCCCTGCCTTTTCGCCGAGCGTGTTGAGTCCTTGCGAAAGCCATGACAACGCTTGAGCGCGCTCAGTTCCCGGAGCAACATTCCCTTGCATCGACCCGATGATCGCAGGTGCGTTGAAGCGCGCACCGAACGCAATCATATCACCGATGAAGTCAACAGCCTTCTTTCGCACCGAGGAATCAGGATCGGTCAGGGTTAGTCCATGCAGAACCTTGCCGGCGCCAGTGCCAGTCGCCGCAAGTGCAAGGCGGTTCTTTTCAAGAAGAGATGCAAGCTTCCCGGCATCCACCGCATCGGCACTCGCGGTAAAAAACTCGACACCGTCAAATCCCAGGGAAGCAGCCTGTGCCAGACCTGCCTCCAGGTCATTCCAGAGAATCCATGGCCCGCTTTTGATAGACGGTACCAGCGCAATCGTCACGCACGATTTAATCATATCTTATTTTTCGAGATTTACCATGATCTTTGTGATCGGTCCCGGATTGACCGACCACTCGTGAAGTGCCGCACCAGCCTCGTCAATACTCACCTCTTTGCTGATCACCATGTCAACCGGGAACTTTCCGTCTTCGAGGTATTGAATCACTTCAGGAAATTCTCCGAGGCAATTGCGCGATCCAAGTATTTCGATTTCCTTCCGTACAAAGATACCGGTATTAAACTCAACAGGGGCTTTCGCGTAGCCAATACAAACAACTCTTCCCGTATATGCGACCTCATCAACTGCAGTCCTATAGGTTGCGGGACTACCGACTGCTTCGATTATAACATCGGGACCATCACCGTCCGTGATATCCATTAGCGCGTCATGCAGATTCACTTTTGACGTGTTGATCCCATGCTTAGCCCCAATGGCTTTCGCTATATGCATTTTTGAATCATCGATATCAATCGCGATCACGCGCGCCCCGCGGTGAACAGATCCCGCTACGGCCCCGAGGCCAACAATACCGCAGCCGATTACTGCTACAGTATCGCTTTGCGTAACACGCCCGCGATTGACTGCATGAAAACCGACAGTAAGCGGCTCGACCAATGCAAGTTCACGGGTTGAAAGCTTCTCGGAGAAATACAATTTCTCCCAGTCTATTGCGATGTAACTCGTCATGGCACCCGGACGTCGGACACCCATTGTCTTATTGTCCTGGCACGCATTGGGTCGTCCTTTTCTACAGGAGATACAACTTCCGCAGTTCAGATACGGATTCAAGGTGACTTTCATCCCTGGCCTGATTGTATCAGGTACATCGGCGCCGACCGCTTCGACAATCGCGCCAACTTCGTGTCCGAGAATGTTAGGATATTCCTGCAACTCGAAAAGTCCCCGGTAGCCATTTAGGTCACCGCCGCAAAAGCCGACCATCTGAACGCGTAGCAGGACCTGCCCGGGCCCTGCTGTGCCAGGTTCTACCTCGCGGACTTCCGTTTTGCCCGGTTTCTCCAGGAATAGCGCTTTCATAAGATATTGTTTTTCTTTGGTAGATTATTTTCCTCCTTGCCTTCGTACCACATGCGATTCTTAACAGGTGCAACAACGCGAGCTATTTCCTCCAGCAACGCATCGGGTATCTGAAGATCAAGTGCATCAAGATTCCGTTTGACTTCTGTTGTGTTACACATCCCCACAATCGTCGTTGCGATATCCGGGTGATTCGTTGCAAATTTTATTGCAACATCACTGAGTTGCAGGCCATAATCTCCGCAGATCTGCAGGAGAGCTTGCTGGCTCTGCTTGACTTCCGGCGGCGAACGGTGCCAGTCAGGTGGTTTGGAATCCGACAGAATCCGCTGCAAAAGTGGCCCGGCATTCATCAGTCCAAATCCTTTTTCCTTCGACAAGGGAACGAGTTCGTCATTGATCTCATCTTCCAGTAAATTATAGTGCGCCCATGACAGTACAGTGTCGACATCGACCTGTTGGGCGATGTGAGCCAAATACCGAACGGGGAGTCCGGTGATTCCGATAAAGCGTGCCTTCCCCATTTCTTTAACTTTGAGCGCAGCGGGAATGGCCTCGTTCAGGATGATCTCTTTCTCCACAAATTCAATATCGTGCAATTGGTAAATATCGATATAGTCGGTCTTGAGACGACGCAGTGACTCGTCTATACTGCTGATTACTCTTTCATAACGGAAGTCAAACTCCGTCAGCCCGTACCGTCCACATTTTGTTGCAAGGTAGATGTCCTGTCTTTTCCCCCCTAACGCTCGCCCCAGGCGCTGTTCCGCAAGCGTCGCACCATAAAACGGAGCGACGTCAAAGAAGTTCACTCCCCTGTCGATAGCATAGTGGACAGCCCTTGCACCTTCCGCCTCATCAACCGTTTCAAAAACATTTCCCAAAGGAGATGCCCCAAACCCCAAAACAGATATCTCCAGACCGGTCTTTCCTAATTTACGATACTCCATATAAATTATCTAAGATTCTGATAGCTCCTAACCATCGGCATACGATAGAGACTGTTCTTATACACCAACTCAAAATGGGCCAGGCGAATTATTGGTATACCATGCCGATAAGATTCTCGCCGCTAGCTGGAAACATCGCTATCAAATCAGAAAAACGCAATAGATCAGTGACACAATCTAAATAGGAATTAAAAAGATCAAAAACGGATGGTAAGATAGTACAGCTTTTGGGTAAACGCGGCAAATAAGTGAGCGGAACTCAGGCTCCGTGCCCGACATTCCGCCTACGTTCCCGGTACTGCATCAGAAAATGGACCTCGTCCTCGCGGTATGGCGTACCATCGGCCCTGAAGATATCGTGAAACCAGAGTTCGGGTTCGCCGTGGTAGGTGACTGACCACGAATCCCACGCGTAGTGAGTCTGTGTCTTGCCCGCAACAAGGCCCCAACTGTAGCCTCCAACATCGTGGCGGGCAAACACCGGTAGGATATTTTCAAATGTGTTGTTGAGACCACGCGCCATGTATTCGGTACAGACGATGGGTCGCCGGAAGCGCTTCAATATGTTGATACGGCGTTCCATTTCCTCCGGGGAGTCGTAGTTGTGGAACGTGATGATATCGGAATTTGCCAGCATGTATCGGTCGAGGTCCTTGATCTGATGCTCGGTCCACTCGCCAATCCAGACACCCGCAGTCAGCGGTTGCACCGGGTTGACTTCCCTCGCCCAACGAAATACTTTTCGCAACAATACCAGGCTAAGTTCCGCTTTGTTCTCGGGTTCATGAGCACCGTAAGAGGCAACGTTACGGTTACACGGCTCATTAAAAAGATCCCACATATGCACACGCGGATCACTGGCAAAATGTCCAATTACGCCCTTGACGTAACCCTCCAGTTTATCATGCCGGGTAGGGTCCTTGAGAATATCGAGGCCCGGGCTTTGTAACCAACCCGAGTTGTGCACGCCAATCTTGTATTCGCGCTTACCCTTCTCTGGAAATGGATTCCAGACACTGTCAAACAGCACGAACATTACGCCAATGCCGCGGCGGTCTGCAATGGATAGAAACGTATCCATGCGGGCAAGCAATCCCTCCGGATCGTGGTCCCACAGCAAATCATGCAGAAACACCCTGATCGAGTTAAAACCGAGATTTTCAGCCCATCCTAATTCCCGGTCAATTGTAATGGGATCAAACGTTTCCCCCTCCCACATCTCCAGCTGGTTGACAGCTGTTGAGGGTGCGTAATTGCAACCGAGAAGGTTACCACGGTTGCGGTACCAGTCGCGGATCTTCCTCTCACTCCAGCGCCTTCCCAGACGCCGAACACCGCTCACACGATGCTTCTTCATATGTCAGTTGAAAATTAAGTACGAAGAACATAACAGCCTCCGTGAACCAGGACGGTCGTTGAAAATGGTATAGGTCAGGCTCACGTCAGGCAGACAGTGTCAGTTCTGATCACCTCCCACTATCTGCAACAAAAATCATTCAAATTTTGATTCTATCGGACACCTTAACCATAAAATAGTTTGAGTGTAAGATTCTTGAAGGTTGCGAAAGATCCGCGGCGATTTGCTGTGAATATGATTTCCTTTGTTACCGGGGATCTGGTAAACATCAGAACAGCAGGTACCTGCAGCAGCTGTTACAGGCAGTAAGAAAATTCAGAACAATGGTGAAGCAGCTGTTAGCTAGAAAATGCTGCGTCTGCCGCGACGAAAAAACTCAATATTCGTCGTTTGCAGATAGGGACATTACGAGTGGAGGGCGTACGAAACGGTCATTATTGTGCCACCACCCGCGTTGTCCTTCTGATGGATGAGTGTAGTCCGGATTTGATATAATCGTTGCGAGGTATTCAGCAAGTGGTGTAGGAACAGCAACTCCGCTCGTCACATCAAAGACCCCCGACTCGTAATCGCCATCCGGCCTGGTCAGAAGCGTATTCCATCCGAACGCGCCAAGCATAGACCATGCAGTGACAGCACGAATATCGACTTGCTGATTCAGAAGATGCATGCAAACCTTTCGGATTTCAGCGAACCATCTGATCTGATTGTCGAAATCACAACCGATATGAGCCTCTGCAATAGCAATCGGACGTTGGTAGCGTTCCCAGCACTCCATCAAAAGAATTCCAATTCCCGAAGGCTGGTCATGCGGAACGCGGATAGCCTCCACGTCGGCATAGCGCTCGAACTGATTCGAGCCGTGTGTATGTTCAGGATAGTGCTCAACAGCTTCATCGATGTAGCGTTCAGAAGTAGCATAGTAGTCCACTCCAATGATATCAGGGGGACACGGATTCTCAAGGAAAAATCCCAGATCTTCCTCGCGTACACCAGCGCTCGCTAGATATGACCAGAGCGGATGGTCCGGTGTGACCTTCCCACACAAAATATCCCATGTCAGCCATCGTCGATCGTTTTCAAAATCAACCTGATATTGAAGCTTCGGGGTGCCGTAGACTTTGGCTAAATCCTCCGTCTGCAAAAGCATGGCATCGGGATTGACCATTCGGATTTGCTGCATCGAAAGGACAACTCCTTTCATCTGGTTGACAAGCGCAGTTGCAAAATCCCGGTCACTTCTACAGTGAGGATACCAGTGTCCATACAACGCACTGAAGCGTGCCGTTGTCAACGGCTCGTTCACGGGAGTGTAATACCTTATCCAGGGATAGCGCTCGGCCACAGCTCGGGCAAACGAACTCAGTTCGACAGCATAGTCAGGACTGAGCAAAGAGGCGTATGAAGGACCACTTCCGTGGTGAACGAGGCCAGCAACCAGTGTCATTCCAGAGCGTTGCAAGGCGTTGAGAGCGGTATCCGCTTCCGACCATATAGTCGTCCCATTTTTTTCCGGCCGTAGGCGCTCCCATATTACCGGGTATCGAATAGTCTTTATACCAAGCGATGCGATCCTCTCAATGTCCTTCTCTATGCGTCCATAGTGTCCTGCATACGCGAGTTGGTCCATGTAGTCACCATTCACACAGTTGAAAGAGCATTCGATTCCTCCCCAGATCTCAGGCCTTTTCGTATACCTCCGAGCCATTGACATGTTTTTCCGGGTAAGCCCGCGTAATCTTTTCGAAGAGCGACAGTGATTGCGCTACTACTTGGTCCATGTTATAGTACTTGTACGTCGCCAGACGACCCGTGAAATAAGTATTGGTCATCGTACTCGCGAGGTTCTGATACTTCTTGTATATCTCAGTGTTTTCCGGCCGCGGGATCGGGTAATACGGATCGCCCTCCGCTTTCGGATATTCATAAACGACCGACGTCTTATGATGTTTTTGTCCAGTCAGATACTTGAACTCCGTAATACGCGTATAGGGATGTTCATTAGGAAAATTGATTGTTCCGGTAGACTGAAAGACTTCCATATCATATGTTTCAAATCGGAATTCAATAGATCGATACGGCAGCCTTCCATAGCAATAGTTGAAGTATGCGTCAATCGGACCAGTGTATATCAACGTTTGATAGGGGATCAAGTCGACAATTTCCTTGTAGTCGGTATTGAGCATGACCTTGATATTCGGATGCGATAACATCCGCTGAAACATGCGTGTATAACCTTGCGCCGGCATCGCCTGGTAGGTGTCAGTAAAGTAACGATCGTCGCAGTTTGTCCGAGTAGGAACGCGTGCCGATACCGACGCGTCGAGCTCAGACGGGTCGAGATCCCAGAATTTACGGGTATATCCGCGAAAGAATTTTTCGTACAACTCCCGCCCGACCTTGCTAACTACCACGTCCTCGGACGTCGCGCAGTGTATGACTTTCTCTGCACGGGATTCAAAGAACGCAACGAGCTCCGGCGAACTGAGTTGAAGACCATACAGTCTGTTGATCGTGTTTAAGTTAATCGGCATCGGGACGAGTTGTCCGTCGACGCTGGCAAGTACACGGTGTTCATAGGGCCTCCATGCTGTAAACCTGCCAAGGTAGTCAAATACCTTTCTAGAATTTGTATGGAATATGTGGGGTCCATACTTGTGAATCAGGATTCCATCCTTGTTGAAGTAGTCATAGGCATTTCCTCCGATGTGATCTCGTTGATCTATTATCAACACTTTCTTTCCCGCGACATTTGCGAGCCGCTCAGCCAAAACGCATCCCGCGAATCCTGCGCCCACAATGAGATAGTCAAACATATATCTGTTCATTAATACCTTTTGTGTTTCGCTCCTTTTCCATCAACTTCCGTGTAATGAGATACATCATACATTGCCAGGTCTTGTCCCAGGAGACATTGGACAAAAACTCGTCAACCTGCTCAAGCCACTTGGTGCGGTCGACAACACTCAATTCAGTCGAAACAAGTCTAACAAAATCATCGGACGTACCTGCGATACCGACCAAGCCGTTTCGTCCGTACTGTCGAAGCACGTCTGCAATCGGCACGGAGACTACTGGTCTACCCGCGGCAAGGTACTCGGGTGTCTTGGTTGGACTTATGTACTTTGTCGCTTCATTCATCGCAAAGGGCAACATCGCGATGTCCCATCCGGAAACATATGCAGGTAAGTCCTCGTACGATTTCATGCCGAGGTAGTGAATATTCGATTGGCGCGGCAGGCTATCTTCGCCAATCTTGCAGACGGGGCCGATCATCACAATTTGCCACGCAGGCTTCCGTCTGGCAACCTCCTCAATTAGTGTGAGATCCATTCGCTCATCAATGACGCCGAAATAGCCAATCCGGGGATGAGGAATCAAAGCCTGATCAACTGGATCAGATTGTTCCAGACGTGCCTTGTAAAAGTGATCGACATCGATACTACTTGGAAACGCATGAACGTCGGGATGGCGATTCTTCTTTGCTTCATACAAGCTATAGCCACCAGTAAACACAAGATCAGCTTTGCGCAGCAATGCTTTTTCACGATCCTGCAAACCAGAAGGAGCGTACTTAAACGCCGACAACTCATCCATACAATCGTAAACCACAACTAAAGGGTTGAATTGATCGCTGACTGCTATCGCCATCGGCGTGTAATACCAAAAAATGTACTGCGTTATATCCTTCTCAATGAAGTATCCCGCGAGCAACTCCCTTTGAACAACCACCGCGTCTTCTTCAGAAATACCGGGTGACAGGTGCGGAACGACTAGCGCAACACCCGGCGAGGCGCTGGCAACTTCAAGATAACTTGATTGACTGTCAAAGATCGGTTCTTCAATAAAATGGACATGATAATTGCGCGCAAATCGGGCCATCAAATGCTGAGGGCGTTGATAAACAAAATTCCACCGAAGGTGGGAAAAGCAAACAAGATGAAGTGAATTAGCAGGTGCGGTTGTCATAGGTCTTTCGTTAGCAGAAAGAACAATGACATTTCTATGCCAAGCTCTCAATAGCGGCCGCTTCGGATCAAATAGACTTTAAAGAGTCATTTTCTGTGCAAGAAAATACCCACGCGAGCCATCACCGCCAACTACCAAATCATCAGGCAGTCATCGTATAAGAGAAATCGGTCAGAACTCTTTCTCCCCAAACTCGCTCTTGATAAACCGCGCCTTATTCGCCGACTTGTTGAAGGAGTAGCTAAGGTTGATCATGACGACATCCACTTCGTAGATGTAGTTTGTCGTGGTGTAAAATTCGTTATCTCTCCAAGTGGTGATCCGTTGCTCATTAGCATCCCAAAGCCCCATGTCAATATTCATCCATTGGATAGTCGCAGATAACCTGTCGTCGAGGAACGTCTTTCGAAGCGACAGACTGGGCAGCAGGAAGCGCGAGTCGATGCCCTGGGCGGTAACCTTCTCGGAAACATAATTCACGTTGAGTTGTAAGCTGAACGTCTCCAGGAAATCAAACGTAGTATTGGCATTGATAGAATGAACCCAGTTGGATGTGTTCACGGGCCTGTTGTCAAACCGGCCCTTCAGGCTGTAGTGGTAGAGATTACCTGACGCGAAAATCTTCCAAGCCTTCGACATCTTCAACTCTGTGCTGACGTCAAAGCCGACGGACTGACTGTTGCCGACATTGGAATAGATCCGATTAAGAATGCTGTCATTGTAAACATTATTAACCCGATTAATGACGTTTTCCACATTCCTGAAATATGCTGTCAGACTGACCGAATGGTCACCGAGATATTTCACTGCGCCGACCTCCACGAGGTCAATGAATTCCGGGAGAAGCGCAGCATCTCCCTGCTCGAGTGTTTCTGAGTGCTCCCGTTCCGGGAACGGGTTCATCTTGAAAGTAGTAGTACGTTCAACCCTCCTGCTATAGGCAGATTTCAGACTAAGTCCTTCATCTACCTTAAACAAGATATTCGCGGAGGGATACGGCTTGATAAAATCGTAGTAGTATGTACTGTCGAAATTTCCCGTTTTATCTTTGAGTCCTAACGTACGGTCCATTGCCTCCATTCTAAGGCCGACGCCGTAGCTGACTCTCCCGTTGGTACCCGAGAGTTCACCGTATACAGAATGGATAACGCGCTTCAGGTCGACGCTGCTGGAAAACTCGGGGACCAGTTCGAACTCGTCAGTGTCATTATTGCGACGCTGGTAATAAAAGTCTCCGACGTGATCCAGGTTTCGGTACTGATATCCGGCGGAAATCTTTCCAATACGCAATGGCTTGGATTCATAGTCGGCCTGGAATCGGAAGCCATTCAAGGGATTATCATTGGTATTGTATTCATCCTGGTACATGATCTGCGTATTCGGCCATCCGACATTTTGATTCACCGTGGGCCCTCCGAGCATCGTATACTCATACAATGCAGAGGCTGAGAATCTAGATGAATTGTCAAAGGTGTGACTGTAATCCAGGCTCCCTAGCACAAAGTCGCCGCGGCGCGCGCGGAGGTTGTGATTGAAATACTGCATTGTGTACTTGCGCTCACCTGAGAAGGCCGGGTATTCGGCATGGTTGTCGTAGTAGACGATGTCCGCCAGACGATCCGTTGTGCGTTTACCTGCATAAAACCCTAAACTCAGATTATTCTTTGTGTCCGGTGAGTAACCCACGGTGAAACGACCGGAATAACCTAGTTCGTCCGAGCTTCGCTCTCCATCCGAAGGAAACCGGGTTAGTGTATCTCCGTGAATAGTAAACACATCTCCTACCCGCCTCCCGGTGATGTCATTCCGGAGATAACTTCCTCCCACGGATATATCCCAGTGGTTCTTTCGGTAGTTCAATGTAAAATCACCGCCATATCTGGATGCGGGCTCCGCGTTGCCATAGGTACGGAAACTCGGCAGACCAGCCTTACCGTTGACTTGGATGAAAGTACCGTCCGTGGCGCCGGTCGACGTGGTGATGTTGATAATACCCGCTTTCCCTTCAGGGTCATACCTGGCTGAGGGTGCGGTGATGATCTCGATATTTTTTACGGCATTCGCAGGAAGTTGCCCCAGGATAATTGCGGGATCGGTCTGAACAGGCTTGCCATTTATCATCACCACAAATCCCGTTGACCCCCGAACGCTGATCTCGCCTTGCGCATCGACAGCAACGGATGGCAAATTCCTGAGAACATCGGCAGCGGTACCACCTGTTGCTGATACAAAACTTCCGGCCGCATAGGTCTGTCGGTCGATCTTATGTAATTGAGTCACCCGTTCTCCAGACACTTTTACCTCGTCGAGCATCTGCTGACTCGGCGTAAGGTAACGGACGCCGAGGTCGTAGTCAGAACCGGCGGTTAAAACAATGTCACCGGCAACTTCGGAATTAAAACCCATGAAGCTAATCACGAGGTAGTAATTACCTGGCTTGATGCTCGTAACGTTGAACCCACCATCCGCTCTTGTAACCACACCGTTGACCATCGTGCTATCAGCAGTCCGGAAGACGACTGCGCTCGCGTATTCGACGGGCTGTTGACTTGACGCATCAAGCACTTTCCCCGAGATCGACTGGCTATAAAGTTGCCCGAAAACACAAACCACCAAAACAGATAGTACAATTCCTTTCATCATCATGCTTATTCGCAGAAGCAACGCCAAACCCGTCGCTGCAGTGCGCGCAAATATGACATAACTGCCTATCCCAGCCGTTGTAGAATTGGATGAATTTATGGTATTATTGATATGATGAGCGAAAGTCGTGGGGAGTTTGGCCAGTGCGTTTCTTGAAGTATTTGTTGAAATGCGATGGGTCTGTAAATTTCAGCAGATGAGAAATTTCGCTGATACTCTTATCCGTATGAAGAATATGTCTTTTTGCCTCGAGTATCACTTGCTCACTTATCAGCTCACTCGCAGACTTTCCGGTAGCTTTCCTGCACAGTGAATTCAGCCGTTGTGGCGACACGTTCATTTCGTCCGCCAAATCGCGAACCTTAAGGTTGAATATCGGACCGGACCCCTGCAGAAGACGCTGAAACTTGTGAAGCTCATTGGAGGGTTCAGCGATCGGTTCATCAAACGTTAACAATTTCGCGAGAAGAATCTGCAAATAGCCATGGGTAAGTGGCCGAGCATGGTCAACCGGGTCCCGGCAGTCTTTCTCCATCTGCTGCAAAACAAGTCCGAGGTTCTCCGACTCGGGCAACGAAATTTCTACCCTCCCATCCAGCGCCGCAAGCAGATCCGCGAGCGTCACGTCACGGACTGCGTCAACAAAATCGGATCTAAATAAAACGACAAATCCCTTGGGTACCTGTGTCATCTCCCAGTAGTGTAGCTGGCCCGAAAGGAAGTATACGACGGGTGGGCGGATTTGGAATTTTTCAGTGTCAATCCAGTGAAATCCAGCTCCTTCCGAGAGGTAAATCAATTCGAAATAGCCATCGTGCTTGTGAGGCCTGGTGCGTTTTATTACCTCTTTGAAGCGAGAGATCTTGAATATCTGATCTTTTTCCAGCTTCCGATTAATAGCTATCCCCCTGTGATCCTTCATTGAGAGCACAAATTATGACATCTCCCCGTTATTCAGGTAGTCCAAGCCGGAGAATTCCATAGTATTTGTCATTTCAATGGGCATCATTTACGAATGATCTTCCCGCGTTCTTTCGTTGACTTTAACCAGGTCTCCAGGAATCGTACACCCTCCTCCACTACCATCTCATGGCCGCCCTCATGTAGAACAAGCTCCACTCTATCTTCGAGGTTCAGCTTGCGATAGTGCACCGCAGCCTTTTCAAACTCCTCCGCCACGTGTGTCCAATGTGCGATCCTGTCCTGCTTCCCATGTTGAATCATTAATGCGCGCGGAGCAATTAACGATACGACGTCTGCATCGGTGAATTCCGTTAACCATCCATGCAAGAAGGCATGATCCGCGCCGGGAGAAAAACTGCCGTACCTCGGATCCGGTACTGCCATCTTCTTCCTGCGGTCAGCAAACCACGCGGAGACGATACCTGCTTTGATGCGCGGTTCCACTGGTATCGCAAACATGGTCGCCATCCCACCAAGGGAAAGTCCCCACATCCCGACACGATCTGCATCGACCCTGGGGTCGACCAGCACAACGTCGAGCAAGTGCTGCAATCTCGCCAGTTCAATCCCTGCGAGGCTAGTCCCCGCAAGCCGGGCGTATTGGTCAATGGTGTTGCGGGTTTCTCTGACACTCAAATTCATCGGTGCAAGCACCGCGAAACCAGCCTCCAGTAATGATTTTGCACACGAGTGATAGATGCCTGGCTGAAAAACTGACTCGGGTGTTCCTCGCATTCCGTGAACTACGATAACGAGCGGGGCCGGATTTGATGACGTTGCGCCTTCGGGAAATGCGAGCAGCGCCTGCGCGGTTATGAGTCCCATAGGAAGTTCTATCCAGCTGGCGTCGACTCCCGCTGTCGGATGCGGCCTCGACTTGAGAGGGCCAGACTTTGGCAGCACAGGAGGATTCAACACTTTCCTCCATCTTTCCCGGTTGGGCGCAACGCTGGATAACAGCGCATCTGGGTTGCTGTAATCGCGATTCCATGCCTTGCCAGAGCGTTTCTCGTAATCGTCTACCAGGTATTTGTTAAAATAGGAGTGCAGTTGTCCTTCATAATTGGCCAACATCGAATCAGCGCTTTCTACACCAGCCGGTTGTCCCGGGGCGAAGTGCGCAATACCAATTAGGCCGTAAAACAGTAGGTACTTCAGTACAACCAGGGATCTCATAAAAGTAAAGAATGGTAGAATCCGATAAGGGAGATGTTTGAGAGCTAAAGTATACGACTGGCCCCATGGAACCAACACCCCTATTGACTTTCCGAAATGATGCGCTCATAAATTAACTTTGCGTCATCGTACGCCGCTCGTGCCGCAGCACGTTCTGATTCCCGGATACGTGGGGATTTCATTTTCCAACATTGCTCCACAGCGGCACGGCACCATTCAGCGCTTTCGCGTACACGAATGGGACGGCCGTCAACTTTCACGAATACCGGGTTCGAGTGTGAGCTCGACAAGATGCGCAGTGCAACCCAGGCTGATTTGGTTAGCGAATAATTAAACGAAATATCCTTCCATTGTCCGTCCGCGGTGATTGTTTTCTCCGCCACAGCCTGACCATTTACAATCAGTTCCACTCTCACCTCGCGGGATTTTCCCACCCGCGCTCGTTCGAGATGCCAGTATGGTTGCTCGGATGCTGGTCTGGAAGCGATGGAAGCTCCTTCCTCATCCTGTTGTTCAGGCAATTTTGCAGCTACACGCGCGGTCACACGAATAGTTTTGTCGGCGGATAGCGACACTTCACTATTGCCTGTTCCCGCTTCAGTCCCATTCACGCGAAAGTCCAGCAAATGCGACCGGCCATCCGTGACATACGACCTCCCGCGTTGAAGAGCAGCCACATAGCTTTCATAAGAAAACGCACCTTCTGGTTTGAAATAGCTTCGTGCAGATCCGACGCGCTCATCGTATATACAGGGAAAATCCGTTTCGCCGCTCGCGCGCGTTCGAAACCCCGCGTTCAGGGTATGATACCACATGTTCAACTCCTGTGCAGGAGGTGTGTCGCCAAGGCTGTAAAAATCAATCACATTCTGCGTAACGGTGACGACATACTCATTCGCGCCAATGCCATCCATCTTCGGAATGACATAGTTCGGCAATTCGACAGTCCGCTCAAGCGGCTCGAGTCCCCAGCCGGAATGCGCATAGCCAACAACACCGCCCTGAGACTTTGCCCACTTCAACACCGGTAAGGTCCAACTCGGCCACTCCTCGATGCGCGATGTTCCGGGGTAATCATCCTCTTTCAGCTTTAGCAGGACGATGTGTCCTGCGTGTGAAGATGGAAAGCCGGATACTTCGACATCATTATGCAGAATGTTTTTTGATGTGGAGAACGGTTCGTCCTGTCCGGTAAAGAATGTTTTCTGGTGATACCAACTGGGACCCCACGCCAGGGAAGCGCCAACGTTCAGATCCTCTCCCAATATCTGTCGCCACATGTGCGAAGGAGGAACGCCTTCTTCAGGACTATCATAGTGACTGCAACCCGCACCGTGAATATGATGATCGCCACTATACCATCCGAGTTTAGCAAGGTTGATCCAACGTTTCAGGCGAAAGCCCACCTTAATCTCTTTTTTATTCTCCGGCACGACAAGCTCCCGCTGTTGAATTTCATATTCCGGACCGCGAGTGAAGGTCACACTGTATCGTCCAGGGGGTAACATAACATGTTCTCCCGTATAACGGTAAATCTGTGGATGAAAGAAAAAGTCGGGGTATTCGTCGTAGGCCGCAACGCGCCGGGAAGGCAACGGATAGATGCCCCTGAGCTTTCCGGGAATCTGCGTCCTGCGGAACTCCATACGCGCCGCGGCAAGATGATAATCCAGGTTGCGCAAGTTTGTAGTACTATCATCGCGTATGCGCTCGATCCCATCCGTAATCAGGAAAGAAGCCATGGTGGGAGAGCCGTCATCGTCCACCACATCCAGTACCACCTTGACAGCAGGACTAATATCAAACAGGATAGGAATACTATTGCGGAAACCGATGTCCTGTGTTCCCTGCCCTACGTTAAATCCGATCTGACTCTCTCGACGACCAGCATCTTTGGAATATATCTGCACAACTGCATACTCCAGCGCAAGACCGGACAAATTGGGTAACAACGGTCTGTTGCGATAGATTTGACATTCCAGGAAACGGTTGGTTGCCTCCCCCCGGGTGATCACATCCTCTTCTTTGACTTTGGGATGGCGAGACGGAGCATGAATCGGCGACAAGGTATTCGGACTCTCAACTTCCAACTGGGCGGTGACATTCGCATCGTTGTGGATCTTTACCAGGAAACTCGTCCAACCTCCCTGAACCAACTTTGCAGGAGCACTTCCCCTGCTAACCATGACGCGCGCCTCCGGATTGATACTTACAACGGCCAGGCAATATGGATCGAGGATTGCCTGGATAGCGTTGCTGGTTTCATCATCAGCAGGACGCTGCTGCAGTTGAAGGAGGCGTCTGGAATCCTCCGCAGGCAGCTCACTACCCAGAAATGCCAACGCGTCCCGAAGACGCAGGGCCTGCGCAAGCAACGGCTGAGCCTCGACGTGTGCACCTCCATGATCGGAATGTCCTGCATGCTGTGCAGGCACGACGCCCGATGTGATGACCACGAGTGCCAGGACAACCAGTAGTGCAGAGATGTAGCTTTTCATAAGCGGGAAACATTTGGGAAGAGAATTTCCAGAATTCCAGGCACAAAAACAATCTCCGCTGCAGTCAAATCCGAATCAACGCCACAACATTAGCGCTTGATTCAAAACATATTCGACCCGGCGCCGGGGTTTGTGAAAGTATGTGAGGCCATGGCCCGGCAACATGATATCCATATCGAGCTTCGAAAATCTGATGAGTGATTGTAGATAGGCTTCCTTGTTGAAGTCGAATGACCCACTCCAGCCAAAGTCGCCAATTCCGAGCGTACCGATCACATCCCCGCTGAAAACGATGTGACGCCCCTCCCACTGAAAAGAAAAAGCAGTGCATCCCATACTGTGACCGGGTAAGTACAGAACTCTGAAGGAGATACCCAGCACTTCAAAGACTTCGTCATCCGAGACAACTTGATCGACAGTAAACGCACGAAACGTTTTGTGATACAAGTAACCGGCGCATCGTTCATCGCCGGAAGCCACCGCATCCGCGGTCCCCGAAGAGGCAATGAACCTAACGCCCCGTTCTTTCAACAAATGCCCACCTCCCGCGTGGTCGTAGTGCGGATGTGTCAGGATGCAGTATCGTATGTCGTCGGGCGACAAACCCCAATATCGCATGTTCGCAAAAATCTGGTCCATGGTATCGCCGCACCCGCAGTCGACCATAATCAGTCCGTCACTCGTCCTGATAACATACGAATTGCCATCGTTCCACATGGCGCCCTGGACGTCAAAAGTGATTCCGTTCAGGTCCCCGCCAACCTGAAAAATATCCTTGAGTATCTGCATTTAATCTTGGATCGGTGAATGCCAGGTAAATATAGGCGCCTGAGGCTGATTAGCCAACTCGTACTGACCTGCTAAAGTCCGACCAGAAACTCGGTAAGATTTTTCCATTGATACTGCTGAAAACCGGCCCACCCTGCCTGCGCCACGAGGGTATTCACCAAACCCTTCCCACCAGCTTCCACACTCTGGTTGTTGATCGCTTCGTCAACACCTATCTCATGCGCTGAAATTACAGTCCCTTGGCATTGTACCCGAAAGGTGCTCCGAGCTTGGTCCTGAAAAAAATGCGCAGTAACGGTTTTATCTTCCTTCACTGTGGGATCATATGTAGGCTGCACTGTAAACTCAGCCATATCCTCCTGCTCCGTCACCTCGGTGACCTTTACCCAGTAGTATGGAAGTGGCCCAGGCAAGTCGATCATTATAAAGTCGCCCTCCTTGACCCTTTCCGTGTTGAGTTGAATGCCGTCCCTACCGTGAAGCTGAAATCTGGAGTTCGCAATTGCCGGGATGCTGCTCCATGCGTTGACATCAAAGAGTCGACGCTTGCTGACATTGAATTCCGCCTGGGCGCTGTCTTCGTCGCTCATCTGCCGCTCACTCGAGTATTGCTTGTCTACCGCCTTTTCACCCGTCAGCACTTTTACCTGTTCCCGTATTTCATGGGACGCTTTTTCTTGCAAGCTCATAGCATAGAACTTTATGATCCAGTCAATCGCGGTTGGTACGACCACCTCTGTGGATTGACCGAAAATTCCCATGCCGCAGACAAGTGCCGGCGACTACTTCAGGATTTCAGCAGGCGGCCGAAACCTCTTTAACCAGCAAAGCACTAGGGATGCTCGAATCCCTGTCGCGTGACGATCGGAACATAACCCGCTTCCATTCCCGGCGGTGGAGTAACAATCAGCGCGGGATCAATTTCCGCAAGTTTACCGATCATTGGCGGCGGAAGGTATTCGCGATCTTTCGTCCAGTGCTTGTGCAAAAGTTCAACTCGGCGCTGCATTTCTTCCCGTTCCGCCTTGGTTAGGTCCGCGTTCAGAAGCGCAGGTTGATCCGCAAATCGGTACCAGTAGTACGTAAGTGTGGAACCATCTCCGAGCTTTACCCTGAACGGTCCGGCGGCCGGCCCCGGAGTTTTCCACGCACTCTCTTTCTCCTCCGGTGTTACATAGGTGTGGGAACGTTCAAATGGTCTGTCGAAGCTGACTTCGTGTAACCCGGTTTCCTTCGGAACTTCGCTTGCGGGAATAGCCACCCAGGTTCCGTTTTCCTCCTGTGACTTCGTCAGTCTGTAATACTCGGGAAGCGTAACCAATGAACCTGCGTTCTTCCTGATCAGGTCACCTTCCCAGCGGACTTTCAATGTCGCAGCATCCGTTACACTTGTATTCATAAAATCAGTAATGTTCAATCTGGCGCGCTTCTCTTTCGGTATATGTTCGCCAAATATGCTCCAGCTGG
>JBIQJZ010000262.1:0-4568 GCA_044507115.1 Flammeovirgaceae bacterium | reverse complement strand
ACGATGGGGTACGCCGACTCGTGCTGCGGATACTCGCCGATTGGCGATGAGAGTTCCCATCTCGGGTCAGTGGTTCGCTTGTCTTCCTTTGCGTTGAGGATGAGCACGAGCTCATATATATGGTCACCGTCCTCGTCGTGCAACTCAAGATTTCGGAAATGCTCAAGATTGTCGAAGTCCCACGTCAGTGGCACAGTACCACCCGCCACATACACTCCTTTGAAGTCTTCCTTGTAGATCCGCGAGCCATTGAAGGTCTCAAAATACCCCTGTCGCTGAAATGCTTCAAACACGTGTCGCATGTCCAGCCGGATCGTCCACTCTGTGTCGGGTTGCAGATAAACGCCCGGGGCCAGCGGACTATCATCGTTGAGCTGTTCTCCGAACCGGATCAGTGGCGTCTCACACTTGTTTCCCGGTGCGATGCAATTAAAATGGTGATCTCTGCCCGAGAGCATCTCGTTGTCCTTTCCATTAATGCTAAACTTGAAGTCGATACGAGGACTCATAAAATCATTTCCGGCACTTTGATAATCAGAGACGATCTCCGTGCTGTTCAAGGCAATTGCCTGAAAAGCGCCCTGTTCCACCCTGTCGCGAAGTATGTTATACACCGAAGAGGAATAGATTGCGGGCGATTCCTGCCGAGAGCAAGACGACGCACCGGCAAAAATCAGAACGATAAATAACAGTTTCTTATCCATGCGAGAACAGGAAGACAATGAGATAGCGTACCAGCGGTGGTTGAATCCAAAACGAACTCTGCGCCTCTGATAGAACGATCGCTGATACGCTACACTGATTTTATTGTGGCGTGATGGAAATGGTATGGTAGAGCTGATTCAGCCGGATTGTATAAACACCTTCTTCACCGGGTTGTACCCTCCATTTCGTGTCGGGTGAACCAGTTGCCCTGAATGTCATCAACGTACCGGTGATACTTTCATCTGCGTTGTACGGCATAAAGAATCCCGTTCCCCAGTTTCCCGTAGCAATCGGGAACTTGAACTCCCCGGCATTCAATTGTCCCGTCCAGGTAAATTCATAGTCGCCATCCCGCGTCATCGCTACCGGATTATCAATGTTCCAGCCGGCCGGCGTTGCATCTCCGACTATCCACAGATCCTCAAACGGAATGAATGGCGCGATGTCAATCGTATTATCCCGGAGGTTAAGCGTGATCTTGTAGGGTCCCGCCTCACTGATGTTCCATTTATGATCGGGATCTCCCGCCGACAATTGAATATCGGTTTCGGTGATTGGTTGATCGGCAGTCACCGGTCTGTAAAATGCCGCATCAAAACTCTTGGCCGTCGCGATTTTAAACTCACCCGCGACGAGTTCGGCATTAAAACTGAATACAAACGGATCTGATGGATCCTGTATCATCGGATCCGCATTGCCGATATCCCAACCTTTGGGAACCGCAGAACCCACGATCCAAAGCTCGTCGTACGGAGACGACGCTAACGCCTCTGCGTGATACGTCATCTCGATGACATCGACAGTGAGCATGTATATCCCTCCCTGTTCGATCACGAACTTATCATCCGGTTGATCAAAATCAGTTCTGACAACGAGGGTATTGTCGTCTTCACCCCGCTGATACGACGGGAGAAACTCACCCACGACAGTTAGAAATTTCAATTCACCTGCCGACAGGTCACCCTGGTAGGTAAACACACCCGGTTCCGTCGGACTCTTCGTCATCGGCGTCGGATTGTTCGCATCCCAACCGTTGGGCGTTGCATCGCCAATCATGTACAACGCATCAGGCACCGGAACCGGCTCATACGCCACTACGGTCAGGCTAACCACATTCGATACTTCCGGCGCCGCCGACGGATTGAGAGGCTTGGATATAACTCTGAATTCGATTTCCGCGCTCGTACCGGGAGCGATCAAGAATGAATTCAGCAAAAGATCATTGAAGCCCTCGACTGCAAAGTTGCTGTTATAACTGGCCTTCCCAGCTCCAAGAGAAACAGGATCTGAAAAATTATTTCCTTTCTTATCTATTTCGATCGTGTAGTCGATGGCGCTGTTCGTGCCGCGATTGCTCCCCGGCGTCCAATTCAAGGAAAACGCAGTATTTCCTTCCTGCTTTTGATTCAGGACAACCTCCTGGGAGGTAATGCTTAACACCGGTTTGTCTGCGAGCACAGGAGAATGAGATTCCTCATACTCTTCACAGGACATGACGAATAGGGAACTCAGAAGCGCAACAGCTACTGTCCACAGTATCCTGTTTTGTCGAATTCCGGTTTGCGTAACTATGGTTTGCATATACATTCGTTTAGTAATACTCATTTTTTAATGTTGATACTCGATAACAATCATACTCCAATACTGAAGCCCCGGCAGGGTCATCGAGAGTTGGTTGCCAGTTACCTTGAAATCAATTTCAATCGAAGCACCGTTGTGAAAATCCGGCGATGCATACCAGACCTTGGCAACCGGTCGCTCGGGCGTGAATCGAACTTGAATATCTTCGACTGCGATCGGCACGGCTTGTATACCCGTGTTGTCGCGCCACTGCATGGTCTTGGCATTGGTAAAGTTTAGCAAGTGCAGGATTTGTCTATGCTCGTGTTCTTTCCCAACCACCGCGACCTTACCGGGCGAAGGAGGCCAGGCGCTGAATTGTACCTTGTTGTCGGCTGAAATAATCGAAGGTGTGTTAAAATTGCCCCCGTCGCGTAGCAAATTCTGATAGGCGACCAGAAAATCGTAGTAGCTGACGAGATATCGCTTCAGGTCTTCGCGCATCGCCAGATTGTCGTTAGGGAAGTACTCTTTCCCAAGCATGTGTTCTCCCAACTCCAGTTGCGCTCCGCCAAAAGCGAAAATCACCGCGTCCGCCATCAGCACAGATGCTGTATTAAAATGCCCGACATCGTCGGCCAGATCGTAGTTGACGTACGCGGCCAACACCGTATTAAGTTGTTGATCACTCAGGGTATTGTTCTGAAGAATGACACTCGCAAGATCGCTGTAGGTATCATTTGGACTCCAAACCTCTGTATAAAGAAAATCCACAGGTGCCTGTGCGATGGATGCCTGTCCGAACTGGTTGACGGCATTCAGCACGTTAACCTTTTCCGGCATATCACTTTCGATCGCTTCAATGAATGATCGGAAACTCAAAGAGAGATCTGTCGGGGCGCCGTGATGATCGTAGCGCGTACCCCGGTCGCCCAGCTGATCCATATGAAAACCGTCAAAGGGCAAAGCTGCATATACGTTCCGGTTCTGGCCTATCAGGTACTGTTGCCACTCGGGGTTCGAGGGATCTACCAGAAAAATGTCACTGATGAACGGTGGCGGGAGGGGGTGCTTGTCCTTCTCCACGCGGGCGGCGCTCGTGTAGATATACCACTCTTCCTTCAAACCCGAATCCTTCAATACACCGTACACCAGATTATAAAACATTGCACGGATGTTGCGGGAATGGCCGGCATGAATGTACTTCTTTACTGTACTGAAATAGATCTCGCGATTGATAATATCGCGATACACCGGCGTAGGGTTCTCAGGGGTCCCTGCCAACGGCTGGTGATGCTTATAATGCCAGTCGTAGTACTGAATGCCATTGATCCGATACCGATTCAGGTTGCCGATCACCTCATCGACCTGCGCATCTGTCATTTCAGGGAACTTGGAGACGAATCCGTACCTGGGAAACCGCGTCCAGTCGGACGAAACATCTATCCCGATCGTTGCAAGAACATTCGTCGGGGTCCCGTCTGCTTCTGGTTCAAAGAGTTCGACCATGTAACCTTTAAAGTCGGCGGCTGGCGGGTCCCAGTTAAATGACGTACCACTCACCATCATCTCTTCGATGACCTTTCCGAGGTGTTTGATCCGGACAGCCACCGGTGCAGTAGTGGCGGGTGATACAAGGATCTCCACCGACTCACCTGGATTGTAGACAGCCTTGTCAGATGTCACGGTATAGCTGGGTGGCAGCGAAGGCGTACGCGGCCCGGGTGCGCTTTCATCGCGACAGCCGGCAAGGGCAGCCAGGAAATAGCACGCAGTGACTATGCGCAATATCGTTGCCACAACACCTTTCATTTTACCGTCAGGACTAATACCCTGGGTTTTGAGTCAGGTTAGGATTTACATCTCGTTCAGCCTGCGGGATTGGAAACAAGAGATGTTTCTCCGTCGCATTTGTTCTCCCGATAGAATGAAGAAACGACAACCCGTAGGCACCGTTGTCAACGCGAATCAGGTCAAACCACCAGTGCCCCTCGAACGCGAGTTCCATTCTTCGTTCGTGTAATACAGCTTCGCGAAAATCGTCCCGATTAAGTCCACTAATAGGATCAAGACCCGCTCTGTGACGAACCTCGTTTAACGGAGTCTCCGCGTCTGACGTCTTGCCAAGCTCGTTCAACGCTTCCGCCTTCATCAGAAGGACGTCGGCATAGCGCAAGACAGGCCAGTTCAGGGGACTACCGCTTGATCCGGTAGGAACATACGATGAAGGCAGCACAAACTTTCTGACATTGTAGCCCGTGATATACGACATCGATGCTTTGTAGTCCTTGCCATCAAACGAC
>JBIQJZ010000261.1:0-4625 GCA_044507115.1 Flammeovirgaceae bacterium | reverse complement strand
CGTTTATCGGCAGCGGGGCGCAGCGTCTTGACCGCACAGCGGGTTCTGGCGGGGTGATCGATCTGTACAATGTAACGATCAACAAGCCGTCGAGCACGTTCTCCGTCGCTTCGACAATACCGAACACGATCTTCCGCATCGCTAACCGTTTTGAGATTGCGCAGAACGGATCCTCCGGGACAGATGTCGATTTTGACGGCCCGTCCAACACCGGGACGTTGGTGCTTCGATCCACAGCGACGCGCACTGCCATTATTCCGCCAATTCCTTCCGGCGTGTCGGTCGCCGGGAATATTACCGTGGAACGGTATATTCCGAACAGCGAGGGGATCCGGTCTTACCGCTATTTTGCACCTCCCGTCGCCGGCTCAACCGTGGCTGACTGGAAAGGCGAGATTGCAATCACCGGACTGTTTTCCGACCCTACGTCAATTGGAAGTCCGAATAGCCCCTCACTCTATCAATACGTTGAGAGCGCCGGTGGCCCGTGGGGCGATCGCTATCAGGCCTATCCGAATAACATCGCACTTCCGGCGAGCAGTTTTCCGCTGGAGAGCGGTCGCGGCTACGCGGTTTACATGTATAACTCCGGAACGCCGACAATCAACACGCGCGGAACGTTGCGCGCCGGCGACGTGAATGTGGCGTTGACCGCGACGGGTGCTGAGCCTGGTGCAACCGGATATAATCTCATCGGTAACCCGTATCCTGCTCCAATCGACTGGGATCTGATTACGTTGCCTGCGGGCGTTAGTTCGACCATCTGGATCAAGGACAACGTCGACAACGCGGGAGCCGGAGCGGGTAACTTCGTGTATTATGTTCAGGGAGGACCTGATGTCGGTGGCTTTTCGGGCGTAATCGCGTCGGGTCAGGCCTTCTGGGTGTATACGACAGAAAATACGACACTCGATTTTTCGGAGTCATTAAAGACGTCCGATCAGAACCCAGTTCTGGTTCGTGAAAAAGCGCTGGCCAACGTGCTGAGGATTAACCTTCGCGGAAACGGTCGTCATGACGAGACAGTGATCTGGCTCCAGGACGAGGCGACTGACGATGTTGATCTCAGGTTTGACGCGACGAAGAAGACGAACGATTTCCTCAATCTCTATACACTTGTTGAAGGATCTTCGGCGCGATTCGCGATCAATGGCTTGAAAGATTTCGGGTGCTCGAAGTCGTTCAAACTCGGAATCAGCGACATCAATGGCGACAGTGCGAACGTGGTCCCACCCGGGAGCTACGCGCTCAATTTCTCACAGTTTGAGAGCTTTGCGACTGCCTACGATTTTTCGCTGGTAGATAAGTTCAGAAATGAGGTGATCGACGTGCGGAGTCAACCGGAATATGCATTTGAAATCACCGCCGACCCCAAAACCTTCGGTGAAGGGCGGTTTGAGCTAGTGGTTTCGCAACCGACGTTTGCCCGTGACAACGTGTTGCATTTTAACGATGTGTGTAAGGATGCGCCGGCTGGCGTCACCATTGAAGGTAGCGACACCAACGTTTCGTACTTTGTCCGGGATAGCAATGGACAGACTATATCAGACATTGTGAAGGGCAATGGAAATGCACTCGTCCTGAGTATACAGCTTTCTAAACTGACGTCAGGGCTGAATAACCTCATGGTCTACGCGTCTAACGGACTGTGCGAGGCGGTGCCGCTGGAGCATACCGTGGATATGCGCGTGACCCCGATATACAACGAATTTGCTGTCCAAAACGCACAGGCATGTGGATCGGGTCGCGTAGTGTTGAGTGCGTCGGGCATCCCTTCTGATGCCGGGTTCTATTGGTATGAGACCGAAAGTTCGGTCGAACCGATAGCTGTCGGGGGCGTTTTCGAAACGCCCGTGTTGGAAAAGTCCAAGACATATTTCGTCGCTGCGCGCAATGCCCTCGGATGCGAAGGTGCGCGCCGGGAAGTGAAGGCCGACGTTTCACATCTGGATGAGGCTACGATTTCGGTGGTAGACGGGAATGTGTTGCTGGCAAACTACACCGACAACGTACAATGGTACCTCAATGACCAGCCCATCGCGGGTGCGACCGGGCAGCAAGTGGTTGCCGGGGAGTCTGGTACGTACAAGGTCGTGGCGACAGTCGGAGGTTGTGAAACCGCCGCATACTATGACTTCTCAGTGACCGGGGTGGAGGAAAGTTTCGCCGGCAAGATCGGCGTGTATCCCAATCCAGCAGCCGACCGTGTGGTGGTGGAGTTGCGGAATACCGACCCAGCGACGGTCGCGCTCATGAATTCGGTGGGTGCGCCAGTCGGCACGGCTGATTTTGTCGTCAGGGATGGAATTCAAATAGCCGAGTTTGATTTAACGAATACGTCCGCTGGGTTATATTTGCTAAAAATCCGGCAGGGTGCCAGAAACATTTATTTGAAGATCATTAAAGAGTGATGAATATGGGCAAATCCTTATGCAGATTCTTCCTGATCGCCGTACTGTTCCTTGGAACTTCGACGGCCATTTTTGCCCAGCCTGATCCTCCAGGTGACCCGCCGGATCCGGTGCCGATCACTGGCATTGAGATCCTTTTGGCTGTAGGCGGTGCATTGGGCATCAAGCGGATCATTGATATGCGGCGAACCAAAAAGTAAGCGTCATCTCAACCTATATTAAACTATTCTGGAGGTCCATCAAGAACCTCCGCATCCTCCCTCGCTGGGTGATCGTAATGATAGACCTGACATTTGTCGGGGTCTCGGTCTTCCTTGCGTACTTACTCCGTTTTAATTTTTCCATCCGTGAACTGATTGAGAACAGGGCAGACCTCGGCGTGCTGCTGTACCTGGTCCTTGCTTCCTTGTGTATCGCGATTACCGGGAGTTACAAGGGAATTATTCGCTATACGGGTACGCAGGACGGTGTCCGCATCTTCTTCATGCTTTTCCTGAACCTTGTCGCCGTGCATGCGATCAACGGTATCTACTATTTTCGATACAACCACTACCTTGTACCGACATCGGTTATCTATATCAGCTTTCTGGCTTCGTTCCTGCTGTTATTCAACTACCGGTTGCTGGTCAAGTATTTCTTCTCTTTTTACAAACGCGCAGTGTTGCGCAATTCCAACGTGCTGATTTACGGGGCGGGACAGACGGGTATCACGACGAAACATGTAATCGACTCGTCGCCCAACGCTCGGGTTATTGGATTTATTGACGGCGACCGGCACAAAGTCGGAAAAGTCCTTAACGGCTCCAAGATATACAATGATTCACCGGACGACATTGAACGTTTGCTAAATGCATTTAACATCGACGACGTCATCATCACGGTCAAGGATCTCTCAGTCGAAAAGAAAAATGAGATCGTGGATGTCTGCATTCGCAATCAGGTGAAGGTCCGGGTCGTACCGCCCGCCGACCAATGGGTCCGGGGCGAGCTGAGCATCAACCAGATCAAGGAGATCAACATCGAAGACCTTCTGGAGCGGGAGATCATCACACTGCGGGATGATCACCTCCACAAGCATCTGGCAGGAAAACGCATTTGCGTCACTGGTGCCGCCGGCTCGATCGGCAGTGAGATCGTGCGACAGCTTGTGCAATACAAGCCCCAGCTTATCGTCTTGATCGACCAGGCAGAGTCAGCGTTGTTCGAAGTGGACCGAGTTCTAAGACAGAACTCCTCCGTCGTGAAGGTCCTTTCATTTGTAGCCGACATCAACAACGAGAAAAGACTCGAGTCAATTTTCCGCGAATATCGGCCGAGTATCGTGTTTCATGCCGCGGCGTACAAGCATGTCCCGATGATGGAGACAAACCCGGCGGAAGCGATCAGATGCAATATTCTCGGTACCAAAACGCTTGCAGACTTGTCTGTTCGGTACGGTGTTGATGAATTTGTCATGATCTCCACGGATAAAGCCGTTAACCCAACCAACGTGATGGGATGTTCGAAGCGTTTAGCGGAGATATACGTCCAGTCGCTGAACAACCACATCCAGGCCATCGGCCACAAGCGCACGGCCTTCGTTACGACGCGGTTCGGCAACGTATTGGGTTCGAATGGATCGGTGATTCCACTCTTTAAAAAACAGATATCACAGGGCGGGCCAGTGACCGTCACTCACCCGGAGATCACACGTTATTTCATGACGATTCCGGAAGCCTGCCGATTGGTGCTCGAGGCCGGCGTCATGGGAAAAGGAGGGGAGATATTCTTATTCGATATGGGTGAGTCGGTGCGGATCCTCGACCTGGCAAGGAAGATGATCCTGCTGTCAGGCCTGCGACCCGGGAAGGATATCGAGATCGTCTATACCGGTCTTCGCGAAGGAGAGAAGCTCTTTGAGGAGCTGCTTAATCAGCAGGAGAATACCATCAAGACCCATCATGAGAAGATCCTGATCGCCAAGGTCAAGGAATACGCCTACCCCGAGATCAACTCCTACATCGAGTTATTCCACGATCTCGTAGATGAATCAAATGAGTTGAAGATGGTTGCGTTGATGAAAGAGCTCGTACCCGAATTCAAGAGCAATTACTCGCGGTTCGAGATATTGGATTCGGCGTTGCAGAAAAATTGAGGTGATCATCTAGCCATAAGGTCGTCCCTACGGGACTATTGGTTTCTTGTCGTCCTGCGTTTTTCTACCATAAGGTCGCC
>JBIQJZ010000260.1:0-4652 GCA_044507115.1 Flammeovirgaceae bacterium | reverse complement strand
GGCGCCGATTTTTTTTGCAGCAGGGTCGACTTCATCCAGGAATTCCATTACCTGCTCTTTATAAGGAATGGTGACGTTCAGTCCGGTGAGGCCTTTTGTATTTTGAATAAGGTCTTCGATTTCGTTGATATTGTTCAACGGGAAGAGCTCGTAGTGATGGTCTCGAAGACCCTCTCTGAAAAATTTTTCGTCGAAGTATGACTTGGAGAATGAGTGACTGACGGTTTGCCCGATCAGTCCGAATATTTTGTCCATTTCAGCTTTTGGTTTTTAGCCTTGAAGTAATTTTTTCAATTAGAACTACCATAAATACGCCAGCAGCCATCGTGAGTATTGCGTAGAAAACCTGGGGGTCTTTTCCTGTGATTTCCAGGTAGCGCCACGGCAGGATGCTGCTGTCGAACGCTGGGATCCGTTTACCCTCGATCGTGGTGACGTACTCGAATACTTCCCGCCATGGCCATATCTTATTCAGTGATCCGATCATCAAGCCGGCGAACAGTCCCATGGCGAGGTTGAAGTACCCTGATACAAGCCCTGCTAACAGATGGGCGGTGCAAGCGAGGCCGAGTATGCCACCTCCAATAAAGAGGATAATGACATCAAATTCAAGGGAGCCAAAGCTAGCAAGTATATATTGATATTTCCCAATAATCATCAGGATAAATGCATCTGACACACCCGGGATGACCAACGTTGATCCCGCAAGAAACCCAGCAGGGAGCGCAGCGAGCGCATGGTCCGGGGTCGAGAATGGTGCTATTCTGGTTAGCAGGTAGGTGATACCGAAGCCTACGAGTATCGCCAAAACCACGCCAATGCTCCATCGTGTGATCTTCCTAAGCAGCAGCAGTGAAGCGATGCTAACGAGACTAAAGAAAAATGAGGAAATAAAAATCGGATGGGTCGTGACGAGCGGTGTTAGTACAGCCCGCAACGTGAGAAGTCCGGTGACCACGCCTGCGAGTATGAACAGAAGAAGACCATTGCGCAGGAAGCCGGCGTATTGTTTCGTCTTAAGTAAAAGAAGTGCTCTGCGGTTCCAGCTTTGTATTGAGAGTATCAATTCCTGGTGACTACCCAACAACAGGGCCATTGAGCCGCCCGAGATTCCCTGTATGATTCCTGCGGCACCGATGCACAAACCTTTGATAACTGCGAGAATATAATACAGTAGTCTTCTCAACACTGCTACGGATCAATCCACCTCGAATGGAGGAGCGCTATGACTCGTCTTTTTTTCGATTCCGAGGAAATGGAGGAAAGTGTCTCCCCGAAGGCCGAGACGGATTGTTTCGAGAGGAATTACTTCTTCCGGGGCGATATTACCCAAGTTGACATTTGCGCCGAGGAGTTTGATAAACCAGACCTGTTGGGCTTTCTGAGGAGCTTCCCAAATAATCTTTTCGAAAGGAATTTTTGTCAGAATTTCTTGTACGAGACCTGAGCGCACTTCACCGGTTGAGCGAAATAAGCCAACGTTTCCACCTTCCCGCGCCTCGCCGATCACTTTCCAGGCTCCGGCGTCTAGTTCTTTCTGCATGAGATCGATCCACAGATACGGCGGAATAATCTTGTCCGCATCTTTTGATCCGACCTCTGAGAGAACGGTGACTTGCTCCGAGAGCTTTACAATGTAATCGCATTTCTTGTCGTGATCGAGGTCGATGGATCCATCGGAGACCTCGGCAAACGACATATCGAACTTGTCGAGAAGCCTGCGATAGTCGTCGAATTGATTTCGTATAACAAAGGCTTCAAAAAGTGTTCCGCCAAAGTAAACGGGCAAACCGGCCTCTTTGTATACTCTTAACTTATCCTTCAACTTGGGTGTGACAAACGACGTTCCCCAACCCAACTTGACAATATCCACGTGATCAGCGCAGTTACTGGCAAAATCCTCGGCTTCACGGACGCTCATGCCTTTATCCATGGCCATGGTGAAGCCGTATTGCCTGGGCTTGCTGGTGCGCTCAGGCAAGTTCTTGAGTTCGTAATTCATTAATGGTTGTCTTTTCTAAACTGCTCAATGATCTTGTGCAAGGCTTTTTGGGTCTCGATCTTAGGAAAAAAATCAAACAATGCCGTGTGACCATCAAAGTCCAAAATTAAGGCATTTTCCAAATAATTAAAGGCCTCCTTGAATTTGCCCGCCTCGATCAGGTAGACGGTCATCCGGTAGAACAACTCGGGGTCGTCCGGTGTATTCTCGAAACCCTGTAATAGCGTTTCAGTTGCTTTTCCGTAGTCACCCTGCTCATAAAAAATGAAGGACCAGTTCAGCCATATCTCCTTGTCTTCCGGATCCAGCTTGCTCGCTTCTTCGTACGCGTCCAGACTGGAGATAGTATTGCCGATCTTGAACTCCGCATGGGCTACGGATTTCCAATATTCGGGGTTCTCAGTGTGTAGCTTCAACGCCTTGTTGTAGAAGTGGAGGGCCTGGTGCCATTTCTCCATCTTCTCCAGGCAGGCGCCAGCTCCATAAAAAGCTTCGTCGTATAAAGCATCCAACTTCGAGGCTTTCTGAAAGTATTTCAGGCCCAGCTCGTATTGCTCAAGACTTTCATACGCTGCCCCGATACAGCAATATACCTCCGGGCTAGGTCCCTCAAGTTCAATTGTCTTCTTGAATGCGTCAAGGGCTTTCGTGTATTGCTGCAAGTTCATATAGGTATTACCCATATTGAATGACGCTGAAGCAAACGTTTCATCGATGGTCAGCGCGTAGTCGTATGACTGCAAGGCTTCGTCATATTTTTCCAGCTTGTTATAAACGATTCCGAGGTTGTACCAGGCAGCTGCTGAGTACGGGTCTTCGTCGATGAATTTCTGATAGTATGAAACACTGCTTTCGAGTTGGCCCGTTACATCCAGGCAATAGGCGAGTTCGTAGAGCGCGCCATCGTGACTGAGATTAACCTCGACCGCGTGCTTGTAGGCTTCAATCGCCCCCTCGTAGTCTTCCATGCTTTGGCGTGCGAGACCGATGTTGTAATACACCTCGTCTTTGTCGTCGGCAAAGGTCAATGCCATTTCATAATTCTCGATCGCCTCGGCAAAATTTCCCTGAAGAGAGAATATTGAACCTTTCGTGAGGTAGATATCGGGATCCGTTGGTTGAAACGCCCGGGCCTGATCAAGCAACTCCAGCGCCTGCTCGTACTCTTCCAGGTTTGATAATACCTGGGCTTTGACGGTCATCAATTCAATGGAGAAAGGATATTGCTGGATGGCCTGATTCACTGCCTGAAGGGCCTTGTTGTGCTTCCCGCGGATCATATAATAGTCGATGATCTCTTCATACGCATCCAGGTCGAAAAATTCCGTTTTCCTTTTGCGGAGGTGATCCTCGAATCTCTTTATCAACTCGTTTTCCTCTTCTCTTTTGCGGTATTCTCTCGACATCGACTAAAGGTTTTTCTAAAATAGCTAAAATTTATCGTATTGCGAAGGTGCGCTCATCCCCGCCTGGCGCTAAACTTTTGTTTATAATAATCACAACACCAATCCAGTGTATTCTCCAGCGTTAGAAACTCCATGTTAAGTGTCTGTCTGAGTTTATCGTTCGAGTACTGGAAGTGCGTCCCGGCCAGACGGCTTGTATGCGACGTTATTAGCGGTTCCGAGCGGTGTAAAGTTGCTCTGAGGGCCTCGAAACCTGCCACAATCTTAAGTAAATTTTTGTTCAGTTTAACCATCGGGGGTTTGCGGTCAAAACGACGTGCCACAGCGTCAAAAAACTCCTTAAACGACACGACACCGGCGTTTGCGATAAATCGCTCATTTTCCATGCCGGATTTAAGCAGCTTCCATGCGGCGGTTGCAACGTCCCTGACATCCACATAATTGAGAGAACTATCGATATAAAAAGGCCGCTCCTTCCACACGTATCGGAACAGTTGAGCACTGCTTTTCTGCCAATCGGCGGGCGCCAGTATGACGCTGGGGTTCAGGATTACAGCGCTCAGTCCCTCTTCCTGCCCGCGGAACACTTCCAGTTCTGCGAGGTATTTCGATCTGGCATACGCGCTCTGATGCTCCGTTTCAATCCATTTGTTGTTCTCGTCAACGATTGTCTGATGCCTGGCGCGTCCCAAGGCTCCCACAGAACTGATATGAAGAAACCGACTGATGCCATGTGTAAGGCAAGCGTTCACGAGATTGCGGGTTCCCTCGGCATTGATGCGGGTGGTCAGATTAGCGAGCTTAGGATTGAATGAAACGTGCGCCGCCGCATGGATGATAGACGTAATGCCGTCAAGCGCGTCCTGCATCGCGACTGAATCAAGAACATCGAGATCCTTCCACAGAACTTTGTCCGCAATGTCAGACAACAGCGAGATGTCACTGTCTTTCCGCTTGAAGGCGACGAAATGATCACCGTTCTCAATCAGCTTTCTGACAATGAAGCTCCCGAGGAGACCGTTGGCGCCTGTTACGCCGATCATAACAACGAATTGTTCATTAGCGGCAAAGTTAACGCTTTACGGTAGTATCTCGATTGCCGTACCTTCTTCATTACTTCCGTGTGCTCGCGGTGGTGACAATCGCTGCCTATCCAGTGAATCATGCCTTTGTCAATGAGCTTGTACGCCATTTGCTGCGCGGATTTTGAGTAATGACCGCTGATGGAGTTGATGTTCAACTGC
>JBIQJZ010000011.1:0-32372 GCA_044507115.1 Flammeovirgaceae bacterium | reverse complement strand
AAACTATGCGAGAAAAACAAAAGACCATGGAGTTGTCATCCGAACAGGAACTCAATATCCTCCCGCGTAAGGTTTTTGACAAACCCGGAGTCCTCCTGAATGAGGTCGTCGGCAAGAGATTGTTTTCTCTCTTGAAGTTTTAGTATTCGCTCTTCCACGCTGTCCTTGCAGATCATCTTGTATGCGAAGACCTTGCGTGTCTGCCCGATGCGGTGGGCGCGGTCGATTGCCTGTTGCTCCGCTGCAGGATTCCACCACGGATCTACGAGGTAGACGTAGTCCGCTACCGTAAGATTTAACCCGACCCCCCCGGCTTTGAGCGAAATGAGGAATGCCTTGATCCCATCATCTTCCTGAAAACGGGCAACTTGCTCCTTGCGTTTGGGCATTGGTGTCTTGCCGTCGAGGTAGCAATACGTGATTCCGGCTTTTTCAAACTCTTCGCGGATCAACGACAACATCTGTGTAAATTGGGAGAACACCAGCACTTTGTGATGACCGGCATTCTCGCGCAACTCGCGGATCAACTCTTCTATTTTGACGGAGCCGTAGGATGTCTCGCCAGAATTTTCCACGAGTGCGGGATGATCGCACAGTTGCCGCAATCGCAATAATCCCTCAAGGACGTCGATACCTGATCGCTCGATTCCGTCATTGTCGATCTTCTTCAATAGCTTCGTGCGGTAGGCTTCCCGGTAATTGTTGTAGATGCGGCGTTGCTCGGGTTCCATTGTGCACCAGAGGATCGAAACAGTTTTGTCTGGAAGGTCATCGGCAACCTGTTCTTTCGTTCTCCGGAGTGTGAACGGGTAAATAAGCTTGCGCAACTCCTGTGTTTTTTGTGGACTTCCGAGCTTGTCGATCGGAACCGCGAATTCCCGATTGAAGTATTCGCGATTTCCGAGCAGGCCAGGATTGAGAAAGTTGAACTGGGCGAACAGATCGGAGGTGTTATTTTGTACGGGAGTTCCACTGAGAATGATGCGGTTGACCGAACGCAGTTCGCGAATAGCTTTTGTCACTTGCGCATCGGGGTTCTTGATCGCCTGGCTTTCGTCCAGAATGATATATTGCCACAGGAATGACGAGAGTTGCTCATGGTCGTTGCGCACGACCCCGTAGGTCGTCAGGATTACGTCATAGTCAGCGAAGTGAGTATCCGTGAGGGCGCGTTGCGAGCCATAGTGGATATGGAACTTCAAGGTAGGGCAGAACTTCTGGAGTTCATTTTCCCAGTTGAAGATCAGGGATGTCGGGCAGACGACGAGCTGTGTGCTTCCGGCATACTTCTCACGGACGTACTGAATAAAGGAGATCGTCTGGAGAGTTTTTCCAAGTCCCATGTCGTCGGCGAGACAACCGCCCCATCCCAGTTCGTCGAGTGTCTGGAGCCAATGGAACCCCGACAACTGATAAGGACGCAGTTTTGCATTAATAGCCGCGGACAGCGGTGCTTTCGGCAATGTGTCGTAACCGATGATTTTCTTTTTTCGCTCCTCGATCTCACGGCGCAGGTCCGTTCCCTCGACTTTGTCGAGGATATCTTCTAGCACAGTGTAGTGTACTTTGCTTAGTCGCAGCACACCATCCTCTTCCGTCGCGGTTCGGAGTAGCATACTATACTGGCTTATCCACGCTTCGGGGATGTGTCCGAGCGTGCCGTCTTCGAGCATAATCGTATCCTGATGGTTGAGCACCGCATGCCTGATCTCCTTTAGGGGCACCTCCTGGTCACCCCAGTGGACGCTGACGTGGAGTTCGAAACAATCTGCGGCAGCACCTGCCTGGATCGAAATGGTCGGGTCGTGAGTTGAGTACTTAAACTTTTTGAGTGACTCGAATCCGTGAATGGTCAGCCCCTCGTCCTGCATCTTTCGGAGCATCCCCACGAACCAGCCGCGTTTCATGACATCGTCGAACGGCAGGTAGTAGTAGGCGTTGTTGCGCTGATTGGCAAACGACGGATGCAGTGCCCGCAGGCGTTCGTACAATCCTTTTTCACGTTGTTTATCCCTTCGAATGATCGTGATTGTGTGGTCATCTTCCGCGAGGTGCCAAAGGTCATCGCTGAAATCGACTTCGATTTCATTGTAGACAAACTCGGGTCGGATCATCAGATTGCTCTCGTTCAGTTCGCTGAGGCGGACCCGGCATACGACATCGGGTTCGGCAATGACAATATCAAGGTCCGGATGAATGTGTACAGGATACTTATCGAGCCATTGCAGAAGGTATTTCGTGACAATTTCCGTCCTGACTGAGTAGGGAAAACTCAGCGGTCCGTTCTTGAATGAATCGAGCACGGCGAGTTCCGACTGCTCTGACGGCAGGTAAAGTGTGTTGTTGTGTTCCAGCAAAAAGCCGCCGCGGACGCTGACATCACATTCCTGTCCATCGAGACGGAGCGTCATCGTGAGAACCACGAGGTCGCCTTTCCGCGCGATATCAAAGCTGAACGCCGGAGCGTGAGCACCAACCCGGATCGTGGCAGGATTCGTGTTGCTGAACCGTCCCGCCCGGTGCACAAAGACGTGCGGCCAGGAGGTGAGGTGCGGCCAGAGTTTTCGCAGGATCTCCAGGTAATGCTGCCGAAGGTTAACGAGCTCCCGGACTGACAGATGCGCCCAACTTCCGGATTCGTTCCGGATAAATCGGTTGCCAGTCGAGGTCATCCATTTCAGCAATCTGTTGTCTGAAAACTCCAGAAGATCCTCGTAGACCTGGTCGTCCAGCTCATGCAGAAACGCGAGCGCTTTTTCCACCTGCAGGGAAATTCGCCGGTATTCCGTCGCACCATTTTGTTCGAAGATCAGAATAGGTTCGAAGTCGAACCTGGTTGATTTCGAAGAGGCGAAGTTGAAAAGAAAACCGATACTGAATTCAAGCTCATATCCCGCCGGAAGTTTCGGACGCACTGCTCGCTGCGGAACAGGTTTTGGTTGATCAAAAAGCATCCGTCGAAGCTAAAAGGGAAGAATTCTCAGATATCGCCTTGGTCCGCACGCTTCTCAAAAAAATGTATTCATCCATCTGTATTGGTAATTCCCGAAGACTCGCAATATATCACCACCTGATGGGACGGGCTATTGCGGCCGGGCTTTTTTGTAGTACATTCGGACGAATGATCTGATGCTTAGTTAATTGAACTTGCTGTTCAGAGGATATGCTTTAATAGTTTGCACGATTCTGGCTGATTTCAAATCACTTCCTATTCCTCGATAAATTGCTCAAGGTTTACAACGTCACCGAATAACAGCAATTTATCTCCTTTCCTGAGCACGGTGTCGGGTCGAAGGACTCCTTGCACGACTCGTGTTGTTCGGATTGTGCCGAGTATGTTTCGACTGGCCATTTCTCGTACGATGGTTACAGGCTGGATGGCGTACTTACCCAGAAAGTCAATTTCCGCGATGGTCTTGTCGACGTATCGGTTCGGCAGTTCGATCTCGATCAACTTGAACTTGTCGCTGATTTGAAACGAATCGGTGACGCCTTTGAGATCAAGTTTGTACGCGAGGCGTTCGGCCGAGTCACCTTCCGGATAGACAAATTCTTTAATATTCATCGCTTCCAGCACCGTTTGCTGCAACGGAGAGGTTACTCGGCAAATAATTCGCTTGACCTCGTTCTGGACCAGCAGTGCAGTAGCCATGATATTCACACCTTCATCTTCGCCAATCGCGTTGATAACCGCGTCGACGTCTCGGATCGGCAGGCCTTTAATGGCGTCGGGACTGGTTGCGTCGAGCGCGACAGCATGGGTGATCTGATGGTTGAGTTTTTCAACAAGCTCCATCTTGCGGTCGACACCAATTACTTCGTGGCCGAGCGCTACCAGCTTGGCTGAGAGCGCGGCTCCGTAGTTACCAAGTCCAAGCACTATAAACTTCATCGCGTTTCCTTTTCGTTACGATTGATCCTAGAACATGATATTCTCTGACGGGTACTTGTACGGTCGCTCAGCCGTACGGGTGACAACTGCAAAGAGCAGCGTCAGCGCTCCGATCCTCCCGATGAACAATGTAGCCATCATTACCAACTTTCCAAATACTGATAAGTTTGCGGTTACTCCCAGTGAAAGCCCCGCGGTGCTGAACGCAGAGAATGCCTCGAATGCGAGTTTGAGCAGCCCGTGATGAGAGTCATACACAGACAACAGCAGAACTGAAATTCCTAGTACGAGTAGTGAAAGCAGAATAATCGCGAATGCCCGGCGGACCGACGCCGAAGATATCTCGGTGCGGAATGCTTCGATTCGTTCGCGTCCCATCACGATTGACCTCATGTTGAGAAAGGCAACGGCGGCGACGGTGGTTTTGATTCCTCCCCCGGTTGACCCCGGTGACGCTCCGATCCACATCAGCAGGAGGTACACCATGATCGTCGGCAGTGAAAGAGCAGCGACATCTACCGTATTGAACCCTGATGTGCGTGGGGAGATGCTTCCGGAAAAGAAACTCGTCGTGATCTTTCCAAAGAATGTGTCGTGCTCGCGCAACACATCGTTATACTCAAAAATGAAAAATAGTATAGAACCTGCCACAAGCAATATGAAGTAGGTGACCAATGCAAGGCGTGATGTCGCCTGCAACACGTTGGTGTAAGCTTCTTTCGCAGGATCTTTCAGGAGCCGCTTCACGACATTTGTGATCTTGATGCGAAGGAATGTAAATATGTTGAAGACGACGGGAAAACCCATGCCTCCCAGGATGACCAGCCCGCCGACGACCCAGTGCAGCCCATAATTGTACCGGATACCTTCATCGTGTAAGCCAGCCGTGAATGTTGACATCCCTGCGTTGCAGAACGCTGAAACCGCGTGGAAGATGGCGAAAAATATCTTCTGACCTTCGGATCGGAAAGCGCCTTCCGGCAGGGTTCCGTATATCATGAAAGCACCGACTGCCTCGAACGTGATGGTGACGATGATCACGCGCGCAAGGAATGAGATGACGTTGCTCATCCGACTGCTGCTAAGCATGTCCTTGAGTGCGATCTGATTCTGAATCGAGACCGACCCTGTCACCATGAAGCCGATCAGGCCCGCGAAGGTCATGATACCAAGCCCACCGATCTGAATGAGGATCAGGAGTATCACGTGACCAGTCATGGTGAACGCTGTCGCCGTGTCGACAACGGGCAACCCCGTAACGCATACTGCGCTCGCCGCGGTGAAGAACGCGTCGACCGGGTGGATCGGTACTCGGCTTGCATTCGGGAGCAGTAAGAGAAATCCTCCAACGATTATGATTGTAGCGAAACTCGCCACAAACAGGAGAGCCGGATTCAAACCTCGTCGGTAGATAAAGCGAAGAATATGCGAGACTTCAATAAAAAACAACAGAATGATCCCACCGAACAGGAGGAGCTTCCGGACAATAAATTCCGTGGACGCCGGCACCAGTTCTGCGACGTCGGAGGCCAGACGGTTGAGGTAGAAGACCAGTACGACCAGTCCCAGGTTGAACAGCCGCGCCCGCCATCGCTCTAACGTGGGGAGCATGGCGATGAAACGGACTGAGAAAAGAAATGCCAGAAGGAACAGGATCGATCGCTGGGCGATATACACGTCGTTGTGCTGCAGATAGATATCCTCAAAGCCCACGACATATAGGATGATCGCCAGTGAGATGGTCAGTAGCGCGGGGATTAGCGCGGATGTAACGCGAAGCGATATCTTCAGAACATCGCTGAGTAGCGAGATCGTGCGGTCAGGCAACTGTTCGAGCGCTAACCTCCTCAGGTTACGCAGGTATCGCAAAGATCTTTGCAGGCGTCGTTTGAACTTCATCCGCCGTGAGCGAGGATTCGATCGCTGTTGATAAACACTGCACCAGCGCGCGTGAGGTCCTGCCGGGCATTTTCGAATGTTTCGGAATTAATGGCGCGGGCAGCGTCTTCGATGTAGTACGTGCTGAATCCAAGTTGAAGCGCATCCTTTGCTGTGTAGTACACGCAGTAGTCTGCTGCCAGACCGCACACATAGACGGTGTCCACCTGGCGTTCGCGAAGATATCCAGCCAGACCTGTTGACCTCCTCTTGCCATTGTCATAAAAGCCACTGTAGCTGTCGATCTCGGGGTCCATTCCTTTGCGAAAGATCGCTTCAACCCGATTCATGGCGAGCTGCGGGTGAAACGCAGCGCCGCGACTGCCTTGCACGCAGTGGTCAGGCCAAAGCACTTGTTGCAGTCCTCCGAGCGTGATGACATCAAATGGCTTCTTGTCGTCGTGGTTGGAAGCAAAACTCTTATGCGACCCGGGATGCCAATCCTGCGTGGCCACGACCAGTTCGAAATGCCGGACTAACTCGTTGAGCAGGGGAATGATCTGCTCGCCATTCGGCACCTCCAACCGGCCCCCCGCGACAAAGTCGTTCTGCATATCTACAAGGATGAGTGCGCGCATAGCTATCGGTTATGTTGACGTTTCAATTCATTTCTAAGATCGCGGAGTTTACCGCTGATCCCGACCTTATAAATATGGGGATACTCGAAGCGTTTGTGCTCGGGGGCGAGTTGGGCAAGTCGCGAGGCTGAATACGTGGCAACCTCGTGAAGGTCAGGTAAGGTGCCGATGATCTTTCCATCTCGCATGACGGGCTGCAACAGCGGTTCGTGCTTCAGCCCTTCGACCGCTAGGGATTTGTCGGGGTCGATTGGATGATACATGCGGTCGACCACCCGTTCATCGTCGAGGCTAACCAGGTCGGCACCAAAAAACTTGTCGCTGCCATTGAGTAATCGGTAGACTTGTTTGCGGTCGGGTAATGTGATTTTCGCGAGGTTTTCCGAAAGTTTGATACTTGGTTTGCCGTCTGCGCGTGAAAGTTTGTAGACACCGTCGAGCGCGGCATCCGGCGCACCCGTTACCAAGCTAGTGCCAACACCGTAAATATCGATTGGAGCCTTCTGTTCTTCGAGACTCTTGATAACGTGTTCATCGAGCTGATTCGAGACGCTTATCTTGACATCGTGCAGGCCGGCATCGTCCAGCATGGCCCGTGATTTCCGGGAGAGATACGCAAGGTCACCGCTGTCAAGCCTCACGGCAAACAGTTTTTGGGCGCGTGCCGCCATCTCTTTCGCTACGGTTATGGCGTTGGGGATGCCGGAGCCAAGTGTGTCGTAGGTATCGACCAGCAACACACAACTCTCAGGTCGTCGCAGTGCGAAATCGCGAAAGGCCTGGAGCTCGTCTTCGTAGCTTTGAATAAAGGAGTGCGCCATGGTACCGGCACACGGAATGCCGAAGTCCATGGCCGCTTTGACGTTGCTGGTGGAATGAAATCCGCCAATGATTGCTGCTCGTGCTGCGTGGTAACCACCCAGTCCTTGTGCCCGGCGCAGACCGAAGTCACTCAGTATCTTGTTACCTGCCACAGACTTGATCCGCGCGGCCTTGGTGGCGACCAGAGACTGGAAGTTCAACGTGTTCAATAGTAGTGTTTCCACGAGTTGTGTTTCCAGCAATGTTCCCTCAATGCGTACGATTGGAGCACCCGGGAATACAACGTCTCCTTCGCGTGGAGCATGCACGTTTGCCGAAAATCGAAAGTTGCGGAGATGGGCGAGGTAGTCGTCGTTAAGTCCTGCACTGCGGAGGTACTCGATATCGTCAGCGGAGAAGTGCAAGTCTTCCAGGATACGCAGAAGGTCGCCCATCCCCGCGAAGACTACGTAGCCCCCCCGGAAGGGAAGTTTGCGAAAGAAATAGTCGAAGACCGCTTTTTTGTCAGCTGATCCCTGCAGGAAATATACCTGCCCCATCGTCAGTTGGTAAAGATCGGTGTAGGTACCCGTGATGGAAAAATCCTTCATGTCCTAAAGTTAGTTATTTCCCGGCTGGTGGAGTCCGTTCTCCGTTGAAAGAAAAGATTGCGGTCACCCAGTTGTCCGGCTGTCAGATTTTTTGTACTATATTTGATCTACACCGACCAACATGATACGGATACTGATCGCTGACGACCACCAGATGTTTATTGATGGATTGCGGTCCCTGCTGGAGGGCTCGGAGGATATCTGCGTGGTGGGCGAAGCGAGTAACGGACTGCGCGTCGTTGAGTTGTGCGATAGCCAGGAAGTTGATATCGTAATCATGGACATCAATATGCCTGAGATGGATGGCATACAGGCAACCCGTGAGGTACTGCGAAAGCATCCTTCGGTGCGTGTTCTCGGGTTGTCGATGTACAATGACCGCGAATACATCTCCGACATCCTAAAGGCGGGTGCGCGTGGTTATATCCTCAAGAATACCGGCAAGGAAACCTTGCTGAACGCAATACGGACGCTTCAGTCCGGAGGAAACTATCTCGGAGAGGATGTTGGCAGGACGCTGTTGAACAGCTTCATCAAGAATCCGGGTGTCGGTGAGGTTGTCGAGAAGCTCTCCGACCGCGAGAAAGAAGTCCTCGAATGCATCGCAACCGGTCTTACTACGCATGAGATTGCCGACCAGCTTTTTATCAGTAAGAATACTGTTGAGACCCACCGAAAAAATCTGCTCTACAAATTAAAAGCGCGCAACACTGCTGAGCTCGTCAACAACGCCTACCGCCAGCGGTTAATCCAGTGATTCTGACAAATCCCCATTTTCCGGGATGAGAAACTTTTGAAGAAGCCCAATCTTTGGTGATTGAGGGCCAGAAAAATATTCGGGCCCGATGCTGATTTAATTTCTCATATGCTCTTAATAGCAGATAGCGGATCCTCTAAAACGCATTGGCGCCTGGTGGATGAGGAAGGTAGCACCGTGTCTAAAACAAAGACCGAAGGACTGAACCCGTACTTCCTAAGTGTGCAGGAGATCCGAGATATCGTCGACGCAAAGGTGCTGCCGGAGGTGCACGACGTCGATAAAGTATTTTTTTACGGCGCGGGATGTGGATCTGAATCGAAAGCCGAGCAGGTCAAAGAAGCACTTAAGGTGATCCCTTCACGCCTGGAACCGGAGGTCGCCGGAGATATGCTTGGTTCTGCACGTAGCCTCCTGCAAGACGGCGTAGGTATTGCTTGTATACTTGGAACCGGCGCCAACTCGTGTTGTTATGACGGACGCGAGATTGTTAACATCATGCCCTCACTAGGCTACATGTTTTCAGACTGGGGTAGTGGCACGGTTATGAGCAAGGATCTCGTTTCACTGGTGTTACAAGAACGCCTTCCACAACAACTCATCAATGATTTTGAAGCGACGTACCAGGTCGGCAGGGTCGAGATCCTGGACCATATATACAACAAGCCCATGCCGAACAGGTTCCTCGCATCCTTTACGCCGTTTTTGCTGAAGCACTCGGAGGAGCCTTCTTGTCGCAATATCATTCTCGCCAATTTTCGCAGCTTCTTTTCATACTATGTGCTGCGGTATCCGCATGTCAGGAAGGGCGTCCGCGTCAGTTTTACAGGGTCAATCGCTCACAATTTTCGCAAATACCTCCTCGAAGTCGCTGCGTCGCTCGACATCACCGTTGACAAAATCGTTCAACATCCAATGGAAGGGCTTGTGCGCTATCACTGTGTGACAGTACCTGCCGCGAAAGAGAGTTAATACAACATGTTTTAGGGATGAAAAAATTACTGTTGATCAATTTGATTGTTGGGTTGGTGGGTGCATCGCTTAGCGCACAACATATTCCGAAGCGGGAACTTCGCGCCGCGTGGATCGCCACGGTTGTCAACATTGACTGGCCTTCGAAGAAGGGCCTGAGCGTCGCTGAGCAGCAACATGAATATGTAACGCTTCTCGACACCTTGCAGCGAGCGGGGATGAATGCCGTGATCGTTCAGGTTCGACCCGTCGCAGATGCATTTTATCCTTCCTCATACGAGCCGTGGTCGGAGTACTTATCAGGTACGCAAGGATTGCCGATGGATCCCTACTACAATCCGTTGGTTTTCATGATCTCCGAGGCTCGAAAACGCGGACTCGAATTTCACGCTTGGTTCAATCCGTACCGCGCGAGTATGAATGCGAACCTCATTTACGCGGCGAATCATCCGATCCGCGAGCACCCGGAATGGTTTCTTGAGTATGGAGGGAGGTATTACTACGACCCAGGCCACACTGATGCTCGCGAGTTCGTTCTCAACTCCATTATGGAAACAATCCGGCATTACGATCTCGATGCCGTTCACTTCGATGACTACTTCTATCCGTATCGCATTGCCAACGTTGAGTTTCCCGACAGCTGCTCCTATGAAGAATTCGGGCGGCATGCATTTGCGAGCAAGGATGACTGGCGCAGGGACAACGTAGACTACTTCGTCCGGACGCTTGGGTCGCGCATCAAGGCAGAGAAGCCTCACGTCAAGTTTGGGATCAGTCCTTTTGGCGTCTGGCGCAATATTGACCGCGACCCCGCGGGATCGCAAACACGCGCGGGACAAACCAACTACGACGATCTCTTTGCTGATGTGCTGAAGTGGCTGCGTGAGGGGTGGATCGACTATGTAACGCCACAGTTGTATTGGCATATTGGTTTCGAAGTCGCGGACTATCGTGTGTTGACGGACTGGTGGAGCCGTAATGTGCATGGCAGGCATCTCTACATCGGTCACGGCGCCTACCGAATCGGCGGAAAAGGGTGGGAGGACCCGAATGAATTGCTGAACCAGGTGACTATTAACAGGAAGTACGATGGTATTCAGGGAAGCATGTACTTCAGCGCGAAAACATTTCTCCAGAACAAGGATGGCGTCAACAGCCGGATGCGAGAAATATACCCATATCCGTCACTTGTGCCGGTGATGGACTGGCTGCCGGGACGAACCCCTTCGTCGCCAGCGATGGCTCGCGTATCGGGAAGTCCTAACAGGGGTGTTACCCTGAATTGGCGTGATACGGTACCGTCTGCCGCAGCCTACTACGTGGTATACCGATTCGAGCTCGATGAACCCCTGAACCTCGAAGATGCGACACGCATCCGGGCGACGGTACAACGAGATGCCTATGGTACGCAGTCCTGGACCGACCATACTGTGAAACCGCGACACGCATACACCTACGTCGTCACCGCCGTGAGCCGTTTGCACCGTGAAAGCGAGGCGGGCCAGGCGGTGATTGTCAAGACTCGTGGAAAGCGCCGGGAAGCAGACACCCGTAGATAACCGCCGCGAGCGTTCACGGCCCAATTCAGTGATATTGGGAAATCACCATTTTCAGTGATTCACCAAAGTTCATTATTCGGAAAATTTGAGTGAACCAATTAATCAATCAATAAACCTATCCTATGAAACAATTTTTACGATGTTCTTTGTGGGTAGCGGGATTTGTCCTGCTGTTCCATTTAGAAGGTGTTGCACAGGGGGTAATTACGGGAACCGTAGTTGCCGGCTCTGACAATGCACCACTTCCGGGCGTGACTGTTGCCCTGAAAGGTCAGTCAATTGGAACGGTGACCGATGCTGAAGGCAAATTTTCAATTACGGCATCGCCATCGGATGTGCTGGTATTCAGCTTCATTGGCATGGATACACAGGAAATCACCGTAGGTGGGGCTACGACTTTCAACGTCGTTCTTCGGGAATCGATGGAAAGTCTGCAGGAGGTTGTTGTGGTTGGATACGGTGAACAGAAGAAGACTAACCTGACGGGTGCTGTCGCGACGGTCGACACGAAAGCACTTGAATCAAGGCCGGTTGCCGACGTCGGGCGCGGACTTCAGGGGTTAACGCCTGGACTGAACATTGTCATTCCAAGCGGTGAGATTGGTTCCGATCCGCTGATCCGCATCCGCGGGCAGTTTGGTTCGATGCAAGGTGGTTCAGCACCCCTTATACTTGTCGACAACGTCGAGATTCCGTCGATTCAATTGGTAAATCCGGATGACATCGAGTCTATCTCCGTGCTGAAAGACGCTGCATCGGCATCAATCTACGGATCGAAAGCGGCGTTCGGTGTTATCCTGATCACAACCAAGAAAGGTGCGCGCAAAGAAGGTGTTACCGTATCCTATTCCGGCAACCTGTCTTTTTCCAACATCTCCAAGAAGATGGAGATGGCCGGCGTTGACGGACTGGAGTACACCGTGGAGGCATTTGAGCGCGCGGCTACCCTCAATTTTGCGGGTGCATTCTGGTATGTAACGCGCGAGAGCTATGAGCGCGCGCGTGAGTGGGAAGAGACGTGGGGTGGGATCGTAAAGCCAAATGACCCGATGCTGTACGGACGCGATTGGTACGTCGATGCCAATAACCGAAGAGTAGGACTGCGCACCTACGATCCGTACGACTACATGATCAAGGAATGGAACCCTACCCATATTCACAATTTGTCGGTTAGCGGCGCGAGTGGCAAGACACACTACAACGTTGGTCTTGGTATGGTGAACCAGGAGGGCCTGCTAAAACCTGCAAAAGATGATAATTTCAAGCGCTATAACGGCTCCATTCAGATAGGAACCGAGGTCAACAAGTGGCTCAAGGTCAATGTCGGTACGATCTTCTCCAAGCGTCGCAAGGAGTCTCCGTACGTAACGAATAACTATACCGTCGACCCTTGGCTGTATTTGTACCGGTGGTCGCCGATTTATCCTATGACAACCGAAGACGGAGAACCGATCCGGAGTCCGGCATTTGAAATGGCGGCTGCCAACACGGGGTTCATGGAAATGAATTATGCGAGTTATAACGGAGGTCTGACGATAACACCTGTCAAGAATTGGTCGATCAAGTTTGACTACACCCACGCCAACCAGGAATTCTTCAATAAACGTCCGGGGACAAGGTTTACGGCCAGGAACTCGTGGACGGCGTCGGTTCCGAAGCTCGACGCTGAGGGGAACAGGATCTACGTGAATGACGCGGGTGAAGAAGTACCCCAGGGTACACCGGGCGCGCGCGAAGCATTCCGCCTGTCTTACGACACCTATACAGCATCCGGTGCAAATCCGGATCATGTCTATCGCTACGCTCGAAATGATCAGTGGAATACAATCAACCTGTACACCACATACGACCTGAGTGTGAACGAGGAACAAAACCTCAAGTTCATGGTCGGTATGAACAGGGTTGGTTATACCAGTTCCAATAACTGGTCGCAAGTCACGATGCTGACTGATATTACCAATCCGCAGTTTGATCTTGCCACCGGGACCCCGACGACAGGAGGGGGCGAACACTGGGATTCTCAGCTCGGCTTTTTTGGCCGCGTAAACTACAATTTCCGCGAAAAATATCTCCTCGAGGCCAACCTTCGCTATGATGGGACTTCCAAGTTTCCGGAAGATCTCCGGTGGCGGACATTCCCTTCCTTCTCGGCGGGGTGGCGTGTCAATGAAGAGCCGTGGATGGATTTTGCGAACAACTTCCTCGACGAACTCAAGATTCGCGGGTCCTGGGGTTCAATTGGCGATCAGTCGGTTAACAACAAACTGTATATCCCGACAATGCCGGGATCGTTTTCGAACTGGCTGATGGGAACAAGGCTCTACCAGTTTGGTACGCCCACGGCGGTTTCCTCGACGGTAACGTGGCAGGACATCACCACTCTTGATCTGGGATTCGATGCGCGCCTGTTCAACGGTGCTTTTGGAGTTGCTTTCGACTGGTTCCGTCGTGATACCGAGAACATGATCGTTCCGCAAGAGGGAATACCTCCGACATTCGGCATCGGAGCGCCGCAAGGAAACTTCGGATCACTGAGGACCAAAGGGATTGAGATTCAGTTGGACTATGCCCATCGATTTGAAAGTGGATTGACCATTAACGTCGTCGCGACCTTGGCGGATGCCACGACCAAGATCACCAAGTACGGATCCACCAAGAGCATCGATAGTTGGTATGTCGGCAAGACGTACGGAGAGATCTGGGGATATGAATCAGATCGTTTGTACCAAAAGGATGATTTTGTGTATGACAACAATGGCGAACTGGTGAGCGTCACTTCAGAGGATGGATTTACGATCAATCAGTTGGCCGATGAAAATGCTGCCACACAAGGGAAGCTACAGGCGGGTAACTTTTATTTTGGACCTGGTGATGTGAAGTTTAAAGATTTGAACGGTGATGGTGTAATAAACGACGGTATCCGGTCGATCGAAAACCATGGCGACCTGAAGGTTATTGGAAATTTCACTCCTCGCTACGAGTACAGCTTCCGTGTAGGTGCCGACTTCAAGGGAATCGACTTGAGTATTTTCATGCAAGGTATCGGAGAACGCCATGTATGGGGTAACGGTTTCCTGGCAATACCCGGTTTTAATTCGTCGGATGGAGCGATGCCGCAGGCAATCGCGGGCGATTTCTGGCGCGAAGACCGGACGAACGCTTTTTATCCGCGACCTTACAATATGGGCGGCGCCAACAGCGGGCTGAATATGCAGGTTCAGGACAGGTACCTGCTTGATATGTCGTACCTGCGGATCAAGAACATTACCCTTGGCTATACGCTGCCCATGGCATTGTCGGAAAAAGCACACTTTACGAAAGTGCGGATCTATGCTTCACTGGAAAATTTCTTCACGTTCGACAAGCTCGGCGATCTGCCGATCGACCCGGAGGAAGTTGCCGGTGTCTCAATCTGGCATGATTCAAATTACAATCTTGGTCGCACCGGGGTCGGTATCCCTACTTTCAAGAGTGCTTCCATGGGCCTTCAGCTGAACTTCTAAAATTGAAACGCACTATGAAAAAATATTCGATGATACTATGCACGGTCGCGATCCTGGTCAGTGGCTGTGAGGATTTCCTCGATCGGAAACCGTTGATCGAGATGAACGACGGGAACTATTGGACAACGGAAAATAACGTACGGCTCTTCGCGAATGGTTTCTATACAAACTACTTTGTAGGCTACAATAACACCTGGGGAGTCGACTACGCACCGCTTCGGGGTTACTACTTCTCAGATGACTTTTCTTCACCTGGCAAGCAAAGCGGGTTCGAAACGCAAGCACCTCCGTCGAGATCCTCAATAAGCGAGGGTGCACTATGGCTGACGACGTATGCGGGGCCGACCTGGAATTTTGCCTGGGTGAGAAAGGCTAATCTTTATCTGGATCGCATCGAAGGGATGAAAGGCGGTGTACTTACGGAAGAACAGTATCAGCACTGGAGCGCTGTGGCCCGTTTCTTCCGCGGATACGAGTACAGCCGGCTGGTCAGTGTATTTGGCGACATTCAGTACTATGGCAGATTGGTCGGTGACAACGAACTGGATGAGTTGTACAAAGATCGCGACGATCGTGCAGTGGTGATGGATGAAGTGTACAACGACTTTGTGTATGTACTCGCAAACATGCGGCTGTCGGATGGCAATTCGCAGTACCTGAATCGGTACATCGCGGCGGGATTCATCTCGCGTTTCATGCTGTTCGAAGGAACGTGGCAGAAATACCACGAGGGCAATAACGAGAAGGCGAAGAAATACCTGGAGCTGGCTGTGAGCGCCGCCAACCTGGTGATGGAATCAGGAAACTGGTCGTTTACCAGCGATTTTCGCTCTTTGTTCGGATCGGAAAGTTTGGCATCCAACCGCGAAGTTCTAATGTATCGACAGTATGATGCCACACAGGGCGTGACGCATCACGTGGCTTCCTATTCGAACACAACGGAGAGTCAATCAACTGCTCCGAACCTCGATCTGATGAGATCGTTTATCGCGGTCGACGGCCAGCCGTACAAATTGTCGGGCGTTGCCGACGCTGATAAACTTGACATCGCGACCATGATAACAACCCGTGATCCGCGATTTGAAGCCACATTCTGGGATGAGCCGAAGAAGGAGGCAGGCACACTGCTGTACGCAGCCAAGTTCATCGACCGTGTGGGGCCTACCTACTATGGGTCAACTTACCCTCCGCAGTACGGATCGAATACCAACACCAACGACGCACCGGTGATGCGGCTGGCGGAAGTTGTATTAAACTGGATCGAAGCCAAAGCCGAGCTGGCGACAATGGGAGGCACAGCAGTTACGCAGGCCGACATCGACAAATCCATCAACGCTATACGTGACCGGCCACTGGACGCCGTTGCCGAGAGCAAAAATGTTCAGAAGACCGCGCATCTGATGATCGCTGCGATTCCCGACGACCCGGACCGCGATCCGGATGTTCCCGAATTGCTCTGGGAAATTCGCCGTGAACGCCGTATGGAATTCGTCTTTGAACACACACGCCTGATGGACATCAAGCGCTGGAAAAAGATCGAGTACATGAACGGCGTGACCAATCCCGATATACTTCGCGGCCCATGGGTCGATATCCCGGCCGATTTGCCCGAGTGGCTTGATGAAACGAAGGAAGGTGTGCTCAAGGTGGAGCATGCAAACGGAACAGTCGTTACGTATGATGGAACCAACGGCGCGCAAATGGTGGGCTATTACGTGCCTGAAAATATTTCAAACCGGGATGCGTTTACCGACAGAGTGTACCTTGCGCCGCTGGGCGAGACACAGATTAACGAATTTGCTGACAAAGGATATACACTCACCCAGACTCCCGGTTGGTAGTCGCACAAGAAGTAATAGTTGGCTAGTTGTTTGAGTTTTGTGTCATAGTCAAGGCCTCTCCATGTTTGGAGAGGCCTTTCCGCAATAGCGGGCGGCAAGTCGTATATTTCAGCAGTTTCCGCGGGCCTTGTCTTCCGGAATAAGTATGTAAAGTAATTGCCGATGAGAATCACATTCGCGCTCGTAGTTGTATTGTCCGCCGTGCTGGGATCCACAGCTCAGCCGCGTGGCACTGTTCCTTTCGAGAGCAATCTTTCAAGTCGGTGGGTGGATTCTGTGCTCAACACGCTTACACCAGACGAACGCATCGCACAACTCATTATGGTGGCAGCCTGGTCTGATCGCGATGAGGCTCACCACGAGGAGATTCTCTCTCTGATACGTGAAAAAAAGATCGGAGGGCTTATCTTTTTTCAGGGAGGTCCCGGGCGCCAGGCAGCACTTATCAATCGCTACCAGGGGGCAGCAACGGTACCGCTGTTGATGGCAATGGATGCCGAGTGGGGACTTGGTATGCGACTCGACAGTGCACTCAGCTACCCTTATCAGATGGCGCTTGGTGCGATACGCGACGACAGTCTCATCTATCACATGGGTACACAGATTGGCGAACAGCTCCGCCGCACGGGAATTCATGTGAACTTCGCTCCAGTGGTTGATGTCAACAACAATGCCCGGAACCCGGTCATCAATTACCGCTCTTTCGGTGAAGACAAGAAGAACGTAGCACGCAAAGGTTTGGCCTATGCGATGGGGTTGCAGGCGGCTAATGTGTTGGCTACTGCCAAGCATTTTCCGGGACACGGTGATACGGACACTGACTCGCACCATGCATTGCCGACAATCCGTCATTCGCGTGAAAGGATGGATTCGCTGGAGTTGTATCCTTTTCGCGAATTGATCGGGCAGGGTGTCGGTGGAATAATGGTGGCGCACCTGGATATCCCATCACTTGACGCGTCCGGCCTGCCATCCACGTTGTCCACGTCCATCATCACCGGGCTGCTTAAGAAGCAGCTTGGCTATCAGGGGCTGGTCGTCACGGATGCCATGAACATGAAGGGCGTCACCGGCAGCCGACCGGCCGGCGTGGCGGACAAAGATGCGATCATTGCCGGCAATGATCTGCTCGAATTCACCGAAGATGTCGGGCGTACCATTGCTGAAGTGCGAAAAGCAATACGCAATGGGAAGATCACGCAGCAGACCATCGATGAGAAGTGCCGCAAGGTTCTGGCGGTGAAGGAATGGCTTGGTCTCGGTCGCGCAGTGCCTGTTTCCACAACAGATATCCATCGGGATATTGTTAAACCGGATTATCGTCTCCTGAAACGGAAGCTGATCGAAGCCTCGTTAACGGTGTTGAGAAACCAGCGCAATGTACTACCTCTGCGCGGACTTGACACGTTGCGGATCGCTTCCGTTTCATTCGGGTCTGGGAACACGACGGCTTTCCACCACGCGCTTGCGCGGTATGCCGATGTCCGGCATTTCGCGGTGCGACGTGACGCCGGGAAGGCGGAAGTCGATTCCGTGATGAGGCTGTTGCAATCGTACAACCTGGTGATCGGTGGCATTCACGACAACGCCACGCGTCCGCTCAATCGGATCGACCTGTCAGCGGAAGCACTTGACATGATTGCTGACCTTGGTTCGCGACGTAATTTTATCCTGACTTTGTTCAAGAATCCCTATGTCCTCGAAAAGATTCCGGGGGCGCAGTCGGCAGCGGCACTGATCATTGCATACCAGGACGATTCAGACACCGAAGACCTCGTAGCCCAGTTGATTTTCGGGGCGACGAGCGCGACGGGTCGTCTTCCCGTTACGGCCAGCGACGCGTTCCGGGCCGGCGATGGACTGGATGTTTTGGGAAATATCCGCCTCGGTTACACGCTTCCGGAGGCTGTTGGCATGGACTCCAAAACCCTTATTCGCGGAATTGATTCGTTGGTAGCACAAGCTATTGCAGAAAAAGCAATACCGGGATGTCAGGTGCTCGTGGCCCGTGATCGAAAGGTAGTGTTTCAAAAAGCATATGGACTGCATTCCTACAGCGACACGGTAGCTGTGAAATTGTCCGATCTGTACGATCTCGCATCTGTCACGAAGATATCGACGTCAATGGCTGCCCTGATGAAACTATATGATGAAGGAAAATTCAGACTCGACGCGACACTCGGCGACTACCTTCCGAAGTTCCGGCATTCAAACAAGGGAGACATTGAAATGTCCGACGTACTCACGCACCAGGCAAGATTGATACCTTTCATTCCCTTCTACCAACAGACCTATCGGAAGAACGGAAGCTATAAGTGGGCAACGATCCGACGTGACTCCTCGCGACGCTTTCCAATCCGACTGACGAATGAGCTTTTTCTTCACCGCAAGTATCCCGATAAGATGGTAAAGGGAATACGGAAATCGCCCCTGCTGCCGGAGAAAAAGTATGTGTACTCCGACTTCTTTTTTATGCTCGCACCCCGTGTCGTCGAGGCTATGATTGACGACGAATTTGAGGCTTATCTTCAGGCAAATTTCTATTCGAAGCTCGGTGCGCCCAGCATGACTTTCAACCCGCTGACGAAGTTTCCTGCCTCCGCCATTGTCCCTACTGAAAACGACTACCTCTACAGACGACAGCCCGTACACGGCGTCGTCCATGATGAAAACGCGTCGATGATGGGAGGAATTTCAGGACACGCAGGATTGTTTGCGAACGCGAACGATCTTGCCAAGCTGATGCAGATGTATCTGGAAATGGGGAACTACGGCGGCGAGCGCTACATTTCCGAGGCGACACTCAGATTGTTCAGTCGCACACAGTATCCGGAAAGCAACAACCGGCGCGCGCTCGGTTTCGATAAGCCGAACTTGGAATACACTGGCGTTAACAACAACACCGCTAAAGGAGCCGGGCCGTCGAGTTTCGGCCACACAGGGTTCACCGGCACCTTTGCCTGGGTGGATCCGGAGAGCCGGCTTGTATATATCTTTCTATCCAACCGCGTGCACCCGACCCGGGCGAATACACGGCTTTATCGCCTGAATACCCGTACCCAGATCCAGCAGGTAATGTACGACGCAATCCAGGCCCAAGCCGAGAAAGGCAAGATTCCCTAACAATAGCGATGGGCAAGCGCGTTCGTGCAGCTTTGAAATCCCGGTTTTCGGTTCCAAATTTGTCTATGAACCAGGAACTGGCGGCGCCTCGTCAACGAGGGATGATCTTTGCGGAATTGGAATGTCACGATCACCTCGATGGCTACATCCGGGAGATGCTTATTCATCGTGGCCGGGAGGGGTCTGGGGTGCTCGTATCCGGAAACAAGGGTACCGGCAAGACGGTGTTCATCGAAAACTACTTGTCGCAGTTCGAACGTCAGCACCCGGTTCTCATTGCGCGGCACTATCAACAACACGAGAAGATACCGTACTACGGTTTCAAGTATTGCATCTCCGACTACATCAGCAAAATCTACAATCAGTTTACGGCAAAGGAGTTTCAGCTTTTCTCCAGGAGGCTTAAAAACCACTTGGGTGATAGCTTCCCGCTGCTGCTTGACTACATACCCGAGCTTTCCATTGTCACTGGTCAGCACCCTGCCGTTTCCGCGCGATCAATGTTGACGGTAGAGAACCAACTCCATCCGCTGTTTAAACGACTTTTTGAATTTCTGGCGGATTACTCGGGACGCTGTGTATTCTTCTTTACCGACGACCTTCAGTGGATCGATGCGTCGGGGATCAATCTATTGAGGTACCTGCTTTTGAATCTTGATCCGGGCAAGATGATCTGGATCGGCGCTTCACGGGGACCTCAGCGTACGGGTGCCCTGAAACAACTCGATGAGGAGCTGGAATTCAACAAGCGAAGGGTCGAGAACATTTATCTCAACGGATTCTCGCTGATGGAGGTCAGGCGTTTTCTGGAGCTCAATCTTGGTGGAGCCTGTTCGGACGATCTTGTCAGGGTGTGCTTCAAACTAACTGGGGGTAACGTGTCCCATTTGCAGGTGCTCATTGAAAGGCTGAAAACATCGGGATATCTTTTTCACGAAAAAAATGGATGGCATTGTGACAAGAAAGTAGTTGAAGCGCGGTACACCGGTCAGAATACCGAACTGATGTTGCTGGATTCCATGAAGAACCTTTCTACATCAGCGAGAGAAGTGCTTCACATTATGGCATGCATGGGACGCTTCAACCGACGGACGATTCTGGACTGGCTCGACGGGGACGCTATTCTGCTGGAGCAGTTGCTCGCCGAGTCCAGCGGTGCCGGATTGCTCGCCACAGGTGATAGTGATCCTCATTTTGCTGATATGCAAGTTGGTGAGTTGTTGTATCAGTCTCTCGAGGGAGATAAGCGGACCTACCTGCATTATCGGATCGCGAACCTGTTGTATGCCCGTATCGACGCGCTCAGTTCTACTGAATTTGTGCAGATGGTGTCAAACTACAATCAAGCCATTGATCTGCTGAAAGCAGAAGGCAAGGTGAAGCTTGCGGCAGAACTGAACTATCGGGCTGGGAAACTCTTGAAACAAGAGAACGCACTAGAACAAGCGCGATACTTTTTCAAGATGAGCGCGGATTTTCTCAAAGAGTGTTTGTGGGAAGAGGTGTTGGATCAGGTATTTCCGCTGTATATGGACCGCGCGCGTGTGGAATATGTTCTGGGGGACTACGACCTGGCTGAGATTCACCTCGACTATCTTCTGGAGCGAATACCAGACCCGATTATGCGTGCCCGTGTGTTTGAACTGAAAGTCACTATCAATAATCACCTGGGCCGATATCTCAAGGTCGTGAGAATACTGAAAGAGAGTCTTGAAGAACTTGGGCTTGAGTTGCCATTGGGAGAACTCCAACTCGTTCACGAAGTCGAGCGACTGACTTCGATGCTCTCTGTTCAGGAGGGTGGGGGAGAGACTCAGAATCCAGCGCACAATCTTGACGTGGAATCGCGCCAGGCGATTCTGAAACTTCTGTATGTAGGCGGGATGGGTATGCATCACACATCTGATGTGTTGATGAGATGGGCAGCGCTGCAGATCATTCTGTGTTCCGGAGTTGAGAATATTTCGCCGGTAAAAGCTATCGGATGCGTGTCCTACGGACGGATGCTAATTATCTCGAACGACATCCAAAAGGGTTATGAGTTCGGACTTAAAGGCCTTGAAATAAACAACAGTCTGAATGATATGACCCTGCGCTGCCGGGTGTACGGCGTGTACGCGTTTTATATACAACCATGGAAAAAACCGTTTGCCGACAGTACCGCCTATCTTGATCAGGCCTCGGTCGCGGGCGAAAAGTCGGGGGATCTGATTGGCTTGTATATCATCAAGACGCACAAGCTTAACCTTCACCTTATTGCTGGATTACCGTTGAAGTATCTGGCCTGGTTTGATTTCGAAGAGCCGCGGCAACGACGCGAGCTGACGTACTATATCACGCACTACCAGAAGAGTCTGCTCGAATTTCTTACAGGCGCGAGTGCGATCTTTGCGATGCCGCGTCGCGAGCCGGCGTGGCTTGCGGCAGAGTTGACTATCCAGGAAGAGAAGTTTTACCGGAACTACGTGTGGGCAAAGTACTATTTCCTTTTTGGCCACTATGAACTTGCAGCAATGGCCGCCCGCGAGGCGGACAGCAATCGAAAATTGCAAGAGGGGTCGCCGCTCCTGCCGGCCAATATGCTCATCTGGTTCTTGTCGATGAGCCAGAATTGGTCTAACTACGGAACGGAAACACGAGATCAACTCTTTCCGGAACTGATCGGGATTCTTTCCTCCTTTGACCTTTGGCGCCAGCAGAATCCAGCAAATTACAGCGCTTCCTGGTTCTTGCTGAATGCAGAGTTTGCTCGGATCAGGGGCGCGTTCGATGAGGCAATTAGTTTTTTTGAGCAAGCGGAGGCAACCGTGGGAGATAATATTTATCAGCGCGCCATTACGCACGAGCTATGGGCAAGATACCTGTTGACGATCGCCGGTCAGTCAGATGCTGCGCGTTCGCACATGAAGAGCGCTATCGAGGCTTTCGCAGAATGGGGAGCGGTCGCAAAGACGTCGCAACTGTTGCGTCAGTACGATTCGATCCTAAAACCGGTGGGAGGTGATACCCGAAGTGACGCCCCGACAGGTGTGGATATCGAGACTATTCAATACGAGCTCAGCGGCGATATGGAAGTGGCTTCGCTGGTGCGAAAGCTTATGGTGTTACTGTTGCGAGTTTCCGGCTCCACCCATGTTGTTGTCGAGTTGGTCAAGGCGAACGGCGACCGTATCCTGTACAGCGAACTATCCCTGCTCGCGACCAGCGTACAACAGTCAACCCCGGCACAGGTACCGGTGTCACTGATTCTCATGGCACTAAAATCGCAGGATACGATTATCGTTAATGATTTGAGTGCTGAGCGCACGTTCCGCGGAATGGACGCCCTTCAGGAACGGGGCGTGAAATCATTTGCCATATTGCCTGCGACAGTTCACGGTCACTTGTCTATGGTGATCTATCTCGAAAATACATTTGCAGATCAATGGTATGTCCCGCAGCGCATGCGATGGACACGGATCACGGCTAACCAGGGAGCGGTTATCATTGAGAATGCCCGCACCCACGAGCGTTCCTTAAAGCTCAACCAGGAATTGAGGCGTGAAATGGCAGAGAAAGAGCGGCTTGCTTCGGTCATTGAAGCACAAAGGGATGAGCACTTGCGCGCGCTCGTGCAGACTCAGGACGACGAGCGAAAACGAATAGCCAGCGATCTTCACGATAGTCTTGGTTCCTTGCTGTCGACCGTGAAACTTCGCTTCGACGGGATGGCGGATGACTTCGAATCGAAGCTCCCTGAAAAGTTTGTTCGTTTCCAGGACACGATTTCCATGCTCGATAGTGCTATTCACGAACTGCGGCAGATATCCCACAACATGGTCCCTGTTTCGCTGAAGCGCTTTGGATTGCGTGCAGCGATGGAAACCTTCGTCGAGCAGATCGACGAATCCCAACGGCTGGAAACACGGCTTGCAATACTCGGCCTCGATCGACGGCTCCCTGAGGACATCGAAGTGGCGGCGTACCGTATTTGTCAGGAGCTGGTCCATAACGTTATCCGGCACGCACACGCCAGCCATGTCAATATCCAGATCATCGATCATCGCGATTCGCTAAACATCATTGTAGAAGACGATGGAAGGGGAATGGTTGTGAAAGATGTTGCCAGGGGATTTGGATTTACGACAATACAGTCGAAAGTAGAGTTGTTCAAAGGAACGTTCGAGATCGACAGTACACCCGGTCGCGGGGCGATGATTCTCGTCGATTTACCGGTGAATCAATAGCAATTTGTTTCCTTTTTCGAGAGGCTAATCGCAATGAAATACCTTTTACAGATGACCCGAATTAGCGCCGTACTTTTCCTTGTGATTCTGCCGGCGATGTGTCTCGCTCAGTCGCGTGACAATCAGACAGTCGATGGTTATCGGGGAATTTGGTTTGCACTTGGCCAGGTCTCTGCATACGGTGACAAATACTCCGGCGGACTCGGCACCTATACCGCGCACCACAGTCCACTGGCCATTTATGCCCCGGCAGTAAAGAAAACATTTTTTGTGTACGGCGGTACAACCGGCCCCAATGACAAGCATCTTCTCTGTATGATCGGCAGCTTTGACCATCGGAAAATGACGGTGTCCCGACCAGTGGTAGTCTGCGATAAGCAGGGAGTCGATGACCCACATGATAACCCAAGCCTGATGATTGACGACAATGGTTTCATTTGGGTATATGTTAGCGGACGAGGAGTGCGGCGAATGGGATACAAGTACCGGAGCGTGCGTCCGTACGACATTTCGGCCTTTGAGCAAATCAGGGAGGAAGAGATGACGTATCCCCAACCGATCTTTGCGGAGGACAAAGGATACTTCCACTTCTTTACGAAGTACACAGGTTTTCGGGAGCTGTATTTTGAGAAAAGCACTGATGGTATCCACTGGACGGAGGACGTCAAACTCGCCGGCATTCGTAGTCCAGCCGACTCGAGGGCTGGACACTACCAGGTGAGCAATCACCGCGGTAACTGGCTATTCACTTTTTTCAACTGGCACCCGGATGGCAACGTCGACAAGCGGACAAACGTCTATTATGTCGAGACACGCGATTTTGGAGAGCACTTTCAATCAGCCGATGGTCAAGACCTGATGATACCCCTGGAGGATATCGCTTCTCCGGCACGTGTACTGGATTATCATTCCCGTCGCAAGAATGTATACCTCTGCGACGCGGAGGCGGATGTTGACGGCAATCCGGTTTGCCTGTACGTGATCAGCGACGGACATGAGCCGGGTCCAGCCAACGGCCCACGTGAGTGGATGATCCTGTTCAGGAGGGGTGGCCAATGGGTTGAGCGGAAGGTCGCAGAGTCGGATCACAACTACGATATGGGAAGCCTCTTCCTGGATGCGAAGCGATGGCGCATCGTCGCCCCAACCGACGATGGCCCACAGCCGCAGGGCGCTGGTGGAGAAGTCGTGATCTGGCAAAGCAAGGATGAAGGCATGACGTGGGAGCGTGGCAAGCAGGTGACAGCAAACAGCGCGCGAAATCATAACTATGTTCGCCGGGTTGTCAATGGTAGACCACCATTCATGTTCTTGTGGGCCGATGGAAACCCCGATGCGTTCAGTGAATCTCACTTATTCATCGGCGACCTGAAGGGAAACGTATATCCCCTTCCTTACACGATGCGCGGTGCCGAAGAGCGACTCAGCAAGATGCGTTAGAAATCAGGTATCACTCGTTGAGGAGGTCTGCAAACAAGTTTGGATAGTCAGTGATGATACCGTCGACTCCCATGTCTTTGAGCTTCTGCATATCTTCCAATGTATTGACTGTCCAGGGTACAAACTTCATCCCCATTGATTGAACGCTGTCGACGAGGTCTTGTGTTGCGAGGTTGTAGTTGGGGCTATAAATATCTGGCGTGAAGCCGATGTTTTTTAAATTTTGTTCCAGCGAAAGACTCTTGTTGCCGGTCAGGAATCCTGTTGCAACGCCAGGGTACCGGTTGTGGACTTCCTGGATCTGACGCACGTCGAATGACTGAATGTAGTAGCGTTTCCCGATATCTTTCGATCGCACAACCTCCATCACCAGGTCGATGAGACGTGCTGGCTCCGGTTGCAAGATTCCGTCCTGATCGGGGCGCGACTTAATCTCGATGTTGTAGATCACCGGTGCGAACCCTCTTTCGTCTGTGAATTGTTCGACGGAGTCAATCAGTTCACCCAGTGTCGGAATGTAGGTCTTGAATTTCTTTTGTTGCGGAAACCCCGGATGGTATTTTGTTCCAACGTCAAATAAACGAATCGTATCATAGGGGAGTTGATATAACGCGAATTTGTGACGATCCTCTTCGGTGATTTCGCTGCCGTCCGGATGCAGCGAGATCTGGTAGTTGATATGTGGATCGTGCGACACGAGGACCTGGTGATCCCGACTGATCTGTATGTCGACTTCGATAATATTGGCACCGTCTTCAATGGCTTTCTTCATCGAAGGAATTGTGTTCTCCGGCATGAACCCCCTGCTGCCGCGATGACCCTCCTTATAGAACGCGGGGAATTCAGATAGCGGTGAGTCCTGGCTGGTATCCGGCGAGCAATTCATGGACAGCGCGGTGAGCAGTGCGAGGGCACCAGTGATACATCTTCTTTTCATGAGGAAATGGTGAATACACCGGCAATTTATCGGTTACTTCACCGAATACAAAGAAGCAACCGATGTTTTGCTCAATGCGCGCTCAACGGGCGCATCGGAAGATAAATATGGAACGCGGCGCCGTCACCGAGCGTGCTCTCGGCGGACAGAAAACCGCTGTGGTTTTCAACTATCTTCTTGCAAATTGCCAGTCCGATACCCGTTCCTCCGTACTCGTGTCGACCGTGCAGACGTTGAAACACTTCAAAAATTTTCTTGCTGTATTCAGGCTCAAACCCGATGCCGTTATCCTGGAACGTGATTCGAAGGTACTCCTTTGTGAGAGGCGTATGAGCTTGTTCCAACTCCTGACCGCTCACGACTTCACTCTTGATCCGGATATGCGATGGTACGCCGGGTTTGGAAAACTTCAGTGCATTATTCAGCAGGTTGTTAAATAGTTGCTGAATCTGGAAGGGGATGACCATCAGGTCTGGTAATTGGTCGCTTTCAATAACTGCCTTTTTTTCCAGAATCATGACCTCTAACTCAACCATTGCGTGGTTTAGGAGTTCATTGAGGTCTGCGAGTTCGAGTTTCTTCTCGGAGAGGGCGGTGCGTGAGTATGCCAGGATATCGCGTATTAGTTTTTGCATTCGCGAAGCACCCGCCTGCATTCGCAAGAGGTAATCCTTTCCTTTTTCCGATAGCTTGTCGTATTCGGTGTCCAGGATTCTGTCAGAGAATGTCTGTATTTTTCGCAAAGGTTCCTGAAGGTCGTGACTCGAAATATAGGCGAAGGACGAAAGGTGCTCATTGATCATTTCGAGTTCCTTGTTCTTCTGTTCCAGCTTCAGTGAGGCTGCACGCAACTTTTCTTCGGCGAGTTTCCGTTCGGTAAGATCGCGCGTGACCTTGGTGAAGCCGAGCACACTGCCATCATCGTTATAGACCGTGGTCAACACCACGCTTCCCCAGAATTTGCTTCCATCCTTGCGCATCCTCCATCCCTCATGAGTCGCTTTGCCGTTCCCGATGGCGATCTGAAGAAGTTTGTCCGGAAGACCCGCGTGCTGATCGTCAGCTGTGTAGAACAATTTAAAACTCTTGCCAATCACTTCTTGCTCGGAGTACCCCTTGATCTTTTCCGCACCCTTGTTCCAGTTCTCGATAAGACCTTCGTGCGATAGCAGTATGATCGCATAATCTTCTACCTGCGCGGTCATGCGGTGATATCGCTCCTCGCTTCTCCGCAGCTGGTCTGCAACGCGTCTGAGGTCCTCATTCTCTTCACGCAAGGAAGAGTGTTCCCGTTGGGCTGTGATGTCAGTGAGTATATTAATCGCACCGGTGACCGCACCGTGTTCATCGTATATGAGACTTGGATGAGGGATCACGTGAGACCGCGATCCGTCGGGTCGTTCGAGAATGACTTCCTCTCCCGAGATCGAGCTCCCTGTGGCGAACGTGCGCGCAATGGGCGCTGCCTCGGGAGAGAGAAGAATTCCAGCGGTATCATACATCTTCCAGGCACCGCACCAGCGAATTGTTCCAGGCGCAGGACGGTTGCCCCACAAAGCTGCAGCTGACTCGTTAAATTCCGTGACATAGCCGGCTGCGTCGCATGTATAAATGGCGATCGGTAAATCTTTCAATTGGTCGTAATAGAATCTCAATGGATTCTCCGTGCTCGTTTGATTAATATTATTTGCAAACATTGGACAAATCAGGTTATGGCTAATCGCACAAGTCGTCAGCGACTCATGCGCACTCGCTTTGCGGCCCGGCCGCCCAGTATGTCATGCCCATTAAAGATAGGTTGAATTACCAACTCTTCAGGCCAGGCCGAAAAATCTTCAAAATCTATATCAATATAAAAAAAACGTGCCAACCGAATGTACCGTTGTCTCGATGAGCCGCAAGACAGGGAATATCCGTAACTTTAAGCCATGCCAATGAAAGCACTCGTTGTCCTGGTGATTCCAATAGTTTTACTGGCATGCGGACCATCCGGAACCACGGCTCCGGACGCCTCTGTGCGATTGGTTTCTCTCGATCCCCCAGACGGCAAGGCGGTAGCCGCCTTTGCAAGTGGTTGTTTTTGGTGCACTGAGCATATTTTTGAGGCGGTGGTCGGCGTGGACTCAGCTATTTCCGGGTACGCGGGCGGAAATGTGGCAAACCCGACATATGAATTGGTCAACACGGAAACGACGGGTCATGCCGAGTCTGTACTAGTGTATTACGACCCCGGGGCCATCTCTTTCGACGAGCTGGTCGAAGTCTTTTTTCTCTCCCATGACCCTACAACCGCGAATCGGCAAGGTCCCGACGTCGGATCGTCCTATCGTTCCATCCTGTTTCACCAAAACGACGCCGAGCGGGCAATCGCCGAGGCAGCAATTGCGAAGTTTCAGTCATTGTTCACCGATCCGATCGTTACGGAAATCCGGGAACTCGACAAGTTTTACCGCGCGGAGGGTTATCACCAGGATTACATACATCACAATCCCAACGTTCCCTACGTGGTGCGTGTATCCATACCGAGATTCAAGAAGTTTAAGGCGCAGTATCAGGGTCAATTGAAGCCAGGATATTGAATGCTGTGATTTTCCAGGGATTCGATATTTTGCAGGAGCAATCAATCCGGAAACTATGAAAAGCTTCATCCTGTCCGCAGCTGTCGCCTTTATTCTGCTGGCTTGCGCGAGCAGTCGGCCGTCTGACTCTAAACCGATCAATCTGTTCAACGGCACCGACCTTTCCGGGTGGCACATCGATGTTCCTGAAATGGACACTAGTTCAACAGTTGCGAGTCCGTTTCTGGTGCGCAACGGGATGCTGGTAAGTATGGGCACGCCGCGCGGTCACGTCATCACCGACAAGATCTTTAGCAACTATCGCCTAGAAGTTGAATACCGCTTTGCGGCGACACCTGGAAACTGTGGTGTGCTCGTGCATGCCTCGACACCCCGGGCGCTTTACAAGATGTTCCCAAAGTCGATCGAGGTCCAGATGATGCATCAGAACGCCGGCGACTTCTGGTGCATCGTTGAAGATATTACGGTACCGGATATGGAAACACGCCGTGGCCCAAAGGAGAAGTGGGGAATCACAGAAGGGAAGGGGAGACGAATTTTGAATCTCACGGATGGATCTGAGAACGCCGTAGGAGAATGGAACACGATGGTGATCGAGTGCGTCGGTAACAGCATCAAAGTGTGGGTCAACGGCGACTTTGTAAATCACGGAATGGACTGCACCGCGAGTGAAGGTAACATCGCGCTGCAAGCTGAAGGTTCCGAAGTGGAATTTAGGAAGGTGCACCTGAAACCGCTTCCAGGATTTGTGATGAAGTGATCACCACATGCCAGATGTACGGGTGTGAACACCTGATTGTCCGGTGGTGTTCCTGCGTCACCCGTCGTTCCCGCATTCTATGCCATTAGAAGTCTTTGAAAAATTGGCAGCCGTTTTGCGTAGTGGCTGACGGCAGCATCTGAAGCTGCTTGTAAAAAAAGTCATTGATGAATCTGTTTCTGAGTTTGCTTCTCTGGTGTGTTTTATTGGTGATCTGCTGGCCGCTGGCGCTGGCCGTCCTCTTTCTGTATCCCATCCTCTGGTTGCTGCTGTTGCCATTCAGGATCGTCGGACTGACGATAGACATCGTCTTCAAGGTAGTCGGCGCAATTCTTTTGTTTCCATTTCGCGTGCTCTCCCGAGCATGATCCCGGTTTGTTTCCAAAGTTTTGTGCATTTTTAAAGTGCCGGACAGACTGAATGCCGAAGTATGTGCTATCACAAATCACTCACCGCCAAGTACGAGGAACTCATCGAGTACTATTCCTCCACGTATTCCAAACTGGTGGAAGAGTTGTATACCGTCAAGTTTCATGAGAACGGCTTCGACTTTCAACCCGGCCCGGTCATAACTGCTGGCAAGCCCTCGGAGATTCAGTTGTTCCGGTGGGGTCTCGTTCCATTCTGGGTAAAGGACGAACCTTCGGCGTTGCGGCTTCGGACCTCCACATTAAATTGTATCAGCGAGGAGATGTTCGAGAAACCCGCTTATCGCGATGCGGCAAATGAAGGCAAACGTTGCCTGATTCCCTGCACCGGATTTTTCGAGTGGCGCTGGATGGATGAGAAAGGCAAGAAGAAAATTCCCTACTATATTCATCTGAAGACACAGCCGATCTTTTCGATCGGCGGATTGTACTCGCGATGGATGAATCGCGCTACCGACGAACGCTACTACTCGTACACGGTGCTCACGACACAGGCGAATGAGACGATGCGGCTAATCCACAACTCGAAGCGGCGCATGCCCGTGATTATCCCACGCGAATACGAGCGTGACTGGCTCAATCCCAATCTTACGAAGGAAGACGTGCATGCCCTCTGTCAGCCGCTTGAGGATGGATTGATGGAAACGCGGACCATTTCGAAGCGTATAACCTCGCGCGACCAGGAAACGAACGTTCCGGAAGTCCTTGAGTCACAGGAATACGACGAGCTGAAGAAGACCTGACCGCGGCGCTGGATATGCGGCGGGTGGGATGTTGCAAAGTCCCCAAAAAATTCCTAATTAGAGTTATGTTGAACTCGTGCAATATCCTGCGCGAGCGTCTTTCAAAAGCTCCTGAATAACCCAAACTGTATATCTATGAAAACAAACATGAGAACTTATCTGCTGCCGGTGGTCTTGCTTGCTATGGCCACGGCGGTAATGGCACAAGGCGACAAGGCGAATCGCGCGAGTCCCCCGGCCCAAGCTACCGGGAAGGTCAACGGTGCAAACATCACCATTGACTACAGCAGTCCCGCTGTCAAGAACCGGAAGATTTTTCCTGACATGCACGCGTATGGTGAAGTGTGGCGTGCCGGCGCAAATGAGGCGACTATTTTCAGCACCGACAAAGATATCAAGGTAGAAGGGAAAGTGCTTCCTGCCGGGAAGTACAGCATCTACGCCATCCCTGGCGAGAAAGAATGGACAGTGATTTTTAACAAGCAGACCGGCCAGTGGGGAACCAAGCGAGGGGGTGCCAGCTCACGCGAACCAGATCAGGATGCCTTGCAGGTGAAAGTCAAACCGAAGCGTATTGACCTGACGGAGCGGCTCGCCTATGTCGTCAATGACAAAGGATTCGTGCTCCGGTGGGAAAATGTTGAAGTGCCGGTGTCGATCCGGTAGAACCCCCGTTGCGTCGGGGTAGCGGATTGCACAGTTGTAGCCAATATGGAATCGTTTCTCAATATTTTTGAAACCATGCCGCTGTGGCAGCGTGCAGGGTGGGTGCTTGTGTGTCTGATATTCTGTTGGATACTCGAAGGCAGTATTCCGCTGTTTCGGTTTGGCTACAACAAGATGCGCCACGCTGGCGTGAACTCCGTATTCCTGGCAACAACGATGGCGATCAACGGCATATTCGGTATCGCCACCGTAGGTGTATTCGAATGGCTGCGCCGCGAAGAATTCGGACTCCTGTACGTGATCGAGCTCCCCGTGTGGATAGAACTTCTGCTGGCGGTGTTGATCTTCGAATTGATCGCCCAGTATTTTGTGCATGTGCTGTTGCACCGGATACCGTGGATGTGGAAGCTTCACATGATACATCACAGCGACACCCACCTGGATGCGACTTCGGGCACCCGGCATCACCCTGGAGACTTCGCGTTGCGGGAAGTCTTTGCGTTGATAGCTGTGGTGATCACGGGTGCCCCGATCGCGTTCTATTTTTTCTACCGCATCTGCACCGTCTTCTTCACGTATTTTACTCACAGCAATATTGCGCTGCCGCGATGGCTTGATAAACCGCTGAGCTATGTCTTTGTTACCCCGAACATGCACAAGTTTCATCACCACTATGAGCGGCCGTGGACTGACACTAACTACGGGAGCATTTTTTCGGTATGGGACAGGCTGTTCGGCACCTTTGTGTATGATGATCCGCTGAAGATCCGCTACGGACTGGATGTTCTGGAGGATTCCCGGGCTAGCGACATCGGTTATCAATTCCGGATACCGTTCGACAGCAGTATCAAGACTGACCGCAAGCGGCGCTCGCGGAAAGAGCGCGACATTGTACCAGAGTCGTAGGCAGTTGTCATTTTTCGAAAAGAATCCGGCAATTATTTGGAGGAATCGGTGCTTAAGCTAATTTTGCAGCCTCATTCGCCTCCTTAGCTCAGCTGGTAGAGCAACTGACTTG
>JBIQJZ010000010.1:0-32476 GCA_044507115.1 Flammeovirgaceae bacterium | reverse complement strand
TCAACCTCAATAGCTCACGTATGCCATAGACCCTCCGTAACCTGATCAACCTAATTATAGAATGAGAGAAGTTCAGGATTTCCGGACATCAAATAGACAAACTAACCAGAAAAAATGCTGCTCCGGTGGCTGAATATTTCCCGAATCAGTCTCCCAATTCTATCATTACGGTGCTCACCAAATAAATATCAAATATGAGAGTAGACTTTTTTAACTGCTATACACATTTCGTAATGACAACAGCCGACCGCCAACCTGTTATACCGGAAGAACACAGAGTCCGAATAGAAAAATACATCACCGGAATCGTAACAAAACAAGAATCGAAAATGTACTCCATCTGGGTGAATCCGGATCACGCGCACTTACTCGTCAGCAGGTCCCCACGGATTTCGGAAGAGAAACTGGCCACTATAGTCGCTGATAGTAGCCAACTCTTTATCAACAACAGCGGATTCCTCCGAACTCACTTTGATTGGCAACAAAGCTGCGCTGCTTTTTCGGTCTCAAAGTCTGACGTACCACAGGTATGCAGATATATCCTGAATCAGGCGGAGCATCACAGAAAAATGACGTTCACACAGGAATACGAAGAAATGCTGAACTACTACCTGAAAGGCACCAGATGGAAACGAGGGTAGCGCAATTAACGGTGTCAGCCTCTGATTTCGGAGACCACTTTTAGTGTTGATTCCACCTTTTCCGAGAGCGCATCCCAATTGCGGTTTTGGAGAATGTCTTTTGTGAAGAGTTGCGAGCCCAACCCGACGCACATTGCCCCTGCTTTGAACCACCCGGAGAGATTCTCCTTCGTCGGTTCTACCCCTCCGGTGATCATCAGACGCAGGTCAGGTACAACAGGCATGATAGACGACACAAATCCGGGACCGAGAACGCTGCCGGGAAACACCTTTATCACGGCGGCTCCGTTATCTCTGGCCGTAACGATTTCTGTCAGTGTCGCCGCACCGGGAATCCAAGCAACGTTATTGCGGTTGCATACCTCAGCCATCTCAAGCTTTAGAATCGGCGAAATAATAAAGTCAGCTCCAGCGTCGATGAACTTCTGGGTAGTCGGGCCATCCATTACGGTTCCAATACCCAGCATCAGATCCGGAAACCTGTTCCGCTCGCGAACGATATGGGAAAAAACGTCGAATGAATTCGGACGGCGGTTGGTAAACTCGAATGTCCGTACGCCGCCGCGGTAGGCTGCCTCCACAACAAGAAGGGCTTCCGCCGCATCTTCATGCGTAAAGAGAGGAACTACCCCGGTATCGCGCATCACGCGGACGATCTGATCTTTCGTAAATGCCATGTTTATCTCAGTAATTTTCCAACATTCTGTCCGCGGACGAGTGCTTCGACCTCCTCCACCGTCGCGAGGTTGCTATCCCCCTCAATTGAATGCTTGAGGGCGCACGCCGCGGTTGCAAACTCAAGCGCATGCTGATCCTCCCCTCCGGTGAGCAACCCATAGATCAGTCCGGCCATAAAGGCATCGCCGGAACCTACACGGTCGACGATATGGGTGAGATCAAATTCCTTCGACTTCAGAAGTTTCCCATTCCACAGCGTCGCGGAAATCCGGTTGTGCGAAGAGCTGACGGAAACCCGTTCAGTGGTGGCAACAGCCCGGACGTTCCCAAACTTCCGGACAAAATTCTGACATGCTTCCTCAAACGATGCACCCGAAATCTCTGCGCAATTCTCCATGTCGGTCACCCCTGCAATCACAACATCGCAGTATCGGATAAGTTCCGGCATGATATCCAGCGCGGTCTTTCCGTACTGCCACAGGTTGCGGCGGTAATTGATGTCACCCGATACCCTCACACCCAGCTTTTTCGCGGCTTTGAGCGCCTCCAGGCACACATCAGCTGCGCCCTGCGAAATCGCGGGCGTAATACCCGTCCAGTGAAACCATCCAGCTTCTTTCAGCACCTCCTCCCAGTCCGTTACACCGGGTTTGATGTGCGCGAATGCGGAGTCGAAGCGATCGTAAATAATGCGCGAGGCGCGCTGCATAGAACCATTCTCGAGGAAATACAAGCCCATACGTTCGTCGCCGTACTGGATCCAGCGCGTATCTACGCCGTGGCGCTTTAAGGTCTCGGTCGCGGCAGCGCCCAGGTCATTCTGCGGAAAACGCGTTACATGAGCCGCCGGAATGCCAAAGCGCGAAAGTGACACGGCGACGTTGGCTTCAGCACCTGCGTAGGTGATGTCGAACGCAGTCGCTTGCGTAAAACGCGCAAACCCCCGCGTGGAGAACCGGAGCATTATCTCTCCGAAGGTCACAACTTTTTCTTTACTCATCAGATTTTGAACTCAATCGAGGTTTGAAGGTAAGGCTATTTGCCAAAAATTCTCAGCCGGCAAGTATCCTAAACAATCCTTTTATATAAAACATAATCACCCAAAAAAGCTGTAATTTAGCCTCCCATTTTAATATAAGACATGTCAACTAAAATTCTGAAGATTCATCCGTCTGACAATGTATATGTCGCCCTGGCCGACCTCAAGGCCGGGGAGCAAGTTTCCTATAACGGAAGTTCAACAACCTTGGCAGAGAATATCCCCGCGAAACACAAATTCGTCATGAACGCCATGCCGGCGAATTCCGAAATCATTATGTACGGGGTGCTGGTCGGCAAAGCTGTGCAACCCATTGTCGCCGGTGGGTCTATCAACACCGGGAATGTAAAACATACCGCATCATCTTTCTCCGAGCGGACCCGTGATTTCACGTGGACCCCGCCCAACGTCTCCCGCTGGAAGGAGAAGACGTTCCTGGGCTACCATCGCGATGATGGTCAGGTCGGCACTGCTAACTACTGGGTAGTTATCCCAATGGTATTTTGCGAAAACCGGAACGTGCTGGCTATTCGCCACGCCTTTGAGGAAACACTTGGCTACTCCAAGCCGGAGATGTACCAAAACTTTGTACGAGAGCTTGTAACCCTGTACCAGGAAGGCAACCTTGGAGCTGTCGAATCTCATCCCTTTACACCCGAAGCAACGGAGAATCGCGCACGAATTTTCAAGAATATTGATGGAATCAAGTTCCTCACGCACGAAGGCGGCTGTGGCGGTACGCGCCAGGATTCGGAAGCACTCTGTGCACTTTTCGCGGGATATATCAACAATCCCAACGTCGCAGGTGCGACTGTCCTCAGCCTGGGTTGCCAGAACGCTGAAGTTAGTATCCTGAAAGAAAAGCTGCACAAACTCAACCCGGCATTCTCTAAACCTCTTGTCATCCTGGAACAACAAAAGGAAGGAACGGAGCAGGCATTGCTGACGAAAGCAATCCGCCAAACGTTTCTGCAGCTGGTAGAAGTCAATAAGAACGAACGCAAACCCGCACCGCTGACAAAACTTGTCGTCGGACTCGAATGTGGTGGTTCGGATGGATTCTCCGGAATCTCCGCCAATCCCGCAATCGGACATGCCTCCGACCTGGTCGCAGCTCTTGGCGGGTCGTCGATCCTTTCGGAGTTTCCCGAACTTTGTGGCGTCGAGCAGGAATTGATCAACCGCTGCGTCGACGATGAGACTGCGAATCGCTTCATTGAACTGATGCGCGCGTATGCAAGAGCAGCGGAAGCTGTGGGATCAGGTTTCGACATGAATCCTTCCCCGGGTAACATCAAAGACGGCTTGATCACCGACGCGATGAAATCTGCGGGAGCAGCGAAGAAAGGTGGTACATCGCCGGTTTCCGATGTACTTGATTATACCGAATACGTCAGACGTCCCGGATTGACTTTACTTTGCACCCCTGGTAATGACGTGGAAAGTACAACTGCTATGGCAGGATCGGGCGCCAATGTCATGCTCTTCACCACTGGCCTTGGTACGCCCACAGGCAACCCGGTTGTGCCCGTCATTAAGGTAGCATCCAACACCGCACTGGCTAAGCGCATGCCTGACATCATCGACGTGGATTGCGGCGAGGTCATATCGGGGAACAAGACGATTGAACAATGTGGCGAAGGCATTCTGGATCTCATCATAGAGGTTGCCAGCGGACGGAAGAAAACGAAGGCGCAACTCCTCAATCAGGACGACTTCATCCCATGGAAGAGAGGCGTGTCACTCTGACCCCTTTCTTAATACAGTTCAACGTTTGAGATGACCGGGCTCGCCTTTGCGTCTGTGATTCGTATCCTTATGCGATCGATCGTAACTGGTTCAAGCTCCAGTATTCTTTTATAACCAATCGTGGTCGCCGATGCGAGTGTGGTCCAGTCACCATCGTGCCATCCCTCAACTGTGAAGGTCTGCACACGCTGACCGAGCGAGATGTATTCCTGAATGAGAACGTAGCTGACCTCTTTCGCGGACCCCAGGTCGATCTCGAGGTAGCCGGTCGTCGTCTCGTCGTCAGTTGCCCAATACGTTTCCTTGTCACTATCGGTTGCATTCTCCGGGTGAAAACGTCGGCTCTTGCCGCGGTACTCGCTCGCAGACAAGTTTGCCCCGCGGGCGAGGTTGTCGGCAAAGGTCTCGTCGAGTAACTTTCGAAACCCACTCAATGCATCGACATCTCGTTGATTGATCCTGCCGGTTTTGTCTGGTGGGACATTCAAGAGCAACGTGGAACCGCGGCCTACCGACGTGAGGTAGATATCCAGGAGCGCCTCTGGAGACTTCACCAGGGAATCTTCCCTGGCGTGGTAGAACCATCCCGGCCGAATGGAAACATCCACCTCTGCTGGAATCCAGTGAGTTCCGTCCGGATGACCTGTATTCAATAACTCCGTAATTCCAGGCTGGCCCGCGTATAGCGTGTCCGGTGTAATTGTGTTCCAGTTCGTTTCGCCGGCAATCCCGCGTTCATTTCCAACCCAGCGAACCCCCGGACCGGCATCGCTGAAAAATATCACCTCGGGCTCCATGCCTCGCACAATGTCGAGTGTTGCGGGCCAGTCGTAGTAAGTTCGCCCCTCAATCGTGCGCCGCTCATCCGCGCCGCCGTAGTGACCAGTCCCCCCGTTCGCGCCATCGAACCACATTTCGAAGATCGGGCCGTAGTTTTGAAATATTTCCTTGAGCTGATTGCGGTAGTACTCGATGTAGGCCTCGCGTCCATACTCCGGGTGATTCCTGTCCCAGGGAGACAGATAAACGCCGAATTCGAGACCGTGACGACGACAGGCATCAGCAACTTCCCTAACCACGTCACCCTGTCCATTGCGCCAGGGACTCCGCGAAACGTCGTGATCGGTATACTGACTCGGCCACAAACAGAATCCATCGTGATGCTTGCAGGTCAGGATCGCGCCTTTGAAGCCGGTTTCTTTGAAAATGCGTATCCATTGGTCCGCATCCACTTCAGGGGGATTGAACAGCGCGGGATCCTCGTTGCCGTAACCCCATTCAAGATCCGTAAACGTATTAATGGTAAAGTGTATGAAGGCATTCATTTCCATTTCATGCCAGCGCAACTGGGCGGCGGACGGGACAGGTAAGACCGGTTCCGGGGGTGGCACATCATTCGGACGACATGAAAAAAGCGCCCCGGCCAGGAAGAGGGTGTGAATGGGTTTCATAATTAAAGGTAGGGAAATTCAGGTGAGGAAGTGAGTCGTGGGTAGTGGCCACCGACCCAAAAAAATTGCCTATTTTTGCGCCTGATTAACTCCATTTCTCCTTGTATATCACCTACGTCCTGATCGGCATTACTGCGCTCGTCAGCTTCTATGCATTCAATTCACCTTCCCTCATGTCGGGGCTGATGATGAATCCGTACTACACACAGCGACACCGACAGTACTACCGTTTTCTCACTTCCGGATTCATTCACAAGGATTACGCGCACCTTTTGTGGAACATGTTCTCGTTCTTCTTTTTCGGAACGGCAATCGAGCGGCTGTTTGGTGCGCTATTCGGACCGGTTGGCGGCTTATACTTCATCGCGTTGTATTTTCTCGCGATTGTGGTGTCCGACATTCCCACATATTTGAAACACCGTCACAACCCGGGGTATAATTCGCTGGGTGCGTCGGGAGGCGTCTCCGCAGTCGTGTTCGCCTATATCATCTTTCAGCCACTGTCTGATATCTGCCTGTATGTGTTTATCTGCATGCCCGGGTTCATCATGGGTGCATTGTATATCTTCTTCTCCTGGTACCAAGGGCGAAAGGCGAATGACAATATCAATCACGACGCCCACCTTTACGGCGCACTTTTCGGCCTGATTTTCTGTATTGTAGTGGAACCAGCGTCGATCGGACATTTTTTTGAACAACTGAAAAACTGGAGACTATTCTAATTAGCATGGAACTATCAAGCACATTGGGTCGCCTGCGCGTAACGGGCATTATTGAAGGATTATCGTTTATCATTCTGTTGGCAATAGCCATGCCGTTGAAGTACATGGCCGGGAAACCGCAAATGGTTTCCGTGGTCGGCATGGCACACGGTGTGCTGTTCGTGCTCTATATCGGACTATCGGCGCTTGCGAAGTTCCAGTACGACTGGAGTTGGAAGCGTGTGCTTGTGTTGTGGATCGCCAGCGTCGTTCCGTTCGGAACCTTCTACGCGGACTACAAGTTGTTGCGGCACGAGCAAGCCACAAATTAGGCAGCCTTCCTCGCTAGCTCGGCCTGCTGAGCCTTCTTATACGCGGCGATCTTTCCCGGATCACCAAACACGAAGAACAGCTTTTTCCGCCAGCTGCGAGTGGATTTCACATCGCGCCACATATCGGCGTATTCGTGAAAGTTTATGTGGAAGGGGTTTCCCTTGTGCTCAATGTTGTGTGTCAATCCGTATTCAACCTGTTCGTCTTCCTCCTGAAACGTGCCAAAAATCCGATCCCAGATTATGAAGGTGGCACCATAGTTCTTATTGATATATTTTTCTTGTGAGCCATGGTGAACGCGGTGATTGGAGGGAGTCGCAAACACGTACTCGATCACCGGATGCAGCTTTCGGATGTACTCCGTATGGACCCAGAACTGAAAAAGAACCGCTATCTGGTTTGTTACGAAAATGATCACCGGATGGAAACCTAACAGTGAAACAGGCAGGAAGAAAATAATCTTGATGTACTGGACCCAACTCAACCTGAACGAAACGGTCAGGTTATAGTACTCACCCGAATGGTGCGCCACGTGAGTCGCCCACCAAAAGCGCTGGCGATGTGAGATATTGTGAGCCCAGTAACTGCAAAAATCAAACAGGATGTAGCAAGGGATGAACATCCACCAGTTGAGCGCCATCCTCCAAGGTATAAGATTATACACCCAGACCAGAATGGTGAAAATGACAAGCTTGAGAGCCGCACCAATCAGTACATTTCCGATCCCGACCCAAATGGAGCCAAACGTCTCGCGTTTCTCATAGTATTTGCGATTCTGAAAATATGAGACTGCATACTCAACAAGCACAAAGAAGAACATAACGGGCGCCGCCCAAATGATGAGATCCGGCGCGCTCTTCTGGATGCTGTCAACTTCATGCAACGATATCTTCTCAGCGCCGAATAAGGTCGTAATGTCCACGGTTCAGGTTTAAGGTAATACAGCAGTGGCTGGTGAACTGAATTCACCGGAGGGTCGTGCCACATCGCCCACAAAATAGGAAACTATTTACAAAAGGAGCCATTTGCACCTCAAAAAGTCGCTAATACACTTACAACGACAGGGTGTCATCGTTCCAAAATCATCTATATTTACTCTCTCTGGCGACCTCGGCATGCTCGAAATACTTCACAACCTTTTTAAAAAGCCAATTTCGTTTCTCGCGGGAAAGCTATCCGCCAGGCAATTCCTCATACTATCCAGCATCCTGGTAGGCCTGACGTCCGGATTAGCCGCCGTTGCGGTAAAATACCTGGTTCACACGATAGGCGAACTCGTTAGCTTCTACTCGCACAACTACGATGAGTTCTTTTTGTTCGCACTTTTTCCAATGATCGGAATTCTCTTGACGGTGTTCTACATCCGGTATTTCCTGAATGGCAAACTGGCAAAAGGTAGTCCCGATATTGTCTATTCAATCACAAAGCGATCCAGTAAGCTTCCTCCTAGCAGCACATACTCGCATATGATCACCAGTGCATTAACGGTAGGCTTTGGCGGATCGATGGGGCTTGAATCCCCGATGGTCAGTACCGGGTCTGCTATCGGAGCAAACTTCGGTACAACGTATAGGCTGAGCTATAAGGAGCGAACAATCCTACTCGCCTGTGGAGCATCCGCGGGGATCGCAGCTGCCTTTAATGCACCCATCGCCGGAGTGCTCTTCGCAATCGAAGTGCTGCTGGCAGAGGTCTCTTCCGCAGCATTCATCCCGCTGATCATTTCAGCAGCTTCCGGAGCGTTGCTGTCGAATATCATTCTCAAGGAGGGGATCACATTGTCCTTCTCACTTCAACAGCCCTTCGACCCCCATAATGTTCTCTGGTACATACTCCTAGGCATATTTGCCGGACTGATCTCCCTCTACTACACACGAACCTTTACGTGGGTGGAGCACCGCGTCCACCAGGTAGAGAACCGGTGGACGCGAGCAGTGGTCGGCGGCTTGATGCTCTTCGTGATCCTGTTGCTGTTCCCGCCGTTGTTCGGCGAAGGGTATAGTACCATTATCAATCTGGCGGAACTGCGGCCAGAGCATCTTTTCCAAAGCAGTATTCTCCTTCCGCTTCTCGGACAAAATGGTGAACATCTTATTTTGCTTGGACTGCTAATCTTTATCAAACCTGTCGCTGCCGCCATTACGTTTGGAAGTGGAGGGAATGGAGGAAACTTCGCGCCGGCACTGTTTGTCGGCGCGTATGTGGGTTACGTGTTTGCCAGGGTTGTGAACTTACTAGGTTTTGCCCGCATACCGGAAAGCAATTTTACGCTCGTTGCGATGGCCGGGATTCTTAGTGGTATCTTCTACGCGCCATTGACGGCAATCTTCCTGATCGCCGAGATCACCGGGGGATATGAGCTAATGATACCGTTGATGATTGTATCCGCCCTCAGCCTCACCGTTACGCATCTCGTCGAGCCGCTTTCAATGGATTCGAAGAAGCTGGCTGCTATGTTGCGAGGCAGTATTGACACGCGCGACAAATTCCTCCTCAGCAAGATCGACCTCCGGGATCTGATTGAGACCAATTTCTCAACGGTGACTCCGGACGACACACTTCCGACGCTTATCAGTGTCATCGCAAAATCAAAACGCAATATTTTCCCAGTTGTCGACGTTGACAAGAAGCTCGTGGGGCTTGTACATCTGGATACTATTCGAAATGTAATCTTCGATACTGCACGCAGCGACTCAACCACTGTTCGCGAACTGATGACCCCTCCCGCAGCGGTCATCCGATCCGATGAAAACCTACATCAGGTTCTGAACAAGTTTGAAGAAACTAAATCGTGGAATATTCCGGTCGTCGACCAAGGGATATACGTTGGGTTCTTGTCTAAATCAACGATCCTGGCGCGTTACCGGAATGAGTTGCTGGAATCGTCCTAACCCGAAACCCCATCCTCGTCCATGACCTGGCTTCGCAAGCCAAGCTGGTCGATGGTCGCAGAAAATTGTTTAAAGTCAACCGGCTTGACAATGTATCCGTCAGCCTGAACACCGGAAGCCTCGACGTAATTTTTTCCCCCGAGAAAAGATATCAACGCCACAACGGGGATTGATCGTTTGGACGGGTCTTCCTTGAGTCTCTGTAAGATATCGAGACCGTCTACCCGCGGCATTTTCAAATCGAGAAGTACCAGGACTGGCCGAGGTTGGGTACCAAAGAGATACGCCAGCGCCTTCTCGCCGTCATTAATATGCACAATCGGCGCAGCAATACGGCGCTTACGCAACGCGTAAAAAGTCAGTTCAGCGTCGTCAGCATCATCCTCGATCAGCAATATCGGTGCCTTTGCGCTGGTCATCTCCAGCGACTGTTAGTAGCCTTTGCCTGCTTTTTTGTCACGTTTTTCCGCGCGTTTCTCCTTCAACGTCTTTGTTGGTTTCTTTTTCGTTTCTTTTCGGGCGTCCTGCGATTTGGCCATGTGTGTATGATTACTTGTTGAATGGTTAATAATAGAAAAATAACCATAAAATACAGAAAGAACGCTGATTTTTTCGGAACTTTTACCGCGCGAAACCCTGCATTTGTCAATACAACTTTTTCGAGTTGCAAATGCCCGCCGGACAAGTTGTAGTTAGTCGAATTCTATCCGCAGGTTTCACCTCGCTAATAACCCCCCTTAATACCTCGCCCGGCGCGCTGTCGGGACGGGCATGATTTTTTTTGCAAGTTTACCCTTCGTGCTTTCATCGAAATAGCGGCTGATAGACGTGATGTACTGGGTATTCTTGCCGATCGAACGCATTGTCTACCAATAATCATTATGAGAAAGAAAACGACTCGCTCGTCCTCAGCATCAAAACAAAACGTACCTAACCCGATTGACGGTGAAGCGGTGACTGTACTTCCGAAGAACCCGGGCGCCGAACGGTCAGATCCCACGAATGGCAGCGTGGAGCACCTGAATGGCAGTGCCGGGCACCGACGACTCCTGCGCGTCCTCACTGAAATAAAGAATGGCAATTTTTCTGCGCGAATGCCGTACGATCAGGTCGGGCTCGACGGAAAGATTTGTGACGCCGTAAACGAACTCATCGAACTCAACGAACGGATGATTCTCGAGTTCACGAGAGCCGGGGAGATCATCGGAAAGCAAGGGAGACTAAACCGCAGGATCGAAGTCGCCAATGCGCGCGGGTCCTGGGGCCGCGGCGTCGAGTCACTGAATAATCTAATCTCGGACCTCGTTCACCCTACGATCGAAATCGCTGGGGTCATCAGTTCGGTTGCGAAAGGGAATCTGTCTCATTCAATGCCTCAGGAAATTGGCGGCCACGCCCTTCAAGGTGAATTTGCGCAGATCGCTCACGAAGTGAACGACATGGTGAAACAGTTGAATTTGTTTTCCATGGAGGTAACGCGTGTGGCGCGGGAAGTGGGTTCTGAAGGAAAACTCGGTGGACAAGCGAAAGTGCAAGGCGTAGCCGGAGTGTGGAAAGATCTCACCGACTCCGTAAACCAGATGGGGAGCAACCTGACGGCCCAGGTGCGAAACATCGCGGAGGTTACTACCGCCGTGGCGAAAGGCGATCTGTCAAAAAAAATTACGGTGGATGTTAAGGGGGAAATTCTCGAACTCAAGAATACCATTAACACCATGGTGGACCAACTGAACTCATTCTCTTCGGAGGTGACACGTGTGGCGCTTGAAGTGGGTACCGAAGGAAAACTCGGCGGACAGGCGCACGTAAAAGGTGTGGGTGGGACCTGGAAGAATCTCACCGACTCGGTCAACCAGATGGCTTCCAACCTCACCGGTCAGGTGCGGAACATCGCTGAAGTAACGACCGCCGTCGCGAAAGGAGATCTTTCCAAGAAGATCACGGTAGATGTAAAGGGTGAAATTCTCGAATTGAAGAACACCATCAACACCATGGTGGATCAGCTCAACTCATTCTCTTCGGAGGTGACACGCGTAGCTCGGGAAGTGGGTTCCGAAGGAAAACTCGGCGGACAAGCTACTGTGAAGGGGGTCGGGGGTGTATGGAAAGACCTCACCGATTCCGTTAACCTGATGGCTTCCAACCTCACCGGCCAGGTGCGAAACATCGCGCAAGTGACCACCGCCATGGCCCGCGGAGACCTGTCGCGCAAGATCACGGTTGACGTGAAAGGCGAGATCCTCGAATTGAAAGACACCATCAATACGATGGTTGACCAGTTAAACTCCTTCGCGTCGGAAGTAACGCGTGTAGCAAGAGAGGTCGGCTCCGAAGGGAAGCTCGGTGGACAGGCTACGGTAGAGGGTGTCGGTGGGGTATGGAAAGATCTTACCGATTCTGTTAACCAGATGGCATCCAACCTCACTGGCCAGGTTCGGAACATCGCGCAGGTTACGACGGCCGTGGCAAAAGGAGATTTGTCGCGCAAGATCACGATGGATGTTAAGGGTGAAATTCTCGAGTTGAAAGACACCATCAATACGATGGTAGACCAGCTTAACTCCTTCGCTTCTGAGGTTACCCGTGTGGCGCGGGAAGTCGGGTCTGAGGGAATGCTCGGCGGACAGGCGGACGTACCAGGTGTCGGCGGTACGTGGAAGGATCTCACCGATTCTGTAAACAAGATGGCGGGGAACCTGACTTCTCAGGTGCGAAACATTGCGGAGGTAACAACCGCGGTAGCAAACGGTGACTTGTCTCGCAAGATTACGGTGGATGTCAAAGGTGAAATTCTTGAGCTGAAGAATACCATTAACACGATGGTGGATCAACTCAACTCGTTCGGTTCGGAGGTGACGCGTGTAGCCCGGGAAGTGGGTTCAGAAGGACAGCTCGGTGGGCAGGCGGATGTTCCGGGTGTCGCTGGTACCTGGAAAGATCTCACCGACTCGGTCAATAAGATGGCATCCAACCTCACGTCCCAGGTGCGAAATATTGCTGAAGTAACCACAGCCGTGGCGAATGGCGACTTGTCGCGCAAGATCACGGTTGACGTCCAGGGCGAGATTCTTGAACTGAAGAACACGATCAACACCATGGTGGACCAGTTGCGCGGCTTCGCCTCCGAGGTAACACGCGTGGCGCGCGAAGTAGGTACGGAAGGGAAACTCGGCGGACAGGCAAGTGTACCTGGAGTTGCCGGTACATGGAAAGATCTTACTGATTCGGTCAACCAGATGGCCGGAAACCTGACTGCCCAAGTGCGGAACATCGCGGATGTGGCGATCGCCGTTGCGAATGGCGACCTTTCAAAGAAAATCACCGTCGACGTGCGCGGAGAAATCCTCCAGTTGAAGGAAACACTCAACACGATGGTGGATCAGCTCCGGGCATTTGCATCTGAAGTGACGCGTGTAGCCCGGGAGGTTGGTACGGACGGGAAACTCGGAGGCCAGGCCTTCGTACCGGGCGTCGCAGGAACGTGGAAGGACCTTACGGACTCCGTGAATAAGATGACAGGTAACCTCACCGACCAGGTTCGAAACATAGCACAGGTGACCAAAGCAGTTGCGTCCGGCGACTTGTCGAAGACCGTGGCCATCGACGTGAAGGGAGAGATCCTCGAATTGAAGAACACGATCAACACGATGGTCGAGCAGTTGAACTCGTTCGCATTTGAAGTAACACGCGTGGCCCGGGAGGTTGGTACAGAAGGTAAATTGGGTGGACAGGCCGAGGTAAAAGGTGTGGCGGGGACATGGAAAGACCTGACTGACTCCGTGAACATGATGGCTACAAACCTCACAAGCCAGGTGCGTGGTATCGCCAAAGTCGTGACATCAGTGGCCACCGGTGATCTCCGGCAAAAGCTTTCAATCAACGCGAAGGGTGAAGTCGCGCAGCTCACGGAAACGATCAATGAAATGATCGACACGCTGGCGGTGTTCGCGGATCAGGTGACAACGGTTGCTCGCGAAGTTGGCGTCGACGGCCGACTCGGCGGGCAGGCGCACGTACCTGGGGCTTCGGGAATCTGGAAGAACCTCACCGAAAACGTGAACCAGCTCGCGCAAAATCTCACCACTCAGGTACGCTCCATTTCAGAAGTCGCCTCCGCGGTGACGAAAGGTGACCTGACCCGCACGATCCGCGTGGAGGCCAAGGGTGAAGTGGAAGCGCTAAAGGACACAATCAACCAGATGATCGCGAACCTGCGCGCCACCACGCTCAGGAATCAGGAGACCGACTGGCTCAAATCAAACCTGGCCAAGTTCACGCAAATGCTCCAGGGCCAGAAGGATATCAACGCCGTAACTACTCGCATTCTCTCAGAACTTGCCCAGGTCGTCAATGCCCACTACGGTGCATTCTACATTCTTCGACAACAAGACAAGAACGCGCCAGCAAAACTTTCGCTCTATGCTGGTTATGCCTACAAGGCTGAACGAAGCGCAGTGCACGAATTCAACGTCGGCGAGGGGCTCGTGGGGCAATGTGCACTTGAGAAAGAACGCATGTTGTTGTCGAATATTCCGGGGAACTACATCAAAGTAACATCCGGACTCGGAAAAGCGAGACCGTCAAACGTGGTGATCCTTCCGGTACTATTTGAAAGCAACGTCAAAGCCGTCATCGAACTAGCCTCTCTCGAGGCCTTCAGTCAGACGCACCTCGACTTCCTGGACCAGGTGACAGAGTCGATCGGTATTGTCTTAAACACGATCGAGGCAAACACCCGGACGGAAAGCCTGCTGATCCAGTCGCAGTCACTGGCAAGCGAGTTGAAAATACAGCAGGAAGAATTGCGCCGCACCAATGACGAACTACAAGACAAAGCGCTGTTGCTGGTAAAACAAAAAGAGGAAGTCGAAGAGAAGAACAAGGAGGTCGAAGAAGCCCGAAGATCGCTTGAAGAAAAAGCAGCGCAGCTGCAGTTGACATCCAAGTATAAGTCCGAGTTCCTCGCGAACATGTCTCACGAACTTCGCACGCCGCTGAATAGTCTATTGATCCTCGCCCAGCAACTGTACGAAAATGCGGAAGGGAACCTTTCGGAGAAACAGGTTCGGTATGCCAAAACCATTCACTCTTGCGGTGATGACCTCGTCCAATTGATCAACGACATCCTGGATCTATCGAAGATCGAATCAGGCTTCATCTCCACCAACATCGCCCCCGTCCATCTCAGCGAAGTGGCATCTTTCGTAGAGACAACATTCCGTCCTATCTCGGAAGCGCGAAACCTGCGATTCAACGTTAACTCAGCGGACGCTCTGCCGGCAACTATGGACACCGATATTCAACGGCTTAATCAGATCCTGAAAAACCTGTTGTCGAACGCATTTAAGTTCACTGAAAAAGGTGGCGTAAGTCTGAGGATCTTCGAAGCTAAGGGTGGATGGAAATCCACTCCCTCGCTCAATACGGCCAAGCGGGTTATCGGATTCGCAATCAGCGATACCGGGATCGGTATCCCAGAGGAGAAACAGCTGATAATATTCGAAGCGTTCCAACAAGCGGAAGGATCTACCAGCCGTAAATACGGCGGAACCGGCCTGGGTCTTTCGATCAGTCGCGGGCTTGCGGAGTTGCTCGGAGGAACGATTGAGCTTGAAAGCACTCCGGGCCAAGGAAGCACGTTCACACTCTACCTGCCGACTGATAGCATGACGATGACCTCCACTGGTACGCGTGATAGCATGCGTGCAATTCGACATCTCGAATTCGAAAGTGATCGTGAGAAATTCACTAGTCTCCTCACAAACCTGCACATTACGAAAGAAGGTGTCGAGAACAGGAATCTCGACATCGTCAGCGAACTCGTCAATGAGGCGGGGGATGACCGGAATAATATCCAACCGTCGGACCAGGTGCTTCTAATAGTCGAAGACGATCTGTATTTCAGTCGGATATTGATCGGGAAAGCCCATGACAAACACCTGAAGGCGGTGGTCGCGACCAACTACCTCGAAGTTTTCGACTTCATTAACCGCTTCACTCCTATCGCGATTACGCTGGATGTAAAACTGCCCGACACAAGCGGGTGGAAGGTGATCGATCTCTTGCGAAACGATCTGAACTATCGTCATATTCCGATCTATGTCATTTCCGGCGAAGAAAACCGTACGCTCGCCCTGAAACGCGGGGCACGGAGCTTCATCCTCAAGCCGATGAGCAATGAAGTGATAGACGGCCTCTTCGACGACATCAAGACATTCACTGACGAGCAAAACCACGCCGTGTTGGTCGTCGAAGATAACGAGATCGACTCATCTCAAATCGCAAAAATGCTCTCCGACGATCGACTCGAGATCGAAATCGCTTCGACCGGTCGCGACGCGCTTGAAAAAATAGGAGAAAAATCATTCGACTGCATTGTCGTCGATTATTCGTTACCGGATGTTTCAGGCGTCGAACTGCTGCAAAAAATGAAAGATGTCAAAGGCGATCTGACTCCCGTTGTTGTCTATTCAGCTAAAGACTTCAATCAGCGGGAATTACATCAGATCAACCAGGTTTCGAACTCGATCCTCCTGAAAGGCATCAATTCGATCGAGCACTTGCTCGAAGAGGTCGTTACACAACTCCACATTCCGCACCGGGATCTCACACCTGGCAAGCAGCGAATAATCGAGAACATCCGCAACAGGGAAGATATTCTGACGGGCAAGAACGTGTTGATCGTTGATGACGACGTCCGCAACTTGTTCGCTCTTACGACTGTATTCGAGCGGTTCAACATCAACGTGATCACGGCGGAAAGCGGGCAGGAAGCGATACAGATACTCGGAGAAAACCCCCGGATCGACATGGTGCTGATGGACATCATGATGCCTGAAATGGACGGCTACGAGACGACTCAACGGATCCGAAGGGAGCACAAGAACAATACCCTTCCCATCATCGCCGTGACAGCGAAAGCGATGAAGGGGGACCGGCAAAAATGTATTGAGGCGGGTGCGTCAGACTACATCACGAAACCGGTGAAGATCGACCAGCTGCTTTCGCTAATGAGGCTATGGTTCTTTAAATAGGGAGATGCATCCGAAGATTCTATTAGTAGACGACAGGGAAGACAATTTGCTGGCAATCGAAACGATTTTCGAGCCGGATGCGTATCGCTTTGTCAAGGCAAACTCCGGGCGGGAAGCACTCAAGATTCTGTTGCGTGAAGTCGATTTTGCGCTTATCCTCATGGATGTTAAGATGCCGAACCTTAACGGTTTCGAAACTGCTTCGCTCATCTATGCGCGTGACAAACTCAAGCACATTCCAATCATTTTCATAACCGCAAACAACTTCGGCGATGCAAATCTTTATCGAGGCTACCAGGCCGGCGCGATCGACTATATCTACAAGCCGATAAAGCCGGAAGTTCTACGCGCTAAAGTCTCGGTTCTCATCGATCTCTACCGGAAGAATCGACAACTGCTTGCTCAGGAGCAGCGACTGGTCGCCATTAACCGAAGCCTTGAAATGGAAATCAAGGAACGCAAAGCCAGCGAAGAGAAGGTCAAACACCTTAATCGGCAGCTGCTGGAAAATATCGCAAGTCTTGAGCAAGCCAACAAGGAACTCGACCGATTCGCCTTTATGGCTTCTCACGACCTGCAGGAACCGCTCCGGAAAATCCGCATGTTCAGCGACCGCCTCTCCACTAAATACCACCATGCACTCGACGAAGACGGTCGTACAAATATCCAGCGTATCCACAAGGCGGCCGAACGGATGCAAAACCTCATCACCGATATCCTCACTTTCTCGAAAATCTCCATCGATGGCGATTCCTTTGTGTATACAGACATGAATGTATTGATTGATGAGGTTGTTACAGAGCTGGAAGAAGAGATCAGAATGAAGAATGGACGGGTTGTAGTTGATAAACTACCAGCGCTCATCGTCAATCCTACCCTGATGAAACCGCTTTTTCACAATTTGATCGGAAATGCGCTGAAGTATTCAAAAAGGAATGCAAGTCCGGTGGTCAGGATAACCTCCGAGATCAGTGCGCAACTCAACAGCACCACCAGGCGGGAGGATGGCCCAAAGTACTGTCGAATCTACATCGCGGACAACGGCATCGGATTCGACCAGAAGTATGCGGAAGAGATATTTGGGATGTTCAAACGCCTTCACCACAGTTCGGAGTTCCAGGGAACAGGAATCGGTCTGGCCCTGTGTAAGAAGATTGTAGAACAACATAACGGGTACATTTCGGCGATGGGAAAAATTGACGAAGGGTCGATTTTCACCATTTCGCTACCGGTGCGGAGCCAATAGCCTCCCTATGGTGGAAACATTTCTACGTGGCATTATCTTTTAGATATCCGGTTAAAAAGACGCTATGCGGCGGAGCAGAAACCGGTACATGCTGTTTTTCATCGTCGGAGTGGTGATTATCACCGCTCTTATCTGGATCAGGGTTCAGCTTTTAGATAAACTTGGCATGGAACTGAAGAACCGGATTCAGTCCACCAACTTCAATGGATTCCAGATAAAGTACGATTCGATGCGGATCGATTGGCTTGAAAAAGCCATTGACATCGACAACCTCACACTGAGCCGGGCCGTTCCCGATTCCACTTGTCTACGCCCAGAGCACATCTTTGTTGGAAACATACGAGCTGAAGGGATTGGGTTGACTAGACTAATCCTGAAAAAAACTCTGTCGGTGGATGCAATACGTTTCGATACCCTGCGAGTGGTACTCAACCAAGCGTCTCAACTGCTACCGGATTCCGCTGCCGAAGGCGACAGCGAATTCAAATTGCTAGCAGATGTCATCGACATACGACATATCGACCTCCTCTATGCCGACAGCGCAAGCTGCGACACTATTGTAGCAGCAAGAAGTCACCTGCTGGTAAGAAGCTTGAACGTGGACTTCTCCGCAGACAAACCACTGCTGCACACCTTTTCCAGTATCCGACTCGATAGTGTCGACATCACTTCCCCTGCGGACTTCTACAGTTTCCGTGCTCTGCGGGCCGAATGGGATGCGACGAAGAACCTATTTCGCGCCGATTCCATTAGAGTCATTCCGGCATACGGGAGGCTGGAGTTTGGACGGAGGCGGGGGAACGAAGTGGATCGATTCGAATGTTCGGTTCCATCGCTGCTCGCCAGTGGCCTCTCAGTTTCCGTTCCCGATTCGCTGAATCTGAAGGTAGCACTAATGGAAGTACAGTTTCAGATCAAGATCTTCCGCGACAAGCGTTACCCCTTTGTCATTCGCGAAAAACTTCTTCCAATGACATTGATTCAGCGCCTACCCTTTCGGTTGACAATGGACTCTGTCAAAGTTTCAGATAGTTTTGTGCAATACGAGGAATTCGCTGCCGGGACCTCCGAGCCCGGTGGTATCTTCTTCGCCGACCTCAATGCAGTCGTTGGAAACATATCCAATACTGCCGGTGACGCAACACTCCGGGCACGCGCGAAGTTATTCGGTCAAGGGGACGTTAACGTTTATGTTACATTTCCATCAGATCCATCCAGGCGCTCCTCACTCAAAGGGTCGATCCGGAACTTTCACCTCCCCAAGCTGAACGCGATTCTTACTCCTTCCACCCAGCTATCGGTCGAATCGGGGCAGATGAACGCGCTGCTGTTCGAGTTTACATTTAACGAGTTCCGCTCTGACGGCCAGCTCGAGCTGAACTACGAAAATCTCAAACTAGCTACCTTCAAGGACCCAGCAAGCAGCGAGGAACGGGAAATCGACAACTTTAAGACATTCATGATCAACACCTTCGTCTTCAGGAAGAACATGACAAAGGATTTGCCCGAAGAAAAGCGGACAGGTACCATTGATTTCGAACGCGATCGTTCCAGGTCCATATTCAACCTATGGTCGAAGTCGCTAGTCTCGGGCATCAAGTCAGCTTATAACCTGGACAAAGCGTCGAAGGACGACAAACCGGAAGTCAAAAATGATGATCAACCCTCCCGACGCGAACTCAGGCGACAAAAACGTCTTGCCAGGAAGCGGGAAAAAAACAGCTGAATGATCAGGAAGAATCAGATATAATCTTTGAGCGTTCCCAGCCTCAGCGGTTTCTCAAGTATGTTCACCTCGCCATTATTCGGCAAGTTGAGGTCAGGGGGTAGGTATTTATAAGCGCTGATCAGGTTAATCTTGCACGTGGGAAATTCTTCAAGAAGAAAGGACATCTTTTCCCAACCCAGTCCATCCGGTAAATTGTTGTCGATAAACACCACATCAGGCGAGACCTCCCGGATCAGATTCAAACCCGAAGTCAGTGTGTTCGCGAGATATACATCATGATTCAGCTCATGAAAGTAGGTTTTCATCAGCTGACAGAGATCCTCTTCGTCGTCGATAATCACGATCTTTTTTCGGGACATCGTGTGAAATTATCATTTAAACAATAACCAGGCAACTTCTTTTGAAACTTCAATCGTGGTACCACTCTTTATCTTCGACGTAGAATTACATCTACACCGGACGAAAGCGACTTCAGGGAACAGTTTTTTTGTACTGTCACTTGGAATAACATAAAACCACTTATTATGAACTCAACAAGCAAAACAATCCTGGCTGTCATGGGTGCTGCAGCAGTCGGCGCGATAATTGGCATGCTGGTGGCGCCAGAAAAAGGCAGTGAACTGCGCAAGAAGATCACGGACGCAACCGGAGATTGGACACATCAACTGAGCGACCTGCTGGCACAGGGCAAGGAGCAACTAAATACGCTGAAGGACAAGGTATCAACCGAAACGTCCAAACGGGTATCGGAGGCTGAAAGCCGTGTAAACAACATCAAGGAACGCGTGTAAAAAACATCCGTCAGACAATCAAACCCGGCTGGGGCGTCTTCCAACGCCTCTGCCGGGTTCTGAAATTTCGATGATCATGAAGCCTGAACCACCAAAGAAACGACCTCACCGGGATGTGCCCGCGTCAGAAAATACCGACAGAAAGAAAGGGCAACCAGCAGAACCGGAGCGAACTGCTGACGAGCGCGAGGAAGGTTTGCCATTACCTCATCGGAATCAGCCAATCCCGGGTGAAGCTGAGATAACAAACCAGGATGAACAAGAGAAAGTAACCAATGCACCAGAAGACGACGGACCCGTTGCGGAAAAATAAGTCTATGCCTGCGTAAAACTGATAATAAAGGAGGTTCCTGCGCCAACTTTCGACTTCACTTCGATCGCGGCGTTATGAGCCTGAAGGATGTTGAGAGTAGACGCCAGACCAAGGCCAATCCCATTGCGCTTAGAGGTAAAATAGGGCTCGAAAAGTTTCGAAAGATTCTCTTGCGGGATCCCGCAGCCATTGTCACTAATCTCAAGACTGTAATATTCGTCGCTTGGTGCAATTGCAATGACCAATTCTCCGTCCACATCCTCTATCGCTTCAATAGCATTGATAATGATATTGAGCAGCGCGATTTTGAGTTTTTCCTTGTCAGCGCGCACGTAGCATGGAAATTCTGGATAGTTGACCTTCAGTTTGATTTGCTTTAAGGTAAGTCTATCCAGGGCGATATTGATCGTTTCGTCGACCGTGTTTTGCAGAACAATGCGGTCAAACACCATCTCAGTAGGTTTCGACGATGTCAATAGCTCGGTAATCAGATCGTTTATCCTCTTTCCGTTCCTATCGATAATGTCGATATAAATCTTCTCTTCTTCGCTGGTCAGCGAACTCAATTGCTCAAGAGACATGTGGATGTTGCTCAGGGGATTTCTGACCTCGTGCGCAAGGGTTCGAACGAGGCGGCCGGTGGCTGCGAGCTTTTCCGCAAGTAGCGTCGCCCGCTCCGTCTTTTTCTGGTTAGTGATGTCGTGAAGGATTCCTTGTACATACCGACTATTGTTACTGTCAAGTTCGATCGACAAGTACAAAATACAATTTCGACGCTTGCCCTTCGTATGCATTACCTCCACTTCCAAGTCGTTCACCACACCGGTTTTCGCGAGGCGACTACGGATGGCAGTTCGCATATTTTCACTTTCTATAAAATGATACAACGCATGCCGGGTTAACTGGTTTCGCTCCACGCCAACCAGGTTGACCATCGCAGCGTTGACATCCTTAAAGACGAGGGAAAGGTCAGTGGTAAAAACGGCTTCCTTAGACTTTTCGAAAATGCTGCGATATTTCCTTTCATTTGCCCGGAGCGCCTTGGTAGAAGCTGCGCGCTCGAGGGAGTATCGAATACAGCGTTCCAGTTTTTCAGGTGTGAGTTCAGATTTGACCAAATAGTCAACAGCACCCATCCGCATGGCCTGTTGATCCACCGCTGAGTTACCTTTACCCGTCAGAAGGATAATCGGTTCTTCACAGTGCATGTTCATCGCTTCTGCGAGCAGATCGATACCGGTCTTAGCCCCGAGACGGTAGTCGACAAAATAGAGGTGAAAATGTTTGGAAGCAATATGATCCAGCGCCGCCTTATAACTATAGCACCACTGGATCTCAAATGTTTTATCTTCAATGGTATTGATAAAACCGCTTGTCAGAATAAAATCATCTTCATCATCGTCGACAATCAGAATCCGTACGGGCTGAGTTGAAGTCGCCATCTTACATCCGATTCTCCGGCAATATCACGGTAAACACTGAGCCCACATCGACCTCGCTTTCGGCGAATATCAGACCGCCGTGCTTTTCAACTATCTTTTTACAAATCGCCAGGCCAATCCCGGACCCAGGATACTCGGACTTTCCGTTGAGCCGTTGAAAAATCTGGAAGATCCTGTCAGAGTACTCTGGCTCGAATCCGATGCCGTTGTCCCGGACCTCTATCCTGACAAACGGAATGGCACCAGGAAGACCCAACTCCCGCACTTCCTGCCGGGAAACTTTACCTCCGTGTATTTCTATTCTTGCCGGCGAGTCATGTTTTCGAAATTTCAGAGCATTCGAAAGAAGATTTGCAAACAATTGCTTCATTTCAGACTCACTCGCGGAAACGGTCGGCAAGGTACCCGTAATCGTTATGGCCGCCTTGGCTTCTTCAACTTTTAATTCAAGCTCTGAGGTAACACCCTCGAGTACAGACCAAAGGTCGACTTGTTCATATGTGTATGACCGCCTGTTCGCGCGCGAAAAGTCCAGCAAATTATCGATCAGCGTCCTCATATTAGCCGCCGACGCCAGTATTCGCTCAATAAAGAGCTGACCCTCCTGATCAAATGACTTGTCGTACTTTGCCTGCAATCGTTCAGTAAACATAGAGATCTTCCTCAACGGTTCCTGAAGGTCGTGGGATGCAATGTAGGCGAACTCCTCAAGATCCTTGTTAGAACGGTTCAATTCGCGAATACTTAGTTCCTTTTCCTTCTCGAAAGTGCGCAACTCAGTGATATCCCGGTTGATGCAGAGAATTTTCAAAACCTCGCCGTCATCATCTCGAACAACCTTTCCCTTTGTTGAAATGTTTTTTAGTGTTCCAGCGCGAGTCCGCACCAAGTATTCCAGTTCAAAATCAGTCTTGTTCCGAAGTGCATCCTCCAGTGCCGCGCGAAACGCAGGTTGATAGTCTTCCAGGACGTGATCAATATAGCTCCCCACATCAGCCTTTTCCTCGCGATGCTGCTTCTCGTAGTCTAAAATCGCGTACAAGCCTGAAGTCCATTTCACCGAATTGGTGCCGACTTCCCAGGTCCAACTGCCAAATTGCAAGAGTTCTTCTGTTTCCTCGAGCAGTTCGCGTGTTGTTTCAAGTTCGTCTCGGGTTTTCAATACGTCCAGTGTATTTGCTCGCAAAAACATCAACGTAGTCACTCCATCTTCGCAATCTCGTCTTACTGACATCACATTGTGGCTACGACTCCTGATTATTCAGGTCCTTGTATTGCTTGATCTTGTTGTACAACGTCTTCCGGTCGATTTTAAGAAGTTTCGCTGCCTTGCTCTTGTTGAAATCAACCTTCTTCAGTGTTTCCAGTATCCACTCATACTCAGCATCAATGCTGACACTCTTCAAGCCAGGTTCACGAACGGGAGTAGTAACCGGCGTACTGACGCTCGTCGCCTCCCGTGCCGGCGCTACCGGCGGCTGCTCTCCCGCGTTCTCAAACTGCAGTTTCCGGTAGTTGACCAGCTCGAAGGGAATGCTCTTAATGTCTATCACACTACTATCCGCCATCAGAGTCGCTCGCTTCACGACGTTCTTCAATTCACGAAGATTGCCGTGCCATACGTATTTCTGAAAGACATCCTCGACTTCAGGGGAAAACCGCTTGACATTCTTTCCGAGTTCTCTATTCGTTTGACTGAGAAAATGATTGGCGAATACCATAATATCTCTTACGCGATCGCGCAGTGGAGGTACTGTGATTTGAAACTCATTGAACCGATGATAAAGGTCTTCCCGGAAATGTCCGGTACGAGCCGCATCCCACAGTCTCTTGTTACTTGCCACAATTATGCGAACGTCCAGATCAATATCCTTTATTCCTCCGACCCGACGCATCTTGCGTTCCTGAACAACCCGAAGCAGCGTTACCTGGACGTCGTAGGGCAGATTCGAAATCTCGTCGAGAAAAATAGTACCACCATTTGCCACTTCAAAGCTTCCAATCTTCTGCCCTACCGCGCCGGTGAACGACCCTTTTTCGTGACCAAACAATTCACTTCCAGCCAATTCGCGTGACAATGTACCGCAATCAATCGCCACAAACGGCTTGCTATTTCGCCTGCTGCGTTTGTGTATTTCCTGCGCAATTACCTCTTTTCCACTACCGCTTTCACCGTAGATAATAACACTATAATTTGTTGGTGCAACGAGATCGATCTGGTTGAGGATATTCTTGAAGTCAGGGCTGTCGCCAAAGATGTAGCCACCAGGTTCCGGCGCATATCGCTTCGCCATCGCCACTTTCTCATTGTTCAGCGAATCATCATCCGCATCCGCAGATGGCTGACCGGACTCATTCTTTTCTTCATAAGATTGACTCAAAGCCTTTCGGATTGTCAATAGTATTTCATCCGGCAGCAAAGGCTTAGTAACATAATCCATTGCACCGAGTTTCATTACTTCCACTGCGGTCTTGATGTTACTGTAACCCGTAATGATGATTACCGGGACGTTCGAATACTTCTCCTTGATCTTTTTTAGGATTGAACTTCCGCTCATGTCCTCAAGTCGGAAGTCGCACAGGATAAGGTTTGGCTCAACATTCTCCAAAATTTCCAGCGCTGCCCTTCCGGATGTTGCTTCGATGACTTCGAATCCATGTTTTGAAAGAAATCGCTTCAAGACAAAGCAAAGGTCCTTATCATCATCAATGATTAGTATTTTTTCCATGGGCCTGTATGTGTAAACATTTAAAAATCAAATCGTCGGCGGCAGAGATCAAGCCAGGAATGCCCTCATCTGCGCTGCCGGAATGTGCAGTTGTTCGCGGTACTTCGTCACGGTACGACGAGCAATCTCGAAACCGCGTTTCGCGAGCACTTTGACCAGTTGTTGATCGGAATATGGACATTTTTTATCCTCCGCCTGAATCACCTCCTGAATCGTCTTCTGGATAACTTTGTTGCTCACCACTTCTCCTTTGTGATTGGCGATTCCTTCAGTAAACAACGACTTTAACAACACATTTCCAAAATGTGTCTGCACATACTTGTTACACGTAATCCGCGAGACTGTTGAAATGTCTACACCAACCATGTCCGCGACGTTTTTCAGAATCATGGGTTTCAGTCGGGTGATATCCCCTTCGAGAAAATAATCGTGCTGCAGCCGCACGATGGCCTCCATCACTTTTAGCATGGTCGACTCGCGCTGACGAATTGCATTCACAAACCACTCGGCTGCGTTTAGTTTACTCTTGAGGTACTGCTTCGAGCGATTGTCCGTCTGGCTTTTTTCAGTATCGTATACCATCTTCTTCCAGGACGAACTGATACTCAGTTTCGACGATCTCTCCCGGGTCAGGCTGACGTGCATGATATCATCGTCCTGTGTCAACATGAAGTCCGGCAGTATAGTCTCCGTTTGGGGCATGTGCCCACTTACTGCCGTCACCGGCTTGAGCTTCAATGTGCTTAATAATTGAAAGATGTCTTTGAGATCCTCTTCCTCAATCTTGAGTTCGTTCATCACCTTCTCAAAGTTGCGGTGCATCAATTCATGGTAGTAATTTTCCAGCACGGATATTGCAAGTTTGACTTCCTGTGTGGATTCCATCGACTTCAACTGAAACATCAGGCATTCCTTGATGTTTCCCGTCGCGACACCAACCGGCTCGAGCTGTTGAATGACCGCGACTATTCGCTGTACCGCATCGGGTTCAATCCAACGGCTGAATTTCATGGAGTAATCATCCGCCAGACTTTCGCAGGAAAATTCAAGAAATCCTTCGTCCGTCAGACTATCAATTACAAAATTGCCGATGTCCATCTCGGCCTCCGATACGCGCTGCAGTGCTAGCTGGTTCTTTAACTCCCGACGAAAATCCTCCTGCTCTACCAGAGGCTTCTCCAGTGGCGCTTGCGACTGAAAATGTTGTGCATTTTCCGTGCGGTAATCAGGAATGTCATCGTAGCAATACTCCTCCCAGTCCTTGAAATCCTGCGTCGAATCCTGCGCGGCGTTCTCGAACGAGGCATCATCATCGGTCTTCTCCTCAATCAGTGGATTTTCCTCAAGTTCATTTTGAATGCGCTGCTCCAATTCAATTGTATTAAGGTGCAGGAGTTGCAACATTTGCAAATGCTGAGGATGAATCTTCAACTGTTGCTTTTGGGTCAGGTTCTGATACAGCATAAACAATAGGGTCGGTTGATACGTTAATGCTTGTTGCAACCTCTAAACCATTTTTCAGGAAACAACCATAGTATTTTTAATTATCTGATAATGAGACTGTTGAATTTCTTAACACATAAACACCCGGTTGAGCGCTGTAGAATGATTTCCCATTCTACTCGTATAAAGATAAGCCAATGTAGACGAAATTCCACACCGCGGCGTTTAAACATGGATTGTAAGCATGTCGCCGGGAATGGTATAAGGGATCCGGTCGGCGCCCCCGTCAGCGCGGCGCCTATGTTCTGAGGTTGGAGATACAACATCTCTGCCTTGAGCGGCACGGCATTAGTGCGCGGATAACAAGGAATAAAGTAAAGACCCTAAAGACCTCTATTATGCTTCGTTGGACAACTATCTTATTGGTAATTACATTTATTGCAGCTGTCTTTGGCTACTCCGACATCGCCACCGCAGCCTCGGACATCGCGAAGATTATCTTCTATCTTTCCCTAGCCACTCTGGTGGTGTCACTGCTCAGCGGTGCTTTTAGGCAGTCAAGTTAGAACGAGCATCGGCACCAAGCTAACCCGCTTGCTGCTGTTTCTTCTCCAGTGTCTTAACTTCATCGGTGGTCGGCGTATGTTCTTCAACCTCCTTCTTGACGATGAAAACGGCAGTTTTTTCAGGAACCATACCCCCCCCGATTTCCATCGTATACACTTTCGTAAACTCAGCACCGAAGTACAGAATGGTTGAAGTATAATACACCCATAGCAGAATAATTACAACCGACGCCGCCGCACCGTATGTGACACCGATATTGGAGTTGCCCAGATACAAGCCGATGAGCGACTTGCCAATGAGGAATAGCACGGCCGTAAAGACTGCCCCGACAAAGGCATCCTTCCAACGTATCTTCGCGTCGGGAAGCACCTTAAAAATGATGGCAAAAAGACATGTGATAATGGCGAAAAGGATCGCGTAATTCAAGACCTGGAACGCAATGACGGTAACGTCGGCGAAATAATGACGCAGCTTTGAATACATGAGATCCACGAGCGCATGAATCCCAAGCGATACCATTAAGATAAAACCAAAGCTGACGATGAGGGAGAACGACATCACCCGGTCGATGAGGACCTTCACAATTCCGCGTTTTGGTTTTGTCTTTATGGACCAGATAAAATTTATTGAGTCCTGCATTTCAGTAAACACACCTGTGGCACCGACGAACAGGATGACAAATCCGATGATAGCCCCTTTACGGCTCATCTGCGACTCTTCTATATTACCGATGATCTCCTGAATCTGGATAGCCGCCTGCTTACCGACCAAACCTTGAATCTGAGTATAAATCTCACCCTCAACTGCGTCTTTCCCAAAAAAGATACCGGCAAGGGAAATGATAATCAACAGTACAGGTCCAAGCGAAAAAATGGTGTAATACGACAGCGATGCACTGAGCTTAATTGCCCGGTCTGCAAAGAACTCGGTGAAAGTCTGTTTAAGTACGAGCCAAAGCTTACGCATGGAGATCGGTGACTTTCACTTTTTGTATTTTTTCAACTTCAACAATAAACGCCGCCACGTGCTCGTCTGCATACGCACCATAGCCGTCGGCCAGTGTGCCTTTGGTTCCATCGCTTGTTTCAATTACATATAGGATCATGTTGTCACCGGGGTCGGACGGTCCCTCGAACCTGTAAAATGACACAATACTCACCTCGTCCGGACCAAACCGATTCGTGCGATCAAATGTGGTCAGGAAGCCTTCCTCATTAACTTGGAAATCTTCTTCATATCCTTCGTCCTTCATTCGCTTCGTGCAGGAAGTCAGATCCTTCATCCAGGGGATCTCACCCAATTGAGGTGTTGATGCTTTATGCTTTTTCATCTTCTTATTTGTTTTTGTGACGCTTAACGGCTAATCGAAAACTATGCCTGTACAGTAACAGCATTACACGACGAAACCCGCCTTTCCGAAACAGTCTGGGGAAGTTTTCCCCCAACGTAAGCGCGTTTACGGCGCCTGCATCCTGTTTGCTGGGCTGGCCGATGAGATGACCTGTTCTGGCATGGATTTTACAGATTGAAGCATGACCAGCGGGCGATGTTGCACGCTGGCTCACGTAAAGAACAAACATATGAAGACACTATTCCGAATATTCGCACTGGCACTACTAACGAGTGCTATGCTCTCTTTGTCAGGTTGCACGAATCAGCGTGATCACGACCGCGACGGCGAAAACTCAACAATCTCAGAGGAATCGTTTCGCGAGGAAAGAAATGAATTACGGCAGGACCTTCGCGAACTGCGAAACGACATTGACCGTGAATTGAAAAAAATTGACAATCGCATCGACCGCGCGGTTGGTGACAACAACCCAGACCGCCCAGGTTTGGAAGAAGCCAACCGGAAGCTAACCGCGGAGCGCACGCGTGTTGACCGGGCTTTGGATGACCTCGAAAATGCCAGTGCTGCTACATGGAAAGATGTTAAAGTTGCTGCGCGCAAGACGTCAGATGACGTAGGGACGGCATTCCGGCAGATGGGCAATGAACTGGAAGCACTATTCGACGACAAAGACAACGATCAATAAGTAGATATTCTATAGTCAGGTTTTAGCTAGTGGGGTTTAAAGTCGCTATCGTTTGGTAGCGGCTTTTTTTTTGCCTATGACGGAAAAAAAATGGCCGACTGTTATGTCGGCCACTCCTCGAGTACTCCTGATTTCCTCAAGCTTCCTCGTGGCTCGCAGACTGATTGATGTTCGTCTCAGCGAGTTGACTTAGAAGCTCATCGGCCTCTTTCTCTTCGTCTAGTGTTTGTCCGAGCAAATCCTTGATCTCGGTTTTTCCCATCGTCTTCGCCAGGGTGGCGAGTCCACCGTAAGCCGCGATCTCATAGTGCTCGACTTTCTGCGCAGCAATGATCAGCGCGACATCTCGTGTCCACGACCCCTCTTCGGTATCCTCGATCACTGATTCAGCTTCCTTCACGAGGCCTTCCATTGCTTCGCATTTCTTGCCGCGGGCTTTTTCACCCAGCAGCTCAAAAATCTGCTCGAGTCGGCTGACCTGTTCCTGCGTGACGGCCTCATGCTCCGCAAAAGCATTCGCCAGTTCTTCCGACGAACTCGCCTTTTCGAGTCGAGGTAGCGCCTTCACCAGATGCTTTTCAGCCCAGTAGATGTCGCGAAGTTCCTCGACGAACAGATCACGAAGCATCGAATTGCTTTCCTGTTGCATGGACGAAGATGCCTTTTTCGCGCCCCCGTTCCTTTTTCCAGTCTTTTCCATAGTTGAAAGATTTTAGTTTGTATTTGCAGCCTCAGCATCCAAGGAATCCGGAGCACGATCAGCTCCTTCATTTGAAGCATTGCCGAGACTGCACACAAAAAAGGGCATGCCACACGCTTCCGGCAGATAATGACCCCGATTGTGTCCCAATTTCCTCATTCCCGCCATGGGAGAATATTCGCCGAATTGTCCTAATTTTGAATGCAACGCTACCTGCAACCTGAGCATGAAGAAGATTTTTGGAATCATACCCGCGCGATACGCTTCAACCCGGTTCCCTGGAAAGCCACTTGCAAGAATCGGCGGGATTACTATGATTGAACGCGTGTACCGACAGGCAGCGCAATCGAAGTCCCTGACCGGCGTGATCGTCGCCACCGATCACCCCGCCATCGAGGAGGAGGTGAAACGTTTCGGCGGGGAAGTGTGCCTGACTTCACCGGACCACCCGAGCGGTACGGATCGTTGTGCAGAGGTTGTGGATAAACTCAACCTGGCGTGCGATGCAATTGTGAATATTCAGGGTGACGAACCGTTCATCGATCCCAAACAGATTGAACTGGTCTGTGATTGCTTTAAAGATGAACGGACGGAATTGGCAACCTTGGTAAAAAAAATATCGACACAAGAGGTCCTACTGAGTCCCAACTCTCCAAAGGTGGTTATCGACCACGATGGCTTTGCTATCTACTTCAGCCGGCATCCGATTCCATATCTGCGCAACGCAGGCGAAGGCGACTGGCTGAACTACCACGTCTTTTATCAACACATCGGCATCTACGGATACACCCGTGAGGTACTGAGAAAAATAACGCAACTACCCCCATCGTCGCTTGAACAGGCCGAAGCGCTTGAACAGTTACGCTGGGTGGAGAACGGATTTCGGATTAAGACCGCGGAAACCACCTTCGAGACCGTCGCGATCGACACGCCCGACGATCTCGAAAAAGTGGCTGCGGCTATCAACACAAGCGACTGATGATCATTTGGGCGTTGCAATAAACGTTGTTTTGATTCCCGGCAATCCGCAACAACTAGGTGCCACGTATTCGACAACGAAGGTGATAACGCCTGTCGCCTCGTCCACGCCGCTACCAGCGTTGAAACGCACGACGATCAGACTCCCATAATCCTTTGCCTCCGCATCAGCGGTAATCGCTCCGCAAAGCTCGCGGAAGCGATACTTTACGCCCGGAATCTGGTCCTGGAAAAGGTCCATCGTAATTTCGGAGATCTCATAATAGCCGGGAGAGATCTCCACGATCGTCTGATCGGGAATGAACGTGTCCTCGCCGCTGTCTCCCGACACCAATGTCAGATCGTAGGTGCCAGAAAGGTCGGACGAGCACGTCACCGGATACGTGAGGGTCACGGCATGGTTTGCCGCAACGCTTGGGCTAAAGCCTCCTGAGAGATACCGGCCGTCCGACAGCCGCACGTTTCCGCCGATGATAAAGGAATCGCCGATACTGATAGTATCGCGGGTGACGTCTTCTTCGGGAAATAAGGCTATAATGTCGTCGATATTTAGATCGAACCGCGAAGAAGGGAATGCAGAAATTGTAACATACTCTGCGACGACGGATTTTCCGGTTTGGGAATTATTGAACTGCACCCACACATCGATATCTTTCACTTCTTCGGATCCGAGGCGATCAACGTCGAATGACACAAAGCTGTCATCCAGGTTGTAAATATCAATAAAGCCCGTATCTGAATCCTTCTGTTGAAAGACCGGAATCGAACTGCGTGTAATGTCGGGTATCGGATAGGTATCCTCATCGCGGCATGACCAGGCGATAAGTGCGATAGCTATACTTGTTAAATAACAGATCAGTTTCATACAAGAAAATTAAAGCTGCAAATCAGTTGGGGTCCCAGAACACACGATCGGTCGTTACAGACTTCGGTGTCTTTGGTGCATTCCTATTGAGTGTGAGTGACTGCGCATTATACGCGAGTGAAACGGGATACCCCCGACTTGTGATCGTGTAGGGTAGCGGATCGGTATTCGGATCAAACATTATCGGGAACCCTGTTCGGCGATAATCAGTATAAGCATCCAACGCGAAGCCGAAACTCGCAATCCATTTTTGCATCATAATCAACTCGAGCTTTCCGAGGTCGTTCGCTGCATCGTATCTATCAAGCACATCGGCCACATACGACGATATCTGGGCATCGGGAATTAATGGCACCCCTGCCTCATCTGCGATCGCGTTCACCTTGTCGAAGGAAGCGAACATGGCCTCCTCGAAGGCATCACGCGCATCTCCAGTCACTCCGGGTACATTGAGCATCAACTCCGCCTTGATGTACTGCAGGCTGAAATAGGGAAGAAGTCGTTGTGCCACATTTCCCGGTCCTGAAAGATCTCCCGCAAGTCCAACCTCGCCTCCCTGGAGATCATCGTATCGCCCGCCAATCGGGTAGAGTCCAAGCACTGTCTGCGACCGGTCCTGCTGCCACCCCTGATTAACACCCTGCGAAGCAAACCATATCGAAATGAATCCATTGGCATCAGCGTATTCCGTCGGGTTCTGGGCATTTGCCGGATTCGTCAGCTGGTTGAACCAGTAGTACGGAACACGCGGATCATTGATACCCGACAACACGGTGTTGAGGGCACTCTTTCCGGTCATGATTTCGTAGAAATACGGACTTACGTAGGTCAACCTATTGCCCGGCGTGTATTCTAATACAAAGGCGGGGTTGCGGTCATCGGGAGAAACCGACGTTCCATAGCGCAGTTCGAAGTCACCATCCGGTTCCATGAGGTCGTCTTCGGCAATAAGGGCGTTGACTTCCGCTGAAACGTCCTGCACAAGGCGTACCTGATTATACATTTTCAGTTTGAGCGTCTTTGCAAACTGTCGCCATCGGTCGGTGTCACCCCCGTAGATTACATCGTCAGATCCCGGAAAAGCGCCTTCGCCTGTCGCGAGGTCTGCAATTCCCTGATC
>JBIQJZ010000259.1:0-4728 GCA_044507115.1 Flammeovirgaceae bacterium | reverse complement strand
CTTATTTTATATTAGAAAAACTGTCGAAATGATTGGTTCGCTAAACGAGACTCAAATTGATCAGGTGCTGTATAGCCAGGTCGTAGGGCGCATTGGCTGTCACGTTGCTGGCAAGACATATATCGTGCCTGTGGCTTACGTGTTTGATGGTACTCACATTTATGCTCACTCCCGGGTGGGACAGAAGGTTTTAATGATGCGGAAGAACCCACGTGTGTGCTTCCAGGTGGATCAGATTGACAATCTCGCTAATTGGCGTAGTGTCGTAATTGAATGTGAGTACGAAGAACTCAAGACGGTAACTCAGCAGAATCGCGCATTTGCATTGTTGAAAGACCGCCTCAGTCCGATTATGACCAGTGCTGCAGCCAAGCCGACGCAAGGTGTACCGGGAGAAAAGAGAATGCGTCCAATCCTTTTCCGCTTTTCAATTCTCGAGAAGTCGGGCAGATTCGAGCGACAGTGAATTGTCGTCAGCGTGTTAGCATCACGTAGTCCCGCAGAATCGTTTCGAGAAATTTTTGATGGTCCGGGATGGGTGCGTCTAAGCGAAGTATCTCGGCTACCTGTCGGGCAAGATTGGCAACGGCCCGGTGGTGTGCCTCGTTTCTGAATTTCCGAGCGCGATCCAATGTGTTCTTGATGAGAATAGCGTCTTCCTCGAGGAGTTGGCGGGCTTGTATGAACACCGGTGTGTAGTCATTCTGCGAATGGATCGCGAGAATATCTGCAAGGGTGAGGTGGACGGCGGTTGATAGTTTCACCACCGCGGTATTCGCGACAATGTCGCCGATTCGCTGGCCTCGTGATGATGACGTGATCATCACGGACGCGATGCCACCTAACGTTAAATAAATGTCGATGAGACGGAATACCCATCGCGCTGCGTAGTCTACGAAGACCGGCCGGCCACTGGTTGCTTTGATGACCTGAATCCGCAATGCCTTTTTTCCCGGTGTCTGTCCATTGTTCAAGTTTTCAAACGCGAGCGAATAGCCCATGGCAGCGCACACGAGAAGCGAGTTAAGTACGGTTTGAGTGGTCCCGCTGGAAATGCTTTCGGTGACCAAAAAAAGTAACAGGAGACCCGCGATGATAATTGTTAGATCAAGCAGAAACGCGAGAATTCGATCTCGGAGTTCGGCGACTTCGTATTGCAAAACCACATTCTGTGTGGTCTTGATTTCTATTATTTTCATTATTATTAGTCGTCATGAAGGAGACGCGCTTTGTTGCTCAAAATAGGGAAAAATGGCAGGAATCCGAAAACCTGCTTAAGGAATCCGAGAAGGACCCTGAGAAGCTGAGTACTCTCTTCACCCAGGTCATTGACGACCTTTCCTATTCAAGAACGCACTACCCAAACCGGTCAGTTAGAGTGTATCTCAACCGAATTGCACGGGAGTACTTTTCAATAATCTATCGTCAGCACGGTTACAAGAAGAATACATTCAGTCACTTCTGGGTAGAGGAGTTGCCGCAGCTTGTTTATCAGAGCCGCCGCCCATTGTTGATATCGTTACTTGTATTCGTTCTTGCGCTGGGGATTGGCATATTTTCATCGCTAAAAGATCCGGAGTTTGCGACGTCTATTCTTGGAGAGCGGTATGTCGCTATGACCAAAGCGAATATTGAGAAAGGCGATCCGATGGCGGTCTATAAGGAGGCGCACCAGGCGGAGATGTTTCTGGGTATCACGATGAACAACCTGATGGTGGCGTTTCGCACGTATGTATTTGGCGTATTCTGCTCGATCGGCACGCTGGCAATCCTATTGTCAAATGGCATCATGGTCGGGTGTTTTCAATTTTTCTTTATCGAGCGCGGACTATTTGCAGAATCTGCGCTTACTATCTGGCTGCACGGTACCCTGGAGATTTCGTCCATTATTCTGGCAGGCGGAGCCGGGCTGACCTTGGGAAGCGGTTTGTTATTTCCAGGCAGCTACTCGCGGCTTCAGGCATTTCAATTGAGCGCCCTGCGATCTCTTAAGCTGATGATCGGAGTCGTTCCGATTTTTGTACTGGCGGCTATGATCGAAAGTTTTCTGACGCGGTACACCGATATGCCCGACATTCTCAGGTTGTTTCTGATTGTGGCGTCTGCGGTTGGGATACTCGGCTACTTTGTGGTCTACCCCTGGCGAAAATCGCGAATGGGATTTTCGCAGGCGCTTGAGGAGACCAAACTTCCTCCAGATATTGATGAGAGTGTTTCGTATACACGTGTCAAGAATAACGGTGAGATCATCAAAGATTCATTTGTTTTCTATAAGAAGCACTTCAACAAGCTGTTTAAATGGGTTTGCACAGTAACGTTTATAATGGCGATTGCCGAGTTCTTTTTGAATGATGCCCGAACGCTTGCTTTGCCTGTAACCGATGTGTTCTGGCGATTTTTGGAAAGTATCTATTATGCGTTGAAGACGCCTACACTTCCGTATGTAGTCATTAACGCAGTCGGTACCGCACTGATCCTGCACCGCGTGTTTGTCTGGGTGGATTCGGAGTACAGGCACAACTCGCGTGTGGGCGGTCAGTTCGGACAGCTTTTGCAAACGCTCGTGGTAATGCTATTGGGGTATTATCTTATTTATGCGCTCGACTACTGGGGTGGAATTTTGCTGTTTTGCTTCTGGCTTCCGCTGTTGATGATCTCCTTTATTCAACATTCGGAAAGGGTGCTGCTTCCCACTGGCCTCAATACCGCCTGGCGAGTTACCAGCTGGTCTGCATTCGGACTGGGCATGGCATTACTGTTGCTGTCATTTTCGTTCCTGGTGATCATCTCGGCGCCTGTCGTGTACCTTAACTTCACAGCGTTACAATGGAATTTCGCTGAATCAGATCTGTGGGGCCGTGAGATAGCGAGATTCGTTGAAATCTTTTTGCGTCTGCTGGCATTCAACCTTATTCTCCCTGTCTTTGGGAGCAGTGCAGCTTACCTTTACTATTCGCTGCGTGAAAGAGATACCGCGCAGCATTTGTTGATAAGCATCGATCAGATGGCCCTGAAGTATTCAAGAAAAGTCTCGCCCAAATGAGATTCTGGTTGGTGTTGTTTGCTGTTCTACTGACCGCTATGCCAACCCTGCAGGCCCAAACTGGAGAAGAGTCGGATGCGGTTGCTGTTCAGGACGTTTACCGAACAGGCATATCGCCGCCTGATCTGGCAACGACCCGAACGTATCAGGACGACGACCTCGTTGTACGACCTTTTGATCAAGAAAGGTGGGAGAAGGTCGTCGAGGGGTTCGACTATTCCGAGGAATTGCCGGAACCGTTGCCGACGGAGAATTTCTCAGTTCCTTGGTCGGGGACGGTGCTGAAATTTATTTCATACGCTATTGTGGCGGTCGCGATCGGTGTCCTATTATACTTTATTGTCATGGCCATTCCTTTTCGCAAGAGGATTGCCAGGCGACCAGTTGAGCCTGAGCCGGAAGCACCGGTGGAGAACATCGCGGAGCTGGACATAAACGCTATGTTGCAATCCGCTATTCGAGAGGGAAATTTTAAGTTAGCCGTGAGATGGTACTACCTCAGACTTCTCAAGCAGTTGGATGATAAGGGCATTGTCAGTTGGCGGAAGAACAAGACCAATAGAGACTATTTGAATGAGGTGTTTTCCCGGAACTTTTTGTTTGAGGATATCAATGGTTTGACGCTGTTATATGAATCTGTCTGGTATGGCGATCGGGAGGTTATGCCGGAAGCATTTGACGTCATGCGTTCCAGTTTTGAGAATGTTCTGGAGAAAGTCAATAAATCCGAGGTGGCATGAAAGAAAACAGGCTGATCATATTCTCGGTTCTGGCGGTGCTCTGTATCAGTGTGCTCTTGTTATTAATGATGGGTAAGGGCAAGAAACGGTTTCTCTGGTACGAGAGCTATCGGGCTGATAGCGAACAGCCCTATGGTACTCTTCTGTTAAAGAAGCTGCTGGAGGGGTACCGTGATGATCAGGTGTTTACAGTGAATACGAGGAAACCCCTGCGAATCCTGCTCAACAGTGTGAGTGATGCGGCGCGTACGGACTACGTGTTTGTCGGGCAGAGTATCCATCTGGATTCGGCAAGCGTGCAGGCTCTCGCAAGGTTTCTGGATGAAGGTGGCGATGCGTTTATTGCGTCGTACGTGCCACCCGAGGAGCTCTTGAGTTTGTTGTATGAGATGGAGTGCGATGGACCGCTGGTTTACGACTATGAATCCTTGAAGTCAGTTGAGCTGAACTTTTATCACGGTAAGGTTCAGAAAGCGGAAGGTTTCCGGTACGCCTATCGCTTCGTCGATGTTGAGTCAGACTATCCGTGGCGCTACGTTAATAGCGGTGTTTTTTGTGGCGCGACGGAGGCCCTCGTACCGCTGGGATACTATGACGACCATCGTGTGAATTTCCTTCGGATGCCGGTCGGTCGTGGAAATCTGTTCTTGCATACCAATCCGTTGGTGTTTACCAACTACTTTCTTGTGGACAAAAGTAAATTGGACTATGTATCGACAGTCTTTTCGCACCTGGACGGAAGGGATATTATCTGGGACGAGTTCAGCAAGCTATCGACGTCTGACAACACCTATAACAGCCCGCTCTATTATCTCCTGGCACAACCCAGCCTCAAGTATGCGTGGTGGTTACTGCTCGTGACGGTGGTGGTGTATGTGGCTTTTGCTGCGCGTCGGAAGCAGCGCATAATTCCCATGCTTGAGCCGAAGAGGAACACGTCGCTGG
>JBIQJZ010000258.1:0-4759 GCA_044507115.1 Flammeovirgaceae bacterium | reverse complement strand
TCGATATATCAGCCGATAAGCAAGGTCGGGAGTAGCGGTCAGACCAGCTGCTCTGTAGGTCTTGAAGGATGAGATTATTCCTCCTTTGACGCGAATGTTGTCGATGGCCTTCTTGGCAATGATGTGATCGAGTCCCGGCGAGAAGCCGCAGTCCATAAGGATTAGCGTTTCCCGTTCTTTCGCCGCTTGTTTTTTCAACGCCATTTGTCGCGTCAGGCGAGAGGGGGAGACGAGGGTCTTGCGATGAGCAATGCAACTGTCTGCGATATCGAGAAGCTGGTGATCTTGTGCGATCGCAATCACAAGATCATTTTTTCGAATCATGCGATCGCATTCTTTGAAGTCTTTAAGCTCGGTAACCTCAAGTTGGTTGAATCCCGCTTCTTTCAGATTGTTGTACGTCTCCGGATCAAACAGTACACCGACTCGTACGCGCCACCCGAAGAGCATAGCGTCGGCAAGAAGGTATTCGAGGAGGGGATGCACATTTCTGTCCGAATCCGCGATAAGTAGAATGTTTTTGGCTGCCATATCGATATAAAGGTCACAGATTCATCTGCTTAAAATCGGTGAACTTTGGCAGCGACCTTACATGATCGACGAGTCGATGAAGCAGGCGACGGAGAACCACCGGGTACGATTGTCGGTCGGATTGTTTACATCGTCACAAAATCAGCGAGAAAATCTCCCAACCGACGGTAAATACTTTTGTTTTCAAGGATTCGTTGGAATCTTTGTGTGTCACCTCGGGTTAATTACAACTGAATATTTCGGGTATCATGCGTAAACCACTTTTAGTAGCTCTTGTTGTTGGAGCTCTCGGCGTTTCATTCGAGTCCTACGTACCGGCAGTTAAGCTCCCTGTGCCCGACTACAGCCGCAAGGATCGGCGGGCCGACATCGCGGTGCGGGTGGGATCGAACGCGAACAACGTATCGGTTCTAACCAGATCGAACTTTGATGACGTGGTACATGCTCTTTATGACAGTATTGGTCTGGACCGCTATGATCTGAAGTTTGATATTTTCCGTAAAGCGATGATTGGATACTTTAGTTTGGTACAAGAGGGTGCATTGGCGAATGACCGGCTCCTTACTATCATCAACTTCGAATTGCCGGGAACAAAGAAACGTTTTTATACAATCGACCTCGTCGAGCGCCGTGTCAGGTATCACACGTATGTCGCTCACGGTCGCAATACCGGAGAGAACTTTGCGACAATATTTTCAAACACTCCGCATTCAAACCAAAGCAGTCTCGGCTTTTATATAACGGCGGAGTCTTATTACGGAAGCAAAGGTTACAGCCTGCGTCTCGACGGCCGTGAGGAGAAGTTTAATAGCAATATTCGGAGCCGCGCCGTGGTCATTCATGGCGCAGACTACGCGACTGAGAACTGGATCAGTCGCTACGGAAGGCTGGGTCGCAGTCAGGGATGCCCGGCGCTACCGCCAGCGCTAAACAAGGAGGTGATTGACGCTATCAAGGAGGGGAGTGCCATTTTTACATATTATCCCGATGATCACTACCTGCGCACCTCGAACTACCTGAAGACGGAGCGTTTGTTTGCCACGCTGGATCAACGACCGGTTGAACTCATCACCAAGGGAACCTAGCCACCATTTTGAATGAGGCGCGCAAGCTGTCGTTTGTCGTGCCCGTAGATATCATCTCGGAAGTGCGCCACATTGTCGTCGTCAACCCAGACCGTTCGATAGATAATATAGACGGGGAAAGGTCTATCGAGTTCAACTTGTGAAGGCGTTTTCCCCGACATCGCTTCGCGGATCCTGTCGTCATCCCAATCTTTCCGGTCTGCTAACAGATAGCGTGCGAATTCTTCCGGGTGCTCCAAACGGATGCATCCATGACTTAATGCGCGCTCCTTACGGCTGAAGAGGCTGCTCGCAGGTGTGTCGTGTAAGTAGATCGCATGATCGTTCGGCATCATAAACTTTACCTTACCGAGCGCGTTATTTTCGCCAGGATTTTCTACCGCACGAAAGGCTGAGGTGTCGAGTTTGTTGGAGCTCCATTTTTCATCGCGCGGATCGATCCGCTCGCCGTTCTTGTAGAAGATGAACCGATCGGGATCGTAATGCGCGGGGTCCTCGATGAGTCGCGGGAGAAATTCTTTTGCGAATATGCTTCTCGGTACGGCCCATGTTGGATTAAATACTATATACTGCAAAGTGTCGTGAAATACGGGGGTAGGCGTGTACTCGGATCCCAGTACGACGCGCATTTTCATACGTTCCTTTCCGTCGCGGTAGACTCGCATTGTGTATTCCGGAACATTGATAACAATTTCGTCGCCGCGACCCTGCAAATGAGGATCCCAGCGCAGCCTCTCGAGGTTAAGTATGATCAGATCGACCTTGTGTCTTATGCTATCGGGAAGTGTGTCCGCTACTATATTTTTACGGTATTGCTTGAGAACTGCCTTCAGTCTTTTGTATTGCGGATCGGTGGGTTGTAAATCCTCAATGAGTTTTCTTAATTCCGCTCCGGAACTTGTTTGCAGGAGCATGGCAATGTCATTGTCAAGCGGCATTCCTCGTTTCCACAGAAACTCCCGGGCACCTGGATAGCGGATACGGCCATCTATGAGATGCGTAGTGAAAAGGAAAAAACGAGCCGTGATCTCGATGTCAAGCTCTGCCAGCCGCGCATTTGTTTTGTCGCGATCATTGTATAGCGAGTCGACTTGCTGAAGGATGCGCTCGAGCTGATAGTCGTGTGGGTTGAGTCCGTATTCGGAAGAGGCGTTGACTTCTTTTACGAATGCATCAAGCAATTTCTCTGGACGTCTTTTTCCTAGCCAACACCGATGATAATCGTTCGCGCGGTAGTAAACGCGTGTTTTCAACCTGACCTTTCGGTTGAAGTAATCGTCTGCGATATTGATGTTGTTGACAACGGAAGCTACGGGGGTAGCGACGGTATCAATCTCTGTTGTTTCACGGCTGCCACATCCGGGAATCAGTGTGACGAATGTCGCGAAGACAAGCCACGTCAGCGCGCATGTTAATCCTGTCCATTTCATACCGGACATCCAATACAATTAACATACCGCCGCCGGATTCACGCTCGCAGCATAATGGCTTCTTCACATGAAATCGCGCAGGCGCAGTTTGAGTTCTTTCACCGACTTTGTCAAATGATACCCAACTGCCTTCTCGGAAAGGTTGAGTTGTTCTGAAATTTTGACGACCGGGATACCTTTTATCTTGTGCATCACAAAGATTTCCCTTGTCTTGTCAGAGAGTCCACCGATGGCCGTGTTTAGTGTATCCTGCAAATCGTTGAACTCTACACGATTTTGTGTGCACGGCTCGGACGATGGCATATGCCGCATGCAGTAATCCCAATATTTTCTGTCGTACAGTTGCTTTCGCAGTTGATTGAAAATTCGGTTTGCGACAGCGCGCTGCAAATAGGCGGAAAGAGAAAGTGCTCCGTCAGCCCCGGAGAATAGCCGCTCGCGTTTTTCCCATAGATCGGCGAAAAGGTCCTGCACCAATTCCTCTGCGACCGCGTGCGACTGTAGTTTATATGCGGCTGTAAGAAACAGTTTTTTCCAGTGGCGGTGGAATATTTCCGTCAAAGCATCGCGACAACCGCGGCGCAAGGCGTCAACCAATTCAAAATCCGAAGCCGTAGTATAAGACATATTTCTATGCAGGAAAGAGTCCTTGATAAAGATACAATATCAAGGACTCTTTCTCAGGTGTTTTGCGAATTAATATCCCGGATTTTGCGGTAGCAAATTCGGGTTAATTATCAGCTCGGTTACGGGAAGCGGCATCAGGTAATCTCGCGTCGGATCGAAGTTAGGATGAGGCTCCAGCGAGTTGGGCCCGGTAAAAACTTCAACTCCGAGGTTACGGCGTTTGATGTCGTACCAGCGTTTGTATTCAAAGGCCAGTTCCAGACGTCGGTCATCCAGCACCAGGTCGATAAATTCGTCCTTTGACATGCTCGTCGGAACGTCTTCCGGGAAGGTCTGCAAGTCGCCGGCCCAATTCCGCGCGCGTGCCCGGACTTCATTTAAGTATCCTTCTGCCTCCGCATTAGGTCCGTTGTTAATTTCAGCAAGGGCCTCAGCAGCCATCAAGAGAACCTCCGCGTAGCGCATAGTCGCATAGTTGTTGTCGGAATATCGGCCCTCGGCATTCGATTCGCCAGGATACCGGCGGTACTTAGCGATGTGTGGCCGTTGCGTATTCTGGAAAACGGTGTAGGGTTGCATTACCCCCTCAACGGGAGCCTCGTCGGCAAAGCTCACTTTTTTGCGGTAGTCGCGGTCGTCCCACGTTTCGTACACGGCGAGAGAAGGGACGCACACACTCCATCCCAATTCGTCGGCGCCACGGATACCGGTCATCGGCGGCATGATATCATCGTTCGCTCCGCCATCCCCGTTTTGCAAACCCAGGAAGTCCAACGAAAAGAGAGTCTCCTTAAGATCGTCCTGCATATCCGCGCGAAACAAATTTTGGAAGTCGGGCTCGAGTTCGTAGTTGAACGTCGCTTTATTATCTATCACCCATTTGGCTTCCGCGTAAGCGTTGGGGTAGTCAGCGAGTGTGAGGTGCACAGACGCGAGATACCCGGCAGCCGTACCTTTTGTGGGACGCGATCTGACATCAGATGGTTGGAGATCTGGAAGCCACTGCTTCGCATACTCCAGGTCTGCGATGATGTTGGTATAGATTTGCGCCTCCGGCGTTCTTTCGATGTCGACGACTGTTCCCGG
>JBIQJZ010000009.1:330-33245 GCA_044507115.1 Flammeovirgaceae bacterium | reverse complement strand
AGAATCCATCCGGCTCACGCCCTTGAGTTTCTCATTTTCTTCAATTGTAAAATCGTAGTTGAGTTCTGCCGCCAGCCTTTTCCACGCGAGAAAATGGTAGTGCGCGGTATCAACAATCACTCCGTCTAAATCAAAAATACAGGCTATCATCACGTTCAATTAGCTTCGATAGCCCCACACTGCTACTTCTTCCATGGATTCAGGCGCCTTGTCCACCGTATGTCTGTGCAATAAGCTGATCGGTTTGCTCCAAGGACTTGAACACGGAAAAAGTTTTCCCCTGCGTCCGCAGTGCTCCCAATGCGTTACCATACTGCGCGGCTCGAATATAATCATTTGGGCTTTGGAGCAACCCAAAGCCAAGCCCACCCGCAAACGAATCGCCGCAGCCCGTGGTATCAATAACATGATCAACCGGAACAGCGGGAACTACCTCCTCTCGGAGGCTCCCGTCGGCATGGAAGAAAACAATGCAGCCACGCGAGTCCATCGTGATACACACGCATTTCACTCCCTGTGACAGGCAGTGTGATGCAAAGTTGCGCATCTCATCGCGCGTGATATCCTGATCAAAATCGGAACTCTCGTACTCCTTCTTGAACCAGGAGGCGTGGGCCTCCTCCAAGTTCATCTTCAGAACATCGATAAACGGTAGCCACAAATCCCGATCGAGCCAGAACTTTCGCTGGCGTTCTCCGCGGAAAAGACACGCCGTGGTCGGACCATGCGCATCGAATATAACAACACTGTCTGGAGATCTCTGCTTGAGGAAGTGAAGCGACTGAAGTGAAATCTCATAGTCGCTGATCGGGATAAATACAAAGATGTCGCAATGTGGAAGGTTCTTGAAATCATCGGCCACGATCGGATCCATAAACCCCGTCTGTCGTTCGATCCGGTTGTTTAGGTCGAGAAATCGGAGACTAATGACATCTCCCTGATCGTTCTCGCTTGTAATGTGTTCGAGATTGACTCCTTTGTACCCTTTAAACACCTCCTTAACGTTGTCGAGATCCGTTGTGCGCACGTGTGACACGGGAATAATCTCGATCGCATCGCCAACCATAGTAGAAATCGCGATGACCGGGTGCGCCACGCAGCCCCACTTCTGAATGAGATCGCCCGTATGGGTGACGATATGATCTCTCGGAATGGGTCCTACTATGGCAATTCGTTTCATGTCTTATTGCGGACTTACCAGAAAAGCAGCACCGAATACGCCGGCGCTATCCCCCAGTGATGGTTTGACAATCGGTGTTTCAAGTCGGTTATTAAATACATACTTTTTTACTGCTTCGACTCCCCGGTCGTACAGCAGATCAATATTTCCTACACCACCTCCAATCACAATCACATCGGGATCAAGGATATTCACGATGGCACTCAGCGACAACCCAAAGTATTCGGACAGCCGCATCATCGTGCGATGAGCAACTGGATCTTTCCCGGCCTCCGCGAGCGCGACAATTTCTTTCAACCGCTTTTTCTCACCGGATTCATTGAAATAATATCGTTCCAACGACGGACCCGAAATCACAGTTTCCACACACCCGACCTTGCCGCAATAGCAGGGGCCACCAGATTCGTGCACAAAGTTATGCCCCCACTCCCCCGCTATGCCGTGCAATCCAATGATCGGCTTCCCATCGATGACGATCCCACCGCCCACGCCGGTTCCCATGATGACTCCAAACACCACGCGCGCTTCCGGAAACTTTTCCTTAACAACTCCGAGCTGCGCCTCAGCCAGCGCAAAACAATCGGCGTCGTTCGCAATCTCCAATGGAACTCCCAGTAGCCGTTCGATATCCCGCTTCATGGGTTGCCCATTCATCACCACTGTGTTGCAGTTCTTCATCGTTCCCAGCTGCGGATCGAGCACTCCAGGCGTACCAATGCCGATTGCCGCAGGCTTTTCGCCGGCAAAATCGCACATGATGTCAAAAAGTTTCTTTACCTGCCCTATGAGATGCTCATATCCTTGATCTGCTTCCGTCGGCACCCGGTCGCGAAAGAGCACTTCGGGCTCGCGTGCGGATCTTAAAATAACTCCTTCTACTTTTGTGCCACCGAGGTCAATCCCCCAGAGCGCATTCTCTAAATTGTGTTGCACTTCCTCAAGTTAGGTTTCGTTCGCCAGTCAATGTAATATAAAGGGGGATATTTCCCAATCGAATCCGCGGTCCACCGACGTGAAAAAACGATCCTGGCGTTTTTCGCGGGCCATAGTGATAATCCGCCTAGAGTTTACTAATATTAGTATGCCGACCGCCTGAGAAGAACAAACTCAAGCATATGCCGAAATCCGCGTTTACCCACACCGTTGTTGCAATCCTGTTTCTGGCGGGATCCTGCGCCACTCAACAAGACACTCGCGACCGTCCTGTCCAGGATTTCGTGGTCATCGGATATGTCCCCGGCTTCAACGGCGTTATTGATGAAAGTGTGATCAAGGCCGAGAAACTCACTCACATCAATTACGCATTCGTCAATGTACGTGACAGTCTCGCATACCTGGAAAACATCGCTACAGATACGGTTAACTTTCGAAAACTCAATGGTCTGAAGAAGTCTAATCCCCAACTGAAGATACTCATCTCAGTGGGCGGGTGGGCCTGGAGCGACTACTTTTCCGATGCCGTACTGACTCCCTCTTCCCGTCGCAAGTTCGCCAAGAGCAATGCTGACATAGTCGCAAAGTACGGCCTCGACGGTGTTGATATTGATTGGGAATATCCCGGAATGATTGGCGAGGACAACGTCTTCCGTTCGGAGGACAAGGAGAATTTTACACTTATGTTTAAGGCGATTCGCGAAGAACTGGACGCGTTGTCAACGCAAACGGGGAAGCGCTATCTTCTCACAACAGCGACTCCGTGCTTCAGCCATTTCCATCAGGTGGCAGACATGGGCGCTGCGCAACAATACCTGGATTACATTAATCTGATGGCTTACGACTTCTACGTGGCTGGGCCGACAGCCGGCCATCATTCAAACCTGTACGCTGCCGAAAGCGATGAACACGAACAGTCCGGCGACCGGGCGTTCAGGGACTATATAGCGGCAGGAGTTCCCCCGGAAAAGCTTGTCCTCGGTATCCCGTTCTACGGCCGCAGCTGGATCATGGAATCAAGTGACAATCGCGGAATCAACAGGACCATTGCGTCAGTAGTTCGCGGACGCGGTTACTCGTTTATAAAGGATAGCCTGATGACTCACCCTGACTTCGTCCGTCATTGGGACGACCGGGCAAAGGTTCCCTATTTGTTTAATAAAAAAAACAATCAGCTCGTTTCTTTTGACGATGAACAATCGGTTCAGGGCAAGATAGACTACGTCCGCGAGCGCAACATGGCGGGTATTATGTTTTGGCAGTATTTCAGTGATCCGAAGGAGTACCTGCTGGAGACTATCCATGAAGTGAGGACGAATAACCGGTGAGGATCACTCAGCCCAACCCATCGTCCGCGTTACCGCTTTCTGCCACCCGGCGTAAAGGCGGGTGCGTGTAGCCTCATCCATCTCCGGCGTGAAGCGCCTCTCAATTCTCCGATTTTTCTCAATGTCTGCTTTCTTCCAGAGCCCGATCTGAATGGCAGCGAGATACGCCGCCCCCATCGCCGTAGATTCGATCACCTCCGGACGCTCGACTTCCGTCCCGAGAATATCCGCCTGAAATTGCATCAGGATATTGTTCGCACAGGCCCCTCCATCGACCTTTAGACTGCTGAGCTTCAGCCCGGCATCATCCTGCATGGCATTAAGCACATCTTTCGTCTGGTAGGCCAGAGACTCAAGAGTCGCTTTGATTATATGTTCCTTGCCCGTGTCACGCGTTAGTCCAAAGATCGCGCCTCGTGCGTACATGTCCCAGTACGGAGCTCCGAGTCCGGCAAACGCGGGTACTACGTATACATCATTCGACCCCAGAGCCTTGCCTGCAAAGTACTCCGAATCCTTGGACTGATCGATCAGCTTCACGCTATCCCGCAGCCATTGCACGGCAGCACCCGCGATGAACACACTTCCCTCGAGCGCGTATTCGACTTTATTATCGAGACCCCACGCGATAGTCGTCACAAGGCCGTTGTTCGAAAGCTGAATCTTTTCGCCCGTATTCATGAGCATGAAACAACCTGTCCCGTACGTATTCTTCGCCATGCCGGGATTGAAACATGCCTGCCCGAAAAGCGCAGCCTGCTGGTCTCCGGCGATTCCCGTAATCGGAATGCGTTTATTGTCAATCACCATGTCAGCAAAATGACTTGCGCAAGGTTTTACCTCCGGAAGCATCGACTCAGGAATATCCAATTCAGAAAGCATTCGCTCGTCCCATCTAAGTTCGCGAATATTGTAGAACAAAGTCCGGGACGCGTTCGTATAGTCGGTCACGTGGACCTTTCCACCCGTCATGTTATAAACAAGCCATGAGTCTACTGTGCCAAATGCCAACTCACCTCTGTCAGCGCGCGCGCGTGCCCCAGGCACATTGTCCAGTATCCACTTCACCTTTGTTCCAGAGAAATAGGAATCGATTACTAATCCGGTATTCTCCCTCACGTAGGGCTCCAGGCCTCGAGCCTTCAAATCCTCGCAGATCGGAGCGGTGCGCTTGTCTTGCCACACGATCGCATTATACACGGGTTCTCCTGTTGTCCGATCCCAGACAATAGTGGTCTCACGCTGGTTGGTTATACCGATCGCAGCAATTGACGCCAGATCTACACCCTGTTCCTCAATGAGTTTATGGAGGGTACCCAGCTGACTGCCTAATATTTCCTTGGGATCATGTTCAACCCATCCCGATTGAGGAAATATCTGGCGAAATTCCTGCTGCGCAATTCCACGGATCACTCCTTGTTCGTCAAATAATACGGACCGCGAGCTTGTCGTACCTTGATCCAGCGCAATTATATACTTCGAAGCCATGATCAAATGAACAATGCCTTAAACAACAACGCTCCAACCACCCCACCGATCGCGGGGCCGACGACAGGTACCCAACTGTACGACCAGTCGGAAGCTCCTTTCCCAGGAATGGGCAAAATGTAGTGTGCAAAACGGGGCGCCAGGTCTCGCGCCGGGTTGATCGCAAAGCCCGTCGTCCCTCCGAGACTTAATCCTATTGAAATCACCAACGCACCGATAATAATCGGGTTGAGTCCGGCGTAATAGTTATTCGCTCCGAAAAATAGCACGACGAGCACAAGCACCATCGTTGCGACAATCTCGCTTAGCAGGTTGGGAATGGCACTCCGCACCGCGGGCACGGTGCAGAAACTGGCAAGTTTCCGGGGTGCATTGTCTGTGCGACCCCAGTGGGAATAGTAGTGTACCCACACAAGTAGCGCCCCGGCGAACGCTCCAGTGAATTGGGCCATCAGATAGCCAACAACTCGATCCCCTGGAAAATCTCCGGTAACAAACAGCGCCAAGGTAATTGCAGGATTGATGTGTGCGCCGCTTATCGCGCCAAAGGCATAAATAGATAGGGCCACAGCCAGCCCCCAGCCCACAACAATAGTGAGCCATCCGGCATTCTCCGCCTTAGAATCTTTCAATAAGACCCCGGCGACGACGCCGTTACCTAACAAAATTAGAAGCATGGTTCCAAGAAACTCGGCAAGATATGGCGACATAGGCGTGCTTACTTCTTCTAAACATACCACAATTTCCCTGGACGGATCAAGAAAGCCTCGCCAAAAATTTCGAGCTGGCTACTCGCGAAACCGATAAGTCAGGACCGAGTCATTGTTGCGTGAGAAGATCAGCAAGGGTCCCTTCCTATCCGTTGTCAGTATGATATCGCGTACTTCTCCCGTGATTAGAATCCCCGAACGCGAGTGAGGAACAGGCGTGAAGTTTCCTCGGGTATCACCTTTTAGCAATAACCCATGACTCGCATCATACCGCCCTGCCTGAGGCTTGACACCAAAGAGATTTCCCCCGACGATAATGTCGGGCATTCGATCACCATCGATGTCTGCGACTTCAATGCCGTACACTGGGGAAAACTGAGCCTGGAGCGGAAGAGATCTCATCTCAAACTTTCCGCGGCCGTCATTCAGCAATATGCTCGAACGCAACTCGAAGGCTTGCAGGCAGAGAGCGTGTTCCAATTCGCGCTCCGAAAAAATATCAGCGAGCATCTCGTCCTTGTACGACTCATACTTGAGATATTTCTTCTTGAGCGACGGAATCTGTCCGACCAGATCATGTCGCAAGACCATCGGGAAACTCTTGTCGCCGTGAAAGACACACACGATCTGTTCCCGCATACCATTCTGATCGAAGTCTCCAACGTACATGCTGACGGGCTTTTCCCGAGATGCTTTGAATTTTGAATTCAGGCCGTGATTCCCGACAACAAAATCGATGTCGCCATCCAGGTCCAGGTCTGCGGCCTCTATTCGGTTCCACCACCCGTGTGTATCACGCATGCCTGCAGCCTCCGACACATCGACCAATACGCCTGAGTCGTTCCGGAAGATCTTGATCGGCATATATTCCCCGACCACGGCGAGATCGGGATCTCCATCGCCGTCGATATCGACCCATACGGCATCTGTGATCATGCCAATCGTGTTAAGCCCGCGAGCAACTTCGTTCGTCCGGTCGGTGAAATGACCATGACCGTCGTTGGTCAGGATGTAGCCACTCGCCGGGAGCCCATACTGAAGTGCGACGAGACGCGCGCCCAGAAAGAGATCCATATCGCCGTCACCATCAAAATCTCCTGCAGCGACTACCGACGTACTTTCGTGCACACTCGGCGATGGCAGCGGTTGCTCGGATCGTTTCAATATGCCGTTGCCATCGTTGATATACAACCGGTCCGCCAGCGCGGCGGAACCTGGCAGGAATTCATTTCCCCCGCTGCATACATATACGTCGAGGTCTCCATCATTGTCAGCATCAAAAAACAGGCTTCCTGTATCCTCAGATAGTTTGTCCCGCTCGAAGAGTGCCTGATTGCTCGGCACAAATTCGCCCGCCTGATTCTGAATGAGCAAGACAGACGCCTGGCCTTTCGCGCCCCCGATAAATATATCTTCCCGACCGTCGCCGTTGATATCTCCTTTCGCCAGACGCGGACCTTCTGTACTCATCATATGAAACACGAGGTGATCCCGGTCGAAGTCCACAAACTCGCTTTCGTCATGGGTAAAACTGATCTTTGGAACAGCCTCTTGTTTCATCAAAACCGTCTCGACGCTGGTCGCAGTCTCCAAGGCCGGATCTGACGCTGTAGCATCGGCATGCCGCAGCACAAGGGTTTGGTTCGCGGCGACTGAATCAAGTATCGTAACAGCACCGTCTGGCCAGTTCACAGTAATTCTGTCAACACGGTCAATCAATCCGAGCCCAATATTCACGCGGTGATCTACGGAGGACTCAAATCCTCGTGTCGGCATTTGTTCGACGTAAAATATCCGACCACCAGCCTCGGCGGTGATGCTGGCGCCAATAGCAGAGGAATTCATGTCGCTGCCCGACAAAACAACCTTGATATACCGATGGCCCGGATGGAGGTTGTCCGCCTCATTGCGATAGACGAACGACGGCATATTGACATTGTTGATGATCAGGTCGAGGTCTCCGTCGTTGTCGAGATCCCCGTACGCACAGCCGTTGGAAAAGCCAGGTTTGCCGAGACCCCACTCAGTGGTCGCATCCCGAAAGCTCAAGTCGCCCGAATTCCGGAAAGCGTAATTGCTTATCGGCGTAGAGGGGATAGCATCTGTGAGCTTTTTGTAGTCGACAGCATTTCTTGAAAGCACTGACTTTACGAACTCCTCGTTACTCACAAACTGTAAGAAATCCTGGTTGGTGAGATCTTGATAGATTCCGTTGGCAACGAAGATATCCTTCCTGCCATCGTTGTCCATATCGAATACCAGGGCACCCCAACTCCAATCGCTTGCCTCCACACCCGCCAATCGCCCGATCTCGTGAAACGCATTGCCACCGCTGTTCAGTTGAAGCATGTTCCTTGCAAACTGATGGTGGTAGTCGTTCACCACGTTATACTGATACCGGTTCCAGTCCTCGAAGAGCCCTATAGTTTTCAGCCTCGCGTGATCCCTCGGAAGCATTTCTGTTACAAACAGATCCGGCCACCCGTCGTTGTCGATGTCTGCAAGATCTGCACCCATCGATCCACTGCTGATACTCTGCATTTGTGCAGGAAGCTCTTCGCGAAAGGTGCCGTCCGCATTGTTGATATACAAGTAGTCGCGCTCAAAGAAGTCATTGCAGACATAGATGTCCAGCCAACCGTCTTTGTTGATGTCACCAATCGTCACGCCTAATCCAAATCCGATGACGCTGCCATAGATATTCGCTTCTTCGCTGACGTCAGTGAACTGCCCTCCATCATTGCGCATGAGTTTGTCTCCGCCAAAGGGATCGCGCTTGCCCCGCTCGCTTTTCCGTAGGTTAAAACTTCCGATAGCCTGGTAGGAATTGTTGAGGATATACAAATCCAGGTCGCCGTCGCGGTCATAGTCGAAGAACGCCGCGTGCGTGGAGTACCCCTCATCCGCTATTCCGTAAGTCCCCGCCATTTCCCGGAAAGTGAGATCGCCCTGATTGATGAACAGTTCATTCTTTTTATCCTTTCCACCCTCAATGTTGCCGGAATTGCAAACGTATATGTCGATCAACCCGTCGCCATTCACGTCAGCCATCGCGACGCCGGTGGACCACGTCTGCGTTCCCGCCACACCCGCTTTTTCGGTGATGTCTTCAAACTGAAAGTTTCCTTTGTTAAGATATAGTCTATTCGGAACCTGATTGCCCGTCAGGTAAATATCGAGGAGCCCGTCGTTATTGATATCGCCGAGGGCGACCCCCCCGCCGTTGTAATAGTTCCGGTAGGTGTAGATGTTGAACTCGTCGCTGTACGACAACTGATTGATGAAATCGACTCCCGAGTAGGCCGGTTCAATCAACGTAAAGAGCGTTTCGGATTTCTCGTTCATCCGCTGTTCACATGCGGCGAGGAGAAAAAACAGCAGACTCAACGCAAATACTGTTCGGGATCGCATTCCGTGTTTCGTGCAATTTCTTAATGTTTTTGACTACAGCAAGAGAAATCCGAGTTACAGACCGCGTGAAGAAAAAAATAATCAATGACAACAGTCGATTTCAAGCATGTTCATTCGATTGCGGTTTTAATTTTAAAAAGTTGTGCAACGAGTTGCGAAGCTGTTGCGAAAAAGAAGTAGTTTTGCTTACGACAGCCAGACGCCCCAAGTTAACTAACCGTAAAGTCGTATGAAGTACAATCAGGTAACAATTAAGGACATTGCCCGTGAACTCGGCATATCTCCTTCAACTGTGTCACGCGCATTGAAAGACCATCCCGACATTAGTCCGGAAACAAAAAAGGCGGTCAATGAACTGGCGGAAAAACTAAACTACACACCGAACATCGTCGCGCTGAGCCTTCGCCAAAGTAAGACGAACACTATCGGAGTAATTATTCCCGAGCTCGTCCACTTCTTCTTTTCAACTGTGATTAGTGGTATTGAAGATGTGGCGTACAAGGCCGGATACAATGTGATCATCACACAGTCGAATGAATCCCTGGAACGGGAAAAGACCGATATCAAAGCACTCTTCAACAGCCGCGTGGACGGCATGTTGATCTCCGTATCGCGCGAAACCAGCAACTTCGATCACATCGACAACATTTTGGCTAAGGGTGTCCCGATGGTATTCTTTGATCGCGTATACGACATGCCAAAATCGAGCAAGATCATCGTCGACGATCTCAGCGGAGCGAAGGAAGCTACTGCACACCTCATCGATCAGGGATGCCAGCGCATCGCCCATCTGGAGGGACCTCCGAACCTCGAGATCAGCAAGCAACGCCTCGAAGGTTATCTTCAGGCGCATCGCGATCGCAACCGGGAGATAGACCAACGCCTCATCATGCCGTTGTCGCTTGGAACGATTGAAGAAGGGAAAGCAGCCACGCAGAAACTTCTTGCTCAGGAACCGCGTCCCGACGCGATCTTCGCAACCAATGACCCCGCTGCGATGGGTGCCATGCAGGCCATCAAAGAAGCGGGTCTGAGAATTCCCGATGATATCTCCGTCGTTGGATTCAGCAACTGGTTCTTTACCGCATTGCTCGACCCGCCGCTGACATCTGTAGATCAGCCCGGGTTTGAGATGGGACAAGAAGCCGCCAAACTTCTCATTCGTCAGATCGACATCAAGACGAAAGATCGCGACGCCGACCTCCAGCCGGAAACGAAAGTATTGAAAACCCGGCTGATTGTCAGGGAGTCGTCACTTCGGAAAAGTTAGACCCAGCAGCGATGTCCGGAACACTTCACTCCCGTCTGAATCAACACTCTGGGAAAGTATTGCATTGGGAGGAAATTGAGACGGGCATTTCCGGTCGCACCGAACACGCCCGCTTTAGAGTTCTCACATACGGCGACGGTATTGTACGCGTCCAGTTGACGCGGGAAGATTCATTTGAAGACTTCTCTTATGCTGTCGTTGCGACCCCTCTCGCGGGCGTGGCTTCCGTCACAGATAACGGCGACGCTATCCGGCTCGAGACCACCCGATTGGTTGTGGACATCCACAAGGATCCGCTGACGATACGCTTTCTCACACCCGACGGTGACGTAATAAATGAAGATGATCATGCCTTCGGCACCAGTTGGATCGGAGAACAAGTCACGACGTACAAGAAGCTCCAGGAAGGTGAACGATTTCTGGGCTTGGGCGAAAAGACCGGGCCGCTTGACCGCCGCGGAACGGGTTATGTTAATTGGAATACGGACAACTATGGGTATGGGTCGGGGACAGATCCCCTTTATGTCTCCACTCCCTTCTACATCGGCGTACACCACGGACTGACCTACGGGATCTTTCTCGATAATACTCACAAGAGCCATTTCAATTTTGGCGCTTCGAACGACCGCTTTGACAGCTTTAGCGCGGACACCGGCGAGATGAATTACTATTTCTTCTATGGGAACGCGATGCGCGATGTGATCCGGGAATACACCCATATCACGGGAAGGATGGATATGCCGCCGTTGTGGAGCATCGGCTATCAACAGTGCCGGTACAGTTACTACCCGGATACAGAAGTGATTAGCGTCGCAAACACTTTTCGCGAAAAGCAAATTCCGGCGGATGTCATTGTGCTTGACATCCACTATATGGAGAAGTACAAGATATTTACCTGGAGCAAGCGGGATTTTCCCGACCCTGCTGCCCTTCTCTCCCGCCTGAAAGCCGCGGGCTTTCATGTTGTTGTGATGTGCGACCCGGGCATCAAGATAGAAGAAGGTTATCCTACGTACGAGAGCGGTATACACAACGACGTCTTTATCAAATACCCCGATGGCGAACCATACGCGGGTCAAGTCTGGCCGGGCTGGTGCCACTTTCCCGATTTTACAAGCGCCGAAACACGCGCCTGGTGGCAGGAGCAATTCAGGGACTATGTCAACGATGGCGTTAGCGGATTTTGGAATGACATGAACGAAATCGCCACCTGGGGTAACATGCTCCCGGAACACGTTGAACTCGACTTCGAAGGCGAGCGCGCCACGATGCGACGCGGCAGAAACATATACGGGTTTCAGATGGCGCGTAGCACATACGAAGGAACCCGCAACCTGATGAAAAACAAACGCCCGTTCAATCTTACGCGCTCAGGTTTTTCGGGGATTCAGCGGTACGCAGCAGTATGGACGGGCGACAACGTTGCCTACGACGAACATATGATGTTGGGTGTGCGGATTGTCAATAGTATGGGAATGTCGGGAATCGCTTTTGCAGGCTACGATGTTGGAGGTTTTGTCGGCGACGCCACTACCGGTCTCTTTGCACGTTGGTTGTCCATCGGTGCATTCTCACCTTTTTTCCGCGGACACTCGATGATTAACAGTCGGGATTCCGAACCATGGTCGTACGGTGAGGAGGTCGAACAGATTGCCCGAAACTACATCCGTTTCCGGTATCAGCTCCTTCCCTATCTGTACTCCGCCTTCTACGAGGCGGCGAGCAACGGCATGCCTGTGCAACGGTCACTTGCGATCGAATACTCCCATGACAGCCGCGTGTATGACCCTGGCTTTCAGCATCAGTACCTGTTCGGCCCTTCGATCATGGTAGTGCCCGTAGAGAGTACGAAGGACTTCGTCCGAGTGTTCCTGCCTCCCGGCAACGCATGGTACTCCCTGTACGACGGCGCCCGCTACTTTGGACAGTCTGAAACCATCGTCGATTCCCCGCTGCACCGGCTTCCGGTATTCATTAAAGCAGGCGCCATCATTCCCATGCAGCCTGCAGCGGAGCACACCGGGATCAAGCGCGAACTGGTGATCATTCACCTTTACGCCGGTGAGTCGGAGAACGAATTCGTTTACTATGAAGACGATGGAGAAACCTTCGACTATCAGAACGGTACGTTTCTCAGGCGAACACTGCGCTACGAGGCCATCGATGACAGGCTGACGATCAGCGAGGTCGAAGGGTCCTATCAGACCCCTGTGAGCAAGATCAAGGTCGTCATGCACGGGTTTCCGCCTCTCGCGAGTATCGAAATAAATGACGAGAAGGTGGAAGTCTTGCCTGAAGTCAATCGATTCTTTGCCGGTCTGGAGAAATTCGATCCCGTCAAAGATCCGGAGCCAGGACCCGAAGAAAGCGTGCAGAGCGTCGTATTTCCGTTTCAGGCTACGGCCATCGTACTGAGCTGGTGACCCCGGGAAGTCGGAATTAACGGTATTTCATTACATGGTATTTCCTGTATGCCTGTTAGCCGCTAAATTGGGCATCCGTTTTGATTCCAAGCATCCCAAACACTAGCAATATGAGAATTGGACATGTACTCATCTTCGTCTTCATGCTGGCGGTTCTGGCCTGTACTTCAGGCAAGAAAGCGTACGAGCGCGGAGACTACTACAACGCGGTGACTAAGGCGGTCAGCAGGCTCCGTCAAAACCCTGACCACGACAAGTCGCAGGCTATTCTGAAGGAGGCCTATCCGCAAGCCCTGGCGTACTATGAGACGCAGGCAAAGAACGAGATCGCTTCTAACTCCCAGTTCAAATGGAAGAACGCGATCCAGTCGTACAACCATCTCAATCAACTTTACGAGGAGATACGTCAATGCCCGGGTTGCCTTCGCGCCGTGCCTAACCCGAAGAACTACTATTCGGAGATTGGTCCGCTGAAAGAAAAGGCGGCAGAAGAAAGTTACAACGCTGGTATTCTGGCCCTGATGAAAGGCACGCGGAACGACGCACGCCAGGCATATTACAATTTCGCCGATGCTCAGGCATTTGTTCCAGGTTACAAGGATGTGCTGTCGTACATCGAAAAAGCGCGGGACGAGGCCACGCTGAAGGTGATACTCGAACAGATACCTGTTCCGGCGCGCTATAATCTCAGCGGAGGATTTTTCCAGGACCGCGTGGAAGAGTACCTGCACGCTACGTACACAGACCAGAGTTTTATCCGATTCTACACACCGATGGAGGCCCAGCAGGTACAACTCGCTGATGCCGATCAGATCCTTCGAATACAGTTTGACGATTTTACCGTTGGTAACACAACGCTGAAGGAAAAGGAAGAGGAAGTCAGCAAAGATAGTGTTAAGGTGGGTGAAGTAACGTTAGAAGGGAAGACCATACCGGTCTACAACACAGTAAAAGCCAAGCTGACAACCACGCGCAAAGAATTGTTGTCAGCGGGTTTGCTCAGTATGGTAGTGGTCGATGCCCGAACGAATGGAATACTGACACATCAGAAGTTTACGGGAGAATATCTCTGGGTAAATTCATGGGCGCGATTCAATGGAGACGAACGAGCCCTTACCACACAGCAACTACAGTTGTGTCGGCAGAAAGAAGTTCAGCCTCCTGATCCGCAGACGCTGTTCCTGGAGTTCAGCAAGCCGATTTACAATCAACTGATACCCGGACTGAGATCGTTCTACCAGAATTTCTAGCGTACTTTCTTAACGGCCGGAACTATTCTGCGTCGATCGGACTATATAGATTATAGATAAGGGTCACGTCTATGTTAGCTACCGAGACCAATCTACCGAGCTCATCATCAATTTCCTCAGGTCGCCCTCGCCGCTTGCAAGCAACGGTATGGTTATTGGTGGCATTACTTTTGAGCACCTACGCGAGTTGTCAGAAAAAGAATCAGATAATGAAGTCAACCACAGGACCAGCACCAGGAATGGAAATCGCAACCTTTGGATCGGGGTGTTTTTGGTGTACCGAAGCAATCTTTCAAAACGTCGACGGGGTGCACAGCGTCGAGTCTGGCTACTCGGGCGGCCACGTTAAAAATCCATCCTATAAGGAAGTATGCACGGGCGCGACCGGCCATGCAGAGGTCATCCGGATCTCCTTCGATCCGTCTAAAATATCTTTCGAAGATCTGCTCGAAATATTCTGGCAGACGCATGACCCGACCACGCGCAATCGTCAAGGCGCGGACGTCGGCACGCAGTACCGATCAGTCATCTTCTATCACAATGACGCTCAGCGGGAGGCAGCGGAGTTCTATAAGCAGCGGCTTGAGGACGAGAAGGTATTCGACAAACCGATCGTAACGGAAATCACCGCAGCCACGGAATTCTTCAAAGCCGAAGACTACCATCAGAATTACTACAGTCTGAATAGTAACGCTCCGTACTGCACATATGTTATACAACCCAAGCTTGAAAAATTCAAGAAGGCATTTAGCGCCAGACTAAAGAACCAGAATTAATTTTTCTTCATTTTTTTTCCTCCGAAACCGAAACCTATCACCGGGACCATCGTTATAGTTGGTTGAGTAGATTAATTCTTCTCATAGGTTTAGGTTTAGGTAACAAAAAAGCTCCGGGACGCGGAGCTTTTTTGCTTTGAGAAAGCCCTCTTTGAATATCGGCGAAAGTCCCCCATCTATCGGTAAACTTTTGCCTCTCGTCCTTGGTTATTACCTTGTGCACAAAAGAATCGTTATGACACCCAGGAACAACGCATTAATCACTGCAGCCCTGCTGGTGCTGATGATACCGGCGTGCTCGCAGCATGAATCAAAAAGAACGGCTATGAACCAGGAACCCAAAATCAAAAAGTCGGAAGAAGAGTGGAAGAAGGAACTCGCTTCCGAGCAATATTACGTTTTGCGTAAGAAAGGTACCGAACGAGCATTTACCGGCAAGTATTGGGACAACCACGAAGAAGGGGTATACTACTGCGCGGGATGTCACGAAAAGCTATTTTCATCGGCAACAAAGTATGAATCGGGCACCGGATGGCCGAGTTTCTACCAACCGCTCCACGACTCTGTCGTGAACATCCACATCGATAAGAGTGCAGGTATGGTACGTGAGGAAGTGGTATGTGCAAACTGCGGTGGCCACCTCGGCCATGTGTTTCCCGATGGCCCACAACCTACAGGTTTGCGGTATTGTCTGAACTCAGCGTCCCTTGAGTTCCGGAAGAAGGACCAATAGATAGCTTACAACCTCACCAAGGCCATCTCCGACGATTGCGTAGACCGCAGGAATTCGTATCTTTTATGGGTAAAACCATACCTGCATGTGTCGACTCCTCGCCTACCTGGGCACACCCGTCGTCATCGACAAGCTGTTATATCAACCCAGAAACTCACTTGTCAATCAAAGCATTCACGCAAAAGAAATCGAAGAACCGCTCAACGGAGATGGCTTCGGCATCGGGTGGTATGTTCCTGAACTCCATGCCGAGCCGGTTACGTTTGTCTCGGTCAACCCGGCCTGGAGTAATCGAAATCTGAGAAATCTCGCCCCACGGGTTCAGACCGAATGTTTCATCGCGCATGTCCGGGCGGCAAGTGTCGGGGAAGTGTCGGAAAGCAATTGCCACCCCTTTCAATACAAGAACCTGCTCATGATGCACAATGGCGGCGTTGAGGACTTCCCACGCATCAAGCGAATGCTTCGCGAGCCGTTGTCTGATGAGCTGTACAACTGGATCAGGGGGCAGACTGACTCCGAACACCTCTTCGCCTATCTACTCAACCACCTTCTGCCACTCATCGGCAACCACCCGTTAACGCCTGAAACGGTAATGGAAGCCTTCGAACGCACCTTTGCCGATCTCAAGACTATGATGTCCCATCAAGGCATCACCGAGCCTGCCTTTCTCAACATGATGCTGACCGACGGGACTTTTTTTGTGGGCACCCGGTATACAACCGATCCATCCGAGGAGCCGCTGACCCTTTATCATTCCGAGGGCGGAAGATACATTATCGAGGACGGCATCAGCCAAATGGTCGCGCCAGAGGATGACGACCAAGCCGTATTGATCGTCTCTGAAAAGCTTACTGAAGCCGACTACTGGACACCGATTCCACCGAATCATTTTGTGGTCGTCGATGCTGGGTTGAACGTGCGAGTCCGGCCGATCAAAGCCTGATACCTCCGCCGCTACGCTGGAGTTTTGGAGTTTCGCGAAGTTTGGAGAACTTTCGGACAAACTGATGCAGTGACACAAGACGTAATCGTGATCGGCGGTGGAATTGTCGGATTGGCAACGGCGCTGAAACTCCTCGAAAAGAACCCCTCCCTTCGCGTTCAAATCATTGAAAAGGAACAGGAACTCGCCCGGCATCAAACCGGGAACAACAGCGGTGTGATTCATTCGGGTCTCTATTACAAACCCGGAAGTCTAAAAGCCAGGAACTGCATCCGGGGCTACAGCCTCTTGGTCGATTTCTGCCGGGAGCACGGCGTGCCCTTCGAACTGTGCGGGAAGATTGTGGTCGCAACTGACGACCGGGAAGTTCCCCTGCTCAAGAATCTGTATGAGCGTGGAAAACAGAATGGTCTGGAGGGTCTTGTCATGCTCGATGCACACGGACTGCGCGACTATGAGCCGCATGTCGCGGGTATTGCTGGGTTCTTCGTCCCACAAACGGGGATCGTGGACTACAAGGTCGTCGCAGAAAAATACGGTGAGTTGATCCGTCAGCGTGGCGGCAACATCGCCCTTGGCGAAAAAGCGCTGAAGATTGCGTCAGATTCGAAGGGTGTCGTCGTGGAGACCACACGGTCGACGTTCTCCGGAAAGGTGCTGATCAATTGTGCCGGGCTGTACTCCGACAAGGTCGCGCGGCTGGTATCACCATCCGTGGATGTGCGGATCATACCGTTCCGCGGGGAGTACTACAAGCTCAAGGAAGACCGCGAACACCTGGTCAAGAACCTAATCTACCCCGTGCCTGATCCTAACTTCCCCTTCCTTGGTGTGCATTTCACGCGGATGATGCGAGGTGGCGTTGAAGCCGGTCCCAACGCGGTACTGGCATTCAGCCGTGAGGGCTATCGGAAGTCCGACATACGTCTCACGGAGCTTGCTGAGAGCCTCCGGTGGCCGGGATTCCAGAAGGTCGCTGCGAAATACTGGCGAACTGGAATGGGCGAGATGTACCGCTCTTTCTCCAAGGCAGCTTTTACCCGTGCGCTGCAAAAGCTTATTCCCGAAATCAACGAAAGCGACCTGGTCGACGGAGGTGCCGGTGTCAGAGCACAGGCGTGCGATCGGCACGGAGGCCTCGTCGATGACTTCCTGATTTTCGGGAAGGAAAATGTGGTCAACGTCTGTAACGCGCCGTCTCCGGCAGCCACTTCATCCCTGTCGATTGGGGAAACGGTAGCTGAAATCGCGTTGGAACGCTTCTAGCAGGGGCTTAGTACGTAGGAAACTCGGGATCGATTTCGCGGGCCCAGGCAAGCACACCGCCCTTCAGATTGTAAAGGTTGGTGAATCCGTGATTTTTTTCAAGCCAGAGGAGCATGTCGCCACTCCGTTTCCCGCTCCGGCAATGAATGATCACCTGCTTGTCCTTCGAAATCTTGTCGACGTTGTTAGGAATGTCAGACATGGGGATCAGTTCACCCTCCAGGTTGCAGATGTCGTACTCGTGGGGTTCGCGCACGTCAATCAGCTGAAAGTCCGCTTTGGAATCCATCAGCTCCTTTAACTCCTGTACAGTGACTTCTTTCATGGGATCGATTTTATCGTTCAAAGATTTGCTTTTCCGTGCACTTATGCCACAAAAATCATGATAATCGTTGCTTTCAGCAACCTCCCGTCGCCTCCAAAATTGGCCGGGGGGCCGCCGTCGGGCCGCAGGCACTACTCATGTGATAACAAGTTAGAAAATTATCAGTTCCATGAACCCGCGCGGCTGATCTACCAGACAACTTCGACTACTTTCCGGCAATCGCGCGGTCAATATCGCGCAATATGTCGTCAATATTCTCAAGACCAGCCGATATCCGGATCAATCCCGGTGAGATGCCCACCGCAGCGCGTTCCGCATCAGTCAATTTGGAATGCGTTGTCGATGCTGGGTGCACCGCAATTGTGCGTGTATCCCCCAAGTTGGGTGTATGAGAAATCATTTGCATGGTATTCAAGAACCTGCGTCCCTGGTCCAACCCGCCCTTCAGCTCAAATGTCACCACGCCACCACCCAGACGCATTTGTTTTTTTGCGAGCTGGAATTGCGGATGTGACGTCAACATGGGATACCTGACGGAGCTTACGTCGGCATGACCTTCCAGGTAGCGTGCGATCTCGAACGCGTTCTGGCAATGGCGGTCCATTCGCACGGACAGGGTCTCGAGACTTCTCGATAGAAGCCACGCATTGAACGGCGACATCGCCGGTCCGGTGTGGCGAGCAAAGAATTTGACCTCCTGAATAAGCTCCTTTGAACCCAATACCGCTCCACCGAGTACACGGCCCTGCCCATCGATAAATTTTGTCGCTGAATGCGTCACCAGATGTGCTCCCCAACGGGCCGGATTCTGCAGGTACGGCGTAGCAAAACAGTTGTCCACGTTAAGGATTACTCCCTTCCTGGCGGCCAATTTTCCCAACCACTCGAGATCGATAAGATCCAATGCAGGATTCGACGGTGTTTCCACGAATATCATGCGCGTGTTTGGCTGTATTGCGTCTTCCCAGGCATCGGGGGCGTTGACGTCAACATACGTGTGCGAAATGCCGAATCGCGGAAAAAGCGTGTTAAGAATCTGGTGCGTTGAACCGAATACAGAACGGCACGCCAGAACGTGATCACCCGAACGAAGCAACGCGGCCATGCTGCTGTACATCGCTGCCATGCCGGATGCGGTGGCGATACCGTCCTCGGTCCCTTCAAGGGCGCACATGCGCTCGACAAACTCATTCGTATTAGGGTTTGAATATCGACTGTAGATATTTCCGGGAATCTCGTCGGCAAACATTGCCCGTGCCTGTTCGGCATCATCGAATACAAAGCTTGACGTGAGATAGACCGGTACCGAGTGTTCGCGGAAAGGCGTGCGTTCCGACTGAATTCGGATGGCATCAGTTTCGGAGTATGTGTTTCCTGACGGAGATTCGTCTTTATCCATTCTGTGTTAGGTGTGTTAGTCTACGGATTGATCTCGAATGAGTGCGTGATTTTTGCGCCGGCCAGTTCAAGCGTTCGCGAAACGGAGCAATATTTTTCAATCGAAAGGTTGATAGCCTTCTCGACCTTTTGCGCATCCAGGTCTCCGAAAAAACGGAAGTGAGCGTGCACTGACTGATAGAGCGACGGGATCGCATCGGCCTGCCGCTCACCGGTCACGGTGATCTTCAGGTCGCGAAGTTCCTGTCGCTGTTTCTTCAAAATATTGATGATATCAATCGCACTGCAGGCCCCCATCGCGGACAGTAACATTTGCATCGGGCGCATTCCTTGGCCAGTCCCTCCGATGTCGGGCGAAGCGTCGAGGTGCACAGCATTGCCACTGTCGTTCTCCGCGGAAAAATGAAAAGCGTCATTCAATCGATTGAGCTCTATCTTTATCATGCTTTATAGTATTTGGCCAGAGAATACTTCCGGCAGCCATCGCGCCCAGGCTGACAAGTGTCGCGGGCACGAGCGCAGGCCAGTCGCTCTCCGAAAATTCAAAGATAATCCAAGTCAGCATACCAAGCACCATCGACAAGAGAGCTCCCCCACTGCTCGCCCTTCTCCAGTAGAGTCCGAGCGTAAGCGGCGCAAACAAAGACACCAGGCTGAGAATCGACGATTCGCCGACAAGTTCGTAGATGTTGGAGCGCATCATCGCCATGACCGTGGCCATGACGCTGAAGATGAGTACACTTATCCGAGTTAGTAGCAGGAATTCCCGATCCGTGAGCGGACGTCGGGATAAGGGGCGTATCAGATTCCCCGATACCACCGACGCCGGGGCAAGTATCGCCGAGCTCGTGGTACTCATGATCGCCGAGAGCAAGGAGCCGAAGAACAACACCTGAACGGGCATCTTCGCGTGAATAAGCACCGCAGAGGGTAACACAAGCTGGGCATCGCTGAAATGACTGTCAGGGTAAACCTGTCGTATACACAAGCTGATAAACAACGGGAGCATCGCAACCGTGAGATACAGCAGCGCAGAAACATAGCACGACCAAGCCGCTACAGACGACGACTTCGACGACATCGCTCGTTGGAAAACATCCTGTGAGGGGATTGACCCCAACCCGAGAACCGACCACGCCGCGATCCATGCTACCACTTCGCGCAAGTTCGAGTTTGGAAAAAATCGAAAGGTCTCAGCCGGAGCGGATGAAAGGACTTTCGCAACACCTCCGGCTTTCACACTGAGTGCCACCGCGACCACGGCCAGCCCTGCGATGATAATGATCGTCTGGATAAAGTCGGTAATTGTAATAGCCCACATGCCGCCGACAAAGGTGTAGACTGTCACCACCACGGCGCTGATAATAATTCCTTCCGCGAGCGTCACTTCACCAACTACCTGTAAGATCAACCCCATCGCTACGAGCTGGGCGGCAATATATCCCACATACGGAACAGCGAGAAAAACAGATGCGACAAGTTCTGTCCGTCGTCCATATCGCACGCGAAAGAAATCGCCAAGCGTGAGGAGCTTGAGTTTGTAGAACTTGCGCGCAAAGAACAGTCCGAAGAGAAACAGGCACATCGCCGCTCCGAAGGGATCTTCTATGACATGATATAATCCACCCTGTACGAACTCTGATGTGGCGCCGAATACGGTCTCCGACCCAAACCACGTTGCAAATAAAGCCGATGCTCCCAGCCAGAGTGGAAGACTGCGGCCAGCCAGCATGAAGTCGCTCGACGTAGCGACCCTTCGCGATGCCCAGAACCCGACAGCGATGGTAAGGAGAAGGTAGACAATGATGGAGCCAACTAGCAACGTCTGACGCTTACTTGAGACGCGCTAAAGTAAGCAACGCCAACGGTAATGCAAGGTGGGAACGGCAGCGGGGTTAAAAAAATGAAATCCCCCAGGTCCTAGACCAAGGGGATCTCATTGTCTATAGTTGGCTTTAATCTTGAACGAAGATAGGCATGCATCCAACGCGGACAATCGCTGAATCGCCCGGGCGAAAAAATGCGGGTCAAAGGGCTGAAACAGGCGATAAGCGTAAAAAATACAATAGCACGCTGGCGTCAACGGACAGAATCCTGCTGAATTGTATCGACCCGCGCCGGATCGTTCGTTCGATTCCACGGAAACGTGGTGCGCCGACCCATGTCGATCATCACGACCGTAAGTATTACGATGAAGGCCAGCGCGAATACAGCGAATATTTTCTTTGACCGGCTCATGTTATATATACTCCGATATCTTGTCAGCCAGCATAACGTTGTCGGCCAGCAGTTCGTAGAACTGCTCTTTGTTGAACTTCAGAATAACGACATCGGTTTGCGCAATCAGCACGTTCGTGTTGACGAAATTAGGCAAGGCCAGCATCTCTCCGATGAATTGACCCTGCGTAAACGATACGGCTTCCTCACCACGTTGATAAAGCTGCACGGTTCCTGATACGATGACATAAAAAAAAGCGTTAGACCGTTCATCAAGCACCAGCGTGTGCGCCTCCCGCATTCTGATCTCGTCGCTGATGTCGGCGAGGTATGAAAGGGTAAGTCCGGGGATAGCTTCAAAAACAGAAATCTTCTGGAAGAACAATATCTTCTCGAAGCGCGTCATTTTCCTCGCGTGCAAGATCAGGTCATCGAGTTCCCGGCGTGTGAAGTCGCCAAGACGGCGAGCGTTCTTATGGTACTCGTCCTGGTTGATCTGAAACAATGCCCACGCAGATACCTCTTTGATCAGCTCATCTGGGTTGAAGAGCTGAGCGATGAGGTCGAGCTTGAACTCCTCCATTCGCTGAATGCCAATCAGGAAGATGGCGCACGCTTTTGTCCAGCGGTTTGACTGCGTAAAGTCGCGATTGATAATAAACTTCAACACCAGTTGCGAGTCGAGCTTCACGCGTGGGAAGAAATTATCAAGACGGCTAATCCGCTCGGCATCAGTTAGGTCGTCGAGTAGAGGAATGACACGCTGCTTTAATTGGTCCACCAGGAAGACGTCCAGCATTTCAATCGCGTAGGTAATGCTATCCGGTGTTCCACTGTCGATGTTCTCTTTCACGAGCTGAATCGATCTGGTATCGTACAACATGGCGAGCAGCATGTAAATGTGATCGATATCGTTCTGAACTTCCCACCGGAGGCTCGTCTTCACCTGGCCGTTGACGGCCTCATCATCGACCTCCTGAATGGCGCTCAAGTTCCAGCGAATATCCGCGATATCCGCTTCAATTGCATAGCGGATACGCGTGGCCTGGAACGGTCCGGCTTTAAAACCACACTCTCCCAATGACAGGAGCACCTGCGACACGACCATCTTATTCGGGTAATCGATCTTGTTCCAAAGAAGATCTTTTGCGCGCGGGCCGCCAATCCTGCCCATCGTCTGCAGTATCTTAAGCATACCCTGCGTGTTCTGACCACTCCGGTAAAAGGCAATCTCCAGGGGCGTCAGCGTATCCTGTCCGATCTGGACAAGCGCGTTCATTGCCTGATTGCTGTACGTGGGATTACCGAGATTGTCGATCACCGCCTGAATTACTTCGTGGTTGTATCGCTTGACCGCAGTCTTGATCGCCGTGTTCCGTACCTTCGGCTCCGAGTCGTTGAGCAGGTCCATCAGAAACGAAACCCCTTCGTCCTTCGATGCGTGCAAGAGCAATTCGGTCGCGTAGTGCCGATCGTTTGGATTGGCTGATTTAGTGAGTTTCTGAATCCTGACTTTTGTCACATCGCCTCCGCTCTCCAGCAAAAACTGCAGTTCTGCCTTGGTCAGCATATTCTTCGCCGCTGTCCCCTCCTGTCGCTGATCCATCCGGATCACATACTGGTCTGACACGGAAAGCCCTTTCAACTCATTCATGCGATCCTGGGCAAATTGCCGTGTAGTTTCATTCTCGTTCTTGATCAGCTGATTGACCCAGTGGGCGGTCTGTGCGGCGTTGATCTTTTCCAGCAGTTTGAAAGAAAACACGGCTTTCTCGGGCTGTGGCAGCATCAGCATCTGTTCCAGTCGAAGAGTGACTTCCTTGAATCCTTTCTCCAACTTCTCCTGCTTCTCTTCCGCGGTGGTCGTCTCGAGTTTCTGCCGGATCTTGTTGCGGTATCCGTGATACAAATTTCCGACGACGAAGAAATACGCAATCGTGAGTATGACGATGATCACCGAGATATGCAGAACAGAGAATCCGGGGATGAAAGCAAAACCAAAGATAAGTACCCCGGCGAGGAACCGCGCGGACTCGTTTACCAGGCCTTCAACCTTCGCCTGAATGTTGAACTTGTACCGGTTATCGAGCGGGATAAAAAACAACTTAAAGACAGGATTCTCAAGTGCATCGCGAAGCGTCCAGTTGAATAATCTACTCATCGCCACAAACAGGAAGAAGTAGATGTATTGGGTCCCGGCGACACCCGCGACAATGATGGACCCCAGCGCGAAGAATCCGACGATCAGCGGCAGCATGAAAAGCGATACCTTCAAACCGTAGTTGGAAATGATCCGGTTGTTGATAAACGTCTGCATGATCAGACTCAAACCATAAACCGCTCCGGTAAAGAACGAATTGAAGTTTGTTAGATCGCGTTCATCCGGATACTGTTCGTGGATCAATTCCTGGAACGCGTACTGGCCAAACATCAGCGTTACCATGGAAATCAGCAGGAATAGCGAAAGCGAGAGGATGTACTTGTCGGAAAAAAGGCGACGAAGTGACGTTTCCCGGCGTACAATTGGGCCGAACTCAGCCGGATCATTCTTCGCGAGCGAGAAGACAGATGATATCGCGATCAGCAATATCGACACCGTAAAAATACTCACGCAACACAGCACGAGGTAGTTGGACGTATCGTCTACAATTCCCGAAGTAAACGGAATGATCACCAGCGTCGCGGTAATGGCGGCGATCAGCTGACCTGTGTCGATCCAACCGATGATGCGCTTCGATTGCCGGAAATTGAACAACCTTCCAAAGATTCCCCAAAAACTCAGTAGTAAGACCGCCGTCATGGGCCCGCTCATGCAGTACATCGCAAAGATGTAGCGGTTGTGCCAGGCGGGATCTCCGTAGTGCAGAAGCAGGTAAGCGGAGAGTGTAAAGGCGAAGATGAATAGGACGCTCACCAGCGCGAGCATCGTAAACTTGATCCAATTCTGAAGAAATGAAAAAACCGCTGTCGAAATGATTCCGAACGCGCCAGCTATCAGGAAGGCCTTGTTCAGTTGATCGGCCATCCTGTTGAGGAAGAGTGAATCCGCAGTTACCTGATACGTGGCAATGAAGACACCCATAAAAAAACCCGTGGTCAACATCAGCCATATCTTCTGCTGCTCCTCGGACTTGATCTGTAGGGCTCCTATGAAACGGTTCGCCATAGTTTGACCTTCAAATATAACAAAAAAGAGACATGGTGTCCCTTGTCTCTTTCTCGTCAACTAAGAGGTTTGAATTACTTCGCCTTTGTGGTGTCTGCTTTCGCGGTAGATCCGGATTTCTCCGACTGATAAGCTTGGTTGAGCCCGGTAATAACATCCTGGGTGATATCAAGTGATTCACCACCGTACAACACGTCGCTGGTCGGGTCGAATTTGAATACGACTTGCAACCCCTTCTTCTGACCGTACTCTTTCAGAAAGCCAGTGACACGATCATAGAGTTCCTTATTGAGTTTAGCTTCCTCCTGCATCAGTTCCTGCTGTAGACGTTGCTGATACATCTGGAGATTCTGTTGCTTCTTGCCAAGATCTTCTTCGACGGCGCGCACCTGTCCAAGCGTCATCGTAGACACATTCCGCTGATAGGCCGCAATTTCATCGCGTAGCCCAACGGTCCTGCGCTGCAGGTCCTCGTCCATCTTCTTTGTCTTCGACTCAAGCTGCTCACGGTTAACTTTGAGGTAATCGTAGTATTTGAGAACGGTGTCAGAGTTTATATAGGCGATCTTGAGATTCACCGACGATGTATCTGACGAGGAGTCACTTGCCTGAACACTCGGGGCATTCGAAAAATGCAGAACGTACAGAATTACGACTGCCACCAGCAGCACAACATTCAGTATCAGGGACAGGTTCTTCATGGGGTTGATTATGAGGTTTAGCCGGCAAATATGGTCGGAATTTGCCAAATTTCCATCAGCGAAAGGCCGAAATTATTACTCGGCATCTTCGTCCGACTGGAACGAATACAAGTTTTCGTCCAGCCTGATCGTATCGTCGCGAAAGTCCTTCACGAACTTGTCGATATCGCCGGGTGTGATCCTCTCGCGGTGCAATCCCACTTCCAGGGCAATGCCGAAGTCTGTGTTGATGTCCATATCGACGTGCTCTTTTACCTTCACGCTCTCCTCCTCCTCAAGCTCTGCGATCACCTCGGCGATGTAGAGGCCAATCTCTTCGTCGACCGGATCAGAGTTAACATCATTGTCTTGCTCCAGCGCAATCTTGCGGTACTCGGGAAAATGTTCCGATGCGCGCTGTTCCGCAATCTCAAATAATTCGCTCTCATGCTGAAGGCGAAGAGTATACATCACGGTATCAAAAATAACCTCCGCCCCTTCGTGAATACCGATGAAATAAAAGTGGGCGTATTCATCACTGGGTTCGTCCGTGGGGTCCATGACCCAGGATGTTCCCAACGCGGTCAACTTATCGCGGTATGATTGAATGGTATCGGGATCATATCCCTTGTTTCTCCTCATAAAAAGCTACGTCTTATTTGGTTGTCGCTGAACCACACAGCAGGTCATTTTGCATCGCGGAACCAGGACGCGTACATCGGATAATTGCCAGCGGTTCGCACGATCACCGCCTTCATCTCATCGCTGATATCTTTCACCCGCTTTGCCGGTACGCCGGCATACACACTTCCCGGTGGAATTTTGGTGCCCGGTAGCACGATCGCTCCAGCGGCGACCACCGATTCAGTGCCGACAACAGCATCGTCCATGACGATCGCGCCCATTCCGATGAGGACGTTATCTTCCACGGTACACCCATGAACAACCGCATTGTGGGCGATGGATACATTGCTTCCTATCACCGTTTTCGCACGCTCATATGTTCCGTGGATGACCGCGCCGTCCTGAATATTGGTGTTATCGCCGATGGTGATCGAGTTGACGTCTCCGCGAACCACCGCGTTGAACCAGACTGTGCAGTTCTCGCCCATCACTACCTCGCCAACAACAACCGCGTTGTCTGCCAGAAAGCAGTTGCGCCCGAATTGGGGCTGAAATCCACGTACCGTCTTAATTATCGCCATATGCGCCAAATATAACGGGCCCGTCCCGAAATCCTTCTGCCAATATGTCATTTATTCGCAAATGTTGTATTTTTGCAAATTGGATGAAGAAAATGGCGAATTTGATAGAAGATATCGGGATTTTGAAAGACGAAGCAGCGGAGGCATGTGAGACATACCAGGTATCGCGAGAAGTTGATACCGGAAGGTCCCGGAAGCTATATATTGAAAGCTATGGATGCCAGATGAACTTCTCCGACAGCGAGATCGTGGCATCTATCCTGGCGAATGAAGGATTTGACACAACATCCGATGTCGCGGTCGCCGATGTTGTTTTCCTCAACACTTGCTCGATCCGTGAGAAAGCTGAGCAGACGGTTAGAAACCGTCTTTCATACTTTACCTCATTGAAAAAACAAAAGCCGGGTATGCTGATCGGCGTACTCGGGTGCATGGCCGAGCGACTGAAATCGAAATTACTGGAAGAAGAGAAGATCGTCGATCTCGTCGCGGGCCCGGACGCATACCGCGACCTTCCCAAATTGATCGCACAGGTTGATGATGGCCACAAAGCCGTAAATACGTTCCTGTCGCGTGAGGAAACCTACGCGGACATCAGCCCCGTACGGCTTAATTCGAATGGAATTACAGCCTTCATCTCGATCATGCGAGGGTGCGACAACATGTGTACATTCTGCGTTGTCCCCTTCACAAGAGGCCGAGAACGGAGTCGCGATCCCAAGTCGATCGTCGCCGAGGCTACTGACTTGTTTAACCGCGGATACCGTGAAGTAACCCTACTGGGCCAAAACGTGGATTCGTACAAGTGGAGTGAGGAAGAAAACAACAAAGCGCGCCTCGAAAAGAAAGAAGTTGAGAAAGTCGTCACCTTTGCCGGGCTATTGGAAAGAGTCGCCCGGGTGCACCCCGACCTGCGGATCCGCTTTTCGACGTCGCATCCAAAGGACATCACTGACGATGTTCTTCACACCATGGCCCGGTATTCCAACATCTGCAAGTATATCCACCTTCCAGTACAGAGCGGCAGCAGCCGTATTCTGGATATGATGAACCGCGGATACACACGCGATTGGTACCTGAACAAAATCCAGCGGATCCGCGAGATTCTTGGCGAGGAATGCGGACTCTCGTCCGATATGATCGCAGGATTCTGCTCCGAGACGGAGGAAGATCACGCCGACACGCTTTCCCTGATGGACGCGGTAGCATTCGACTACGCCTACATGTTTTACTACTCGGAGCGCCCGGGTACGCTCGCCGAAAAGAAATTCGCCGACGATGTATCACTGGAAATTAAGAAACGACGCCTTGCCGAGATCATTGAAAAACAGACCGCCCACTCACTCATGCGGAACCAGGCTGACGTCGGGAAGATCTTTCAAGTGTTGATCGAAGGACCCTCCAGAAAATCACCGGAATTCCTGCAAGGCCGAAACAGCGCGAACAAGGTTATCGTCTTTCCAAAAGGAACGTATTCCAAGGGGCAATACGTAAATGTCCGTGTCGACAGCTGTACCGGCGCTACTTTGATTGGCAACGCAGTATAATGACTATGGCGATCACCGAGCAGGAAATACAGAGCATCAAGCAACGTTTCGGAATTATCGGCAATTCACCTTTGCTGAACAATTCCGTGCGGGTAGCCATGCAGGTTGCGCCCACTGATATGTCTGTGCTCATCACCGGCGAGAGTGGTAGCGGAAAAGAATCGTTTTCGAAGATCATCCATCATTTAAGCCCCCGGAAGCACGGACAGTTTATTGCTATCAACTGCGGATCGATTCCCGAAGGCACCATCGACTCCGAACTTTTCGGTCATGAGAAAGGCTCGTTCACCGGTGCGCATGAAGCCCGGAAGGGCTACTTCGAAGTGACCGATGGCGGGACGATCTTTCTCGACGAGATCGGTGAAATGCCACTCGGCACACAGGCGCGTTTACTGCGTGTCCTCGAAAACGGAGAGTTCATCAAAGTTGGTTCGTCGAAAGTCCAGAAGACTGATGTCCGGGTGGTCGCCGCGACGAATGTTAACCTGATGAAGAATGTGGAGGAAGGAAAATTCCGGGAAGACCTCTACTACCGCCTTAGTACCGTGCCGATATACGTTCCTCCGCTGAGAGAACGCGGTCGGGATATCGAATTGTTGTTCCGGAAATTTGCATCGGACTTCGCTGATAAATATCGGGTCAAACCAATTACCCTAACAGAGGAAGCAAAGGAAGTGTTGATCAGGTATCGCTTCCCCGGAAATATCCGGCAGCTGAAGAATCTCGTCGAACAGATCTCAGTACTCACGACCGACTCACACGAAATCACAGCGGAAGAACTCCAGCGGTACTTACCGAAGGAAAGCAATCTCCCGGCCTTGTACCGCGACGTTGTGCCGGACAAGGACGGAATTAGCGAGCGCGATATTCTGTACAAAGTGCTGTTCGACATGAAGAAGGACATGATCGACCTGAAAAAGATCGTGTTGGAACTTCTCAACGACCAGGGCGATAAAGGCAAAGTCGCGAAGGAACACGCCGGACTGTTCGAAGATTTGCATCACGAACCCACTACCATGCCGCACGACCACCGGGTGCTGAATATTCCGACGCCCGCCGATGCCACCGCCGAAGATGTGGAGGACGTGCACGATATCGCGCATGAAACCGAAGATGATTCTCTGTCAATCGAGAAGAAAGAAAAAGAACTCATCATTCGCGCGCTTCGAAAAAACAACAACAAGCGAAAATACGCGGCACGGGATTTGGGCATTTCGGAACGTACCTTGTACCGGAAGATAAAACAATACGAGCTTGAAGACTAGATCATCACAGATAGCTGGTGCGATGCTCGCGCTGGCATTGGTTTGCGGAAGTGCTTGCGGGGTGAAGATCAATTACTCGATGAGCGGGGTCGGTACGACTGCCGAGACGATCAGTATCGCGGAGTTCTACAATAATGCCGACCTGGGGCCCGCAAATATGTCGCAGGTGTTTACCAATGATTTGAAGAACTACTTCGTTCAGAACTCCAGTCTGCGGGTCGTCGCCGAGGAAGGCGAGCTGCAATTGGAAGGTGAGATCACCGATATGCGGATCACTCCGATCGCGCCCACCGCGTCAGGCGACCCGACGGAAATTAACCGCGCATCGGCAACACGCCTGACCATCACTGTCCGCGCCACCTACATCAATACCGTGAGCGAGGAAATGAGTTTCAAAGACAAGACCTTCTCTTTCTACAAGGATTTCGACAATGAACTGAACGTCAGCGATGTCGAAGAAGGTTTTATCAAAGAGATCTTCCAGCGAATTATCAACGATATCTTTAACGCCTCAGTTGCGAACTGGTAAATCGTTTCGCCCGATCGCTTTTTTTTGCTACTTTTACCCTAAGCCCCTGCTCCGTGGATAGAACAGAATTCCTGGAAATTCTCCGTCGTTACGCCAATACCTCCGTCGATGAGGCACAGGCGATCGCCTCGCTGAAGGCGCAATATCCATATAGTCAGTTACTACAGGCCTTGTCGGCAAGGGCAAGTAAGGACCACGGATTCCAACATCAGCAGCGCGATCTCCAGGTGGCTGCTGCGTATTCTGCTGATCGTGCCATTCTGAAAGAGATTATTACCCGTGAGCCAGGCGAGTCTACACAGCAGGTCGTGTCAAAACACATCGACGCCGACAAGCACGTCGTTGCAACCTTAGAATCGGTAGACGTCGCTGACGCCGTCATGGACGATCTCGACCGTCTGTCCAAGCTAAAAGACACGTTCGAGAACCTTTTCATGGACTATCCGAAAGGCGCAAAGGCGGGTCCACAACGGAAGCCTGAGCAGGAGGAGAAAGTCGTATCGCAACCCACCGAAAATCCCGTGACATTCACGCCGGAGGATACTCCTGGTGATGAACCAAAACTGTCACCCGTCAAGTCGAAAAAGCAGCGGATCATCGAGATGGCAAAGGCGCTCAATGCCAAAGCCGACAGCGACCCCAGTGAAGTGCCACCTTCAAAAAAAAAAACCGCGCGAAAACCCGGACGAACTGATAGACGAAATACAAAACTCAAAGGAGGAGATCACCCCGGAGAGTGAGCGGCAGAAACAACAGATCGAGATCATCAACGAATTTATCCGCGTACAGCCTTCGATCTCGAATCCTCGCGAGCGGGTGCCATCAACCGGCGACTTTAGCACCATACGTTCCGGGGAGTTTGGGGAAAACATCGTGTCGGAAACGCTCGTCGAGATCCTGATTAAACAGGGAAAGAAGGACCGGGCAATCGAAGTGCTCAAGAAACTTATTTGGAAATATCCCCAAAAAAAGGCTTACTTTGCGTCCCAAATTGAAGATCTGAAGAAGTAAGCTATGTACGCCCTTGTAATCGGCCTTATCGTTTTTCTGTGTATCCTCCTGATCCTGGTCATTCTTGCCCAGAACTCGAAAGGAGGAGGTCTCAGCAGCCAGTTTGGCGGCTCCGCGGCAAGTAATATCATCGGAGTTAAGAAGACAGGCGACCTGCTTGAAAAACTGACATGGGGCTTCGTGATCGCGATCATGGTCCTTTCGCTTTCGACCAGTTTCATGACACCCGGTTCAAAAGGCCCTACGGATGATATCATCCAACGCGCGGGAGAACAGGCGCCGGTGACAACGCCGAACTTCAATCTGGAAGCTCCAGACAGTCAGTCCTCCCCTGGCGATTCGGTAGAATAAATCTTAACCTTAGTAAAAATATTAGAAAAGCCCGCGACAACGGGCTTTTCTGTTTTCAGGCCGCCTGGGAGATATGTTTGACAAATAAGCGTTTCGCCACTGGCATCAGTGTCTCGCTATACGGGAATTTCATTTTCGAGATCAACAGAAACGCCGCCGGATTTGGCAAGTCGCGATAGCGCCTGACAAGTTCTAGTTTGATCTGCTCGTACGGACGGAGCACGGATTTGTCAATCCGTTCGAGGAACTGGGTGTTCAGGCTGCGAAGTTGCTCCTGGCTGTCGCCGAAAATACTGACCTGGTACCGGTAAACCCGTGTTTCCTTTTCCGGGGGCATGGTCACAAACAGGTATCCTTCATTGGCATACAAGGGAGTGACACCAACCGGCGATATCTCGCATTGCGACTCCACGTACTCATAAATACCTGACCCTTCTTTCAGGGAGTCCTGTACCTGGGGAATTGCAAACTCAATTATCGCGTCCAACTCGCTCATGACCGCGTCATCCTCAACGATCTCCTTGTACCGGATCTCCAGTTTCCTCAACTCTTCCTGGGACAACTCCTTTGGGAATGCCTCTCGGATAAGCGACTTATTCTCCTTCACGGACATCAGATTTCGATAGTGGAAAACCAGGTCCGCCAAAAACGGGTACAACTCCACTTTCTGGAACGCTTTCTTGGCCGACTGCAGGTACGCGAGCAGCACGTACTTCTTGTATTCGAAGTCGATCAAACCCTGCGTCAACCAGTCTTTTGACAGTTTCTCCATAAATAGCACAATTTGGTAGTGAAAATTTACCAGTATTTGCCGTTTAAATCAACCAGCACCCAAAGCAACCTGACAGGTTGCCATTTCGGCTTTGAAAACCATGCCGCTTTTGCCCAAATAACGCCCGAAAGCTGTCATAGTTTGAAAAAATGTCCGTTATTCGCGTCTCTTTTCGCGCTGGCACAGTAGATGCTAAAGCCGCAAGCGAAACCCATATGTTCAACCTAAAACAATCGATCGTATATGGCAAAAATCAATTTCAAACCAAATGAGGACAGGGTGCTTGTAGAACCCGCTGAAGCTGAGACAAAAACAGCATCGGGCATCATTATCCCTGACACTGCAAAGGAGAAGCCCCAGAAAGGCAAGATCGTTGCCGTTGGTGAGGGATTAAAAGACAAGCCGGTAACTGTCAAAGTAGGCGATAACGTGCTGTATGGTAAATATGCCGGTACAGAGATCACAATCGATGGTAAAGAATACCTGATCATGCGCAATTCTGACATCTTCGGAATTATCTAATCACTAACCTAAAATCTCAAAAATATTATGGCTAAAGAAATCACTTTTGATACCTCGGCAAGAGATAAGATCAAGAAAGGTGTTGACAAACTTGCGAATGCAGTTAAGGTAACCCTCGGACCTAAAGGGCGCAACGTCATCCTCGACAAGAAATTCGGCGCTCCTACCGTCACCAAAGACGGTGTGTCGGTTGCCAAAGAAATTGAATTGAAA
>JBIQJZ010000009.1:0-320 GCA_044507115.1 Flammeovirgaceae bacterium | reverse complement strand
TCGTGAAGGAAGTTGCTTCCAAGACAGCTGACGCAGCAGGTGACGGTACGACGACTGCAACGGTGCTGGCACAGGCTATCTATTCGCACGGTATCAAGAACGTGGCGGCGGGTGCCAACCCTATGGATTTGAAACGCGGTATCGACAAGGCTGTTGATGCTGTTGTAACAAACCTCCGCAAGCAATCGCGCAAGTTGAAAGATTCAGCTGAAATCGCGCAGGTAGCTACAATCTCGGCTAACAGCGACGATACGATCGGAAAGATGATCGCCGATGCAATGGACAAGGTCGGACGGGATGGCGTTATCACCGTTGAAGAA
>JBIQJZ010000257.1:0-4857 GCA_044507115.1 Flammeovirgaceae bacterium | reverse complement strand
AAAACTCCGGATGGTCCTTCCTTGTTCGCACAAAAATTCTTTCCTTTGCGCCCACTGACACCCTACGGTTCAAACAGAATTTTACTATGAATCAGCTATCGGATCGCATCAACGCAATCGAAGAATCAGCAACCCTGGCAATGGCCGCAAAAGCCCGTGAATTCAAGAACAAGGGCATCGATGTCATTGCACTAAGCCTTGGGGAGCCTGACTTCAAGACGCCGACGCACATTTGCGAGGCAGCGAAGAAGGCTATCGATGATGGAAGATACTTTGCCTACCCACCGGTAGCTGGCTATCAGGATTTGCGTGAAGCACTCGCTGCAAAGTATCAGAAGGAGAATAACGTCCCGTACAAGGCCGAGAATATTGTGGTATCCAATGGCGCGAAGCAGTCGATCGCCAACGCGATGCTTGCGCTCCTCAATCCCGGAGACGAAGTAATTGTTTTCTCACCGTACTGGGTGAGCTACGATGCGCTGGTCAGGTTGACCGAAGCGGTACCCGTGCCCGTTAAAGGCACAATCGAAAACGATTTTAAGGTCACCGCGGAACAATTGGAGAAAGCGATCACCCCGAAAACGAAAGCGATCATTTTCTCGTCGCCGTGCAATCCAACCGGGACCGTTTTTTCAAAGAAAGAATTGGAAGCGATCGCGGGTGTGGTGGTAAAACACAATCTGATCGCTATCGCTGACGAGATATACGAGCACATCAATTTTACAGGTGAGCAGGTGAGCATCGCCTCTTTTCCGGGAATGTTCGAGCGAACAATCACGGTCAACGGATTCGCCAAAGGCTTCGCGATGACGGGCTGGCGTGTCGGATATATTGCGGCGCCAAAGTGGATCGCCGATGGCTGCAATAAAGTTCAGGGACAAATCACGTCAGCAAACTGCTCAATTGCGCAACGTGCGGCCCTTGCCGCCATCACCGGCGACATTACGCCCACAAATAGGATGGTGGAGGAATATCGCAAGCGCCGGGAGATTGTCTACAACCTCTTGAAGGAGATCCCGGGTATTAAGACCAATAGCCCTCAAGGAGCATTCTATTTCTTCCCCGACGTCAGCGCGTATTTTGGCAAGTCGAATGGCTCGACGAAAATCAACAATGCTGACGATCTGTGTCTGTTCATGCTTGAGGAAGCGCACGTTTCTCTCGTACCAGGTGGTGCGTTTGGCGATGAGAACTGTGTACGACTATCCTACGCTGCTTCAGAGAACGACCTGCGCAGTGCTCTGAAAAGGATGAAGGAAGCGCTGGCGAAGCTCGCGTAATTCCAACGTTTCAGACTACACTACTTTTCTCCTGATTAGTTTCGCATACGTTCTGCTGACGGGGAAGCTTTTTCCATTCTGCATCTTGACCACCATTCCACCGTTGAAGTGTTTTTCAATTTCCTTCAGGCAGTTGATGTTGATGATGGTACTGCGGTGCACACGGATAAACATTTCTGGATTCAGGATCTCCTCGAGTTTTCCGATGCCAGAAGAACTGACGAACTGATCATTCTTTGTTGTAAGAATGGTGTAGTCGCCCGATGCTTCAAGGTAGACGATTTCTTCAACGGGAAGGTTGAGAAGTTTCTCAGACTTCTGAACGAAGATGTGATTGTCGTATGATGTCTTGTTCTCAGTTTTAATGCTGCGCAACAACTCGCCGACATTGTTTTGTTCGAGTTTCATCCGGTTGATCGCGCGTTCGACGGCAGCTTTGAAGCGCTCCTGGTCCAGGGGCTTCAACAGGTAATCGACTGCATTTTTTTCGAACGCTTTGATCGCGTACTGGTCATACGCTGTGCAGAAGATTACAAAGGGATCGTGAGTGATTTCATCGAGTACGTCGAACCCAGTCATGCCCGGCATCTGGACATCCAGGAATACGAGGTCCGGTTTCAGTTTATCAATAACCTCCACTGCTTCTTTCCCTTTTGTGGCTTCGCCTACGATCTGGATGTTGGGTATCTGTTGGAGATACTCAACAAGGAGATCGCGAGCCAGCTTTTCATCATCAACTATGACACAGGTTATGTTCATCGGATTTGGTTTGGTTACGAGTCTTTTTGTCGACTTACCCGGTTTTTATTTTCATTTCCTCGCGCATTTCCTCGGGCGAGTGTCTGCTTTCTTCTTCGTAGGGTATGAAAAAGCTCACGGAATAACCCCATTCGTTCGAGCGAATCCGGAGACCGGAACTAGCGCCGAAAATGCTTTTCAGGCGTTGGTCTGTATTCCGGATACCGACGCCACTGGAGCTTCCATCCATGACTTTTTTTGCATTCGACCCAAGTCCATCATCCTTGACTTCAAAGAAGATCATGGAATTGAAACGCTTTACGGTTAGCACGATCGTTCCGCCGTCTTCTTTCGGTGCGATCCCGTATTTAACGGAGTTCTCCACCAAGGGCTGCAGGATCATCGGAGGGATCCGTACGCCAAGACAGGAGAAGTCAACCTGTTTCACAAACTTGAGCCGATCGCCGAAACGCACCTGCTGAATGCGAATATAATTATCAATAAAGTCAAGCTCGTGAATCAATCGCACCATCTCGTCGCCGTGCGAATCCAGGGCGTACCGGAAGATGTCGGAGAGCTGCGTAATCACGCGGCGTGCCTGCTCCTTGCTTGATCCGATCAAAGTATTAATCGAATTCAGCGTGTTGAACAAAAAATGGGGGTTTATCTGCGATTTCAACAAAGATATCTGCATTTCCCGGTTTTTGATGTTCAACTTGCTTTTCTCTTCTTCCTGCTTCTGCAGACCCTGGAAGTAGCGGATCACGTAGTAGACGCCCACCGTGATAATATACTGGTCATGAATGTGCAGACCTTCCCATTTCAGGAGTTGTACCAGGTGGGCTTTCCAGTTCTCATAGTAAGTGAATCCTTCCACGTAGTCGAAGAGGTAATAGGAAAGCGATCCGAGTACAAGGAAATACAACGTTACCCCAAATACGTGCCCCGCGATCTGCAGGGGAACATTGTACTTGAACAACCAGTTGCTGTAAAAAAAGATGCCCGCCATAAGGATGCAGTGCGCCTCAAATAGCGATAGGGCATTCCAGAATATGTATGTGTGGGGAGCCTCAAGCCTGTACTCCAGAATGGCGCCAACGGCATAGTTGATGGCGTACCACACGCACAAGAGCAGATACGCCCTCTTCCAGACCTTTGGTATGTCGTCAAAAACTTTCAAGCCTCAAAGTTTATCCCAAAGTTACGTATTGGAAAGGAAAAGCCTTTAAACAGGGGCCTAGGGCGACAAATACTCAAATGTGAGCGATAATCCTACATGGCGTTTGATGGAAAGCTCTAAATGAGGAACTTAGAAGGCATTTTTTATGAGAAGAACGCTGTTGCTCGCCGCCATTTTTTGCGCCCTGGGTTCCGCCATCAGGGCTCAGAATCTTACGATCTCAGCGCTCGTGATCGACCGCGAAACCAATGAGCCCCTGGGGTATGCCTCCGTGGGACTCAAATCGGTCGCTATCGGGACCATTACGAACAGCCATGGGGAATTTGACTTCCATATGCCGGTTGCCCACCGCAACGAGGTATTGACGGTCAGCATGCTCGGTTACAAGAGCTTCGAGGCGCCGGTATGGTCCCTTACGGGGGAGAAGCAGATCATTAAGCTGGAAAAATCACCCATCGTGCTCGAGGAGATCGTTGTGTCCGATACACTCACGGGTAACGACATTCTGCAGATCGCCCTGTCGCGGATCGAGCAAAATTATCCGATGAAACCGTTTCTTCTCGACGGCTTCTACCGCGATGTAAAGAAGGTCGGGGGAACGTATATCTCCCTTCTGGAAGCCGCCGTCCGTATCTACGATCAGAATTATGAGGCGCCGCGGAACAAGTTCAAGCTTCGGGAGAGTGTCCGGCTGGTCGAAGTTCGTCAGAGCCTCGGTTACGAAAGCAAGTTTACTACCTATTTCGACCAGGATAACCTTCTTGAAGATCTGCTGCTTCACAACAACATTCGATACCGGAATTTCAACGATGGGGAGGAGGTTTACTCAAAAGTAGTCCGGGAGAAAAACTCCTTTTACAGCGATCATGAGACATACGTGATCTCCTACCGCGATAAATACTTCATGAAATTCTACATCGATACCGAAGATTTTTCAATCATTCGGTTCGAATTCGAGCAGGGTCCGGAAGATAACTATCTCGGGAAGCGCAATGACCTTATCAGCAAGTTCGCCGGAATCAAAAAAACGATCGAATACCGGAGGTTTCAAGGGAAGATGTATCCGAGCTTTATCAACATCACCTCAAAGATTAATTGGTATAGTATTGAAACGAAAGCCCTCAAGTTTGAGACAGAATTGTTTCAACAATTGTTGATCAACAACGTCATTCCCGACGCAAAGGAACGGATCCGCTCGACCGAAAAAATGCGCAACTACGGACTTCAATTCCAGGACCGCCCCTACAACAAAGAATTCTGGGATAACTACAACGTGATAAAAGAAACACCCCTCGACCAGCAAGTACTCTCCGATCTCGAAAAACACACCCCCCTGCAATCGCAGTTTGAGAGTGAGTGGTGAATGGTGAGTGGTGAGTGGGTGAGTGCCACTCACTTTCCAAACCTAAACCCCACCTTCACCACGCTTCTCACGGGTGTTCCTTTATTCGTTGCGGGTTGCCATTTCGGGCCTTGGCGGATGGCGCGGATGAGTTCTTCTTCGCACCCGGATCCGATTCCTTTGATGACTTGAAAATCGGTTAGCTCGCCGTTGGGCTCGACGGCAAAACGAACGGTGACTTTACCTGCTACTTTGTTGCGGGCGGCTTGTTCCGGATACTGAATGCTCGTGGCGAGGTAGTTGTTGAAGCTGGCCTT
>JBIQJZ010000256.1:0-4900 GCA_044507115.1 Flammeovirgaceae bacterium | reverse complement strand
GCATATAGTACAGTAATCTCTTTCCTGGTCTTCTTCATCGTTAACCAGTCGATACTTTACAATAAGTTCAAGATCAATACGTGGAGAGTGCTTGTAGAAATGGTAGCTTGGTACGCCTTCGGGTGGCAATTTGTCATGAATCTTTTGAAACGCAGGAAATGAGACGCCTAATGCTCCTTCGGGGATTCACACATCAATCCGGTTATCACCGGGAGTGTCGCATTCTACCCGTGTGGGGGACAAGTTTACTTTGGAACTGAAATATCAGTCGAAACGCAGATTCAATTGAGTAATAAATTTACAGAGCGGGAATTGATCAAGATTGTAGTAATGATCTTTGTCGTTGGTGTTTACCTGTTCATGTTACTGAAAATCCTTATTCTGGAATGAGCGCGCGCGTTAATGGTGTTCTGCTGATCCTGCTGGTGCTATTTGCATCGGTTGTCGCCGCGTATCTGATTGCGACCACCAATATCATCTTCGGACCGTTGATAATCCTTGCAGTCCTCGGATTCTTTGCTGTGGCTGCAATTGTGGTAGACTTTAGTATCGGCGTGTACATACTCTTCCTGATGGGATCCTTCATGTTCTATGTCACCCGTCTGATCACAGCGCCGATCCCCCTGGGTATTCTATATGATGCACTTGTCGCGGTGACGTTCGCTGCTGTATTCCTGAATCCGAAGAAACCGAAGGATTGGACTTCCTTCAATAACATCATCACCTTCTTCTTTATTGTAATAACAGTCTACCAACTGCTCCAGCTTTTCAACCCGAACGCAGTCTCAATAAAAGGCTGGTTAGTATCCCTGCGCAACAATACGTCGCTGCTCTCATACATCATCTTGTTTCAGATGTTCGCAGTCGTCCAGAACATCAAACGGTTCACCATCATGTGGCTGGTCGTCGCTGTAGTTGTCGCCCTCTACGGGATATACCAGGAAGTATTTGGTCTTACTGGTTTTGAATGGCGATGGATCTACGAGGCCCCGGGGCGTTTTGAATTGTACTTTCAGTGGGGAAGCATGCGAAAATTCTCCTTCTTGTCTGACCCCTCGAGCTACGGCTTGTTCCTTGCTTTCAGCGGGCTGGCGATGATTGCATTGGCATTTGGCCCATACAAGGCGATCTGGAAGTTTACATTCGTCGCGCTAGCTATCATGACATTTGTGGCGATGGCCTATTCCGGCACCCGAACAGCCACTGCCATGGTCGCCGTTGGAATTGTTCTCCTTATCCTGATGAATATTAACAGCATGAAGGTTATTGCTTTTGCGATGGTCTGCGTGCTGGCAGGAGGCGTCATTCTCTTCGGGCCGTTCTACAACGGCACGATCATTCGCCTTCGATCGGCGTTTGCCCCTTCAGATGATCCTTCCATGGGCGTTCGCGACTACAAACGCCTCCTCAATCAAGGCTATATCCTCAGCCATCCCATCGGTGGAGGGTTGATGACTACGGGAACAAGCGGAATGTTGTACTCAGCGGGCCACCCCCTTGCAGGAGGCTGGGACCCGGACAGTGGATACCTCGCTACCGGACTGGAATTGGGTTGGATCGGATTGACAATCTTTATGGCTTTCTTCGCAGTTGTCATGGTCAAAGGGGTCGACAACCATTTCGCAATTGCCGACCCCCTGCTACGAAATTTAAATCTGGTGTATATTGTACCATTTTTCGCCCTCTCGGTAGGGCACTACGCGCAACACGCTATGTTCTCAAAGCCCGCGAACCTGATTGTCATTGCTACATACGCATTGTTATATCGCTTACCCCAACTGGATAAACTAAAATCAGATAAACTCGTGTAACATATGAAAACCATTAAACTGTTTGCTTTCATCGCATTGCTCGGATGGCTTCCTTCGCAGGCTCAGACAATCGATTACAACAAGATCGTTTTGCCCGACCGCGCCCAGAGCTCTGATTTCGGGGAGAAACTGGTTCAGTTGGCCTGGAAGAATCACCCGACAAATGAAATCCTTCGGCGCCAGCTCACAATCGCCGAATACCAGGTAAAGCGGTCTGCTGCTGACTGGTTGAACATGATCACCTTGCAGGGAAACATCAACGAATTTAACATCCAGGAGCAAGACGCTGCAGTGCCGGTGTTTCTTCCTCGCTACAACTTTGGTCTCCTGGTTCCGCTGGGAATTTTCGTGGGCAACCCGAACGATACAAAGCAAAACAGACAACGTGTGTCGATCGCTCAGGAAGAGATCAACGCACAGAAACTTGAAATCAGAAGAGTCGTGCTGAAGTCGTACAACGACTACCTGTTACGCGAAAAAATACTGAGAATTCAATCGCAACAATTCTCCGACACCGAAAGCAATTTCAAAGTGATCGAACAACGTTTTAAGAATGGAGAGCTCAGCTTCGAAGCGTACACAGCAAGCCAGGGCGAACTGAATCGCACATCCATTCAACTGCTGGAAGCCGATCGCGATTACAAGAATGCAAAACTCGATCTTGAAGAGCTGATCGGTGTAAGACTCGAGGACGTCATGTAGTCAACATGATCGTTCTCTTGATGCGGGGCCTCTGAAGAAATGTGGTATTAGGTAACATCAGAGGTCCTCACCTGACGCATGTTTTAGTACCCCATACAAACGACTGCTGGATGTATGGGATTTTTATCCGGGGAGGGGGTAGATTCGATGAGTACCGCAGGCAGTAAGAAGGTTCATAGACGCAGCTGGATTGATTATACAAGAGGCTTCGTCATTATATACGTAGTATACCGGCATGCGCTGACGGGCTTACTGAGCGCCGGCGTAGATATCGAAAATGCCATTTACCTGGTTCAGGAGTCGAGCATGCCTATCTTTTTCATTGTATCGGGGATCTTCATCCACTCCAGTGCAATGAAAAGAGGGCTTGACACCTTTGTCAAGTTCAAGTTTGAGTCGCTGATGTATCCGTATTTTCTCTGGGGGGCTATTCACCTCACGCTACAGGTACTGTTCAGCCAATACTCAAACTCAGACAAGGGCGTCGAGTACTATGCCTACATGCTCATCTTTCCCCGTGCGATCGACCAATTCTGGTATCTTTACACACTATTTGCGGCGATGGTGATCTTCGCGGTCCTGAATTTCAGATGGCTGAAATTCAATCAATCTCTGAACGTAGCCGTGGCCGTCGTCATGTATCTGGTCTCGTACTTCGTCACCACCGACTACTTCTCATTACACGACATTCTGTTTTACTATCTGTTCCTGGTCTTCGGATTCTTAATGGCAAATACTCTGCTGCCGGTCGACAGCACCTTCTTCCGCGGCAAGTGGCTCATCTACGCTTTGCCAGTCTTCATCGTTCTTCAGGTTGTCTGGAGGATACTCTATCCTGATGCGCACCAGCTGCATCAACTGGACATTTTTGGCTTCCTCTTGTTTGTGCCCATCACGATTATCGGGGCATTGCTGTTGTTCCTGATTTCAGACAATCTCGACAAATGGGGCCTTCTGAAGAGCTTGCGATATATCGGAAGTCATTCACTTTACATCTATATCATGCATTTGATGTTCACCAGTATCATTCGCGTGATACTGCTTAAGGTGTATCCGACCGCTCCCCCAATCGTCATGTTGATCCTGATCATGATCGGCGGAGTATTCATTCCGATCATTTGCTACCGGATATTTGTTCGACTTAATATTAGCGGACTGTTTGAACCTCCGCAACGGGTGAGGAACTTAATCTACGGGAAGAGTAAACTTCAATAGTACCGGGATACACAATCCGCGGAGCTTCGAAGGAGTCCACCAGGGTATAATGCTCAATCAACTTCTCCCGGATGGCAAACGGGTAAAAGTTATTCAGCGTTGGAATGTATTCGAAGATAACGAGGTCGTAATACTGATCTTCGATGCGCGTCGAAAATTGGGTGAGCTCGCGCTCAAACATTCCGACGCCAAGGTGGAACCACAGCGGACCTCGTTCCAGCTTAAAATCTGCTTCATAAGCCAGCGGCGTCAACTCGGACATATTCAGAATCCGAGGTTCTTTCTCCTGGCGAATTTTTCCGATCAGTCCAATTACGCGATCCATTCCTGTAACCGTGCTCTGCGGCATCCTGATACTCCGGAAGGAGGGCAGCGAAGATTCAACCCAGGTGGACATGTCTGCGTAGAAGTTGCATTCCGGGGGTTGCAGGATATACGTGTTAATCGAAACAACGTCGTCCGCTGTCGTCATCGGCATAACCCTGGATATGACCTTGTCGGCGTACTTCCAATATTTCTCCGACCACCACAGTCCGATCAATACGATCAGGATCCCGAACGTCGACCGCAAATGATACCAGCTCATCCGCTCCAGGTGCAACAGGATGAAAGCACAGCCAAAAGCGTGGAAGAATATGTTGTTGTCTTTCGGAACGTAACTCGTTACCTGGTAGATCATCGCCTGAACCAAGATGGCGAGCACCAGAATGGTGAATACAAATTCAAATTGGCCTAGATTTCCACTTTTCCACCTGACGTACAGGATCATCAACACAACCACCAAATAGAGTTTTTCCCAACGTGATTGCTCCATGTTGATCCTGAGAAGATCGGCAATGGACAAACGCGAAAAATGCGGAGGCTGTCCGTAGTTAAACCAGTAGGAGAACTCGTGCTGAACGAAAGGCAAAATGAACAGCAGAAAGAATGCAAACAGCGAACCGACAAAAATTCCAGTGACAGCGAAAGCGCGAGACTGGTACGTGTGCACTCCTACGACCGCCAATCCAACCAGTATCCCAAGCGCGCCCGCGTCCTGCTTCGTAAAGAATGCAAAAGCGAAGAAGAATGCAGAGGCTACCAGGAAAATCCAGGATATTTTCTGCTCCGACCGTCTGAAATAATGAAAAAGAAAGCCCAGTGCAACAATCTGAAAAACGATGACCGTATGG
>JBIQJZ010000255.1:0-4908 GCA_044507115.1 Flammeovirgaceae bacterium | reverse complement strand
AATTTTTCAGGCGGTACGTAGTCGAGGCAGCGATGGATTCTCTGTACGACGTCATCCACGGTTTCTATGTAGTAGTTCTTGACGTCGATAATGCCGACGGCAACATCCATCTTTTCGGCAAAGACGCGAAGCAGTTCGATTTCGGCAAACTCCCGGTTGGCCATTTCGACGTGGACCTCGTCGACGTTGAGTTCGAGGAAGTCTGGCAACATTGGTTTGATGCTTCGGAATCCGACGGGCCTTCCCTTAAAGTTTCCAAAGCAAAGATGCGTTGATAGTCGACATTTTCCACGTACGTTTGCCACCGTTCGATTGAAGATCTCGACAAATCGTTTGGTGTCTTCGCGATACGCATAGCAACTCATCGAGGGTTCGTCAACCGTGATCTCACGACAACCTGCGGCGACCAGGTCTTCGAGCTCTTTGCTAACGAACGGCATCAACGCTTCGGTGATCGCATACCGATCAACATATCGGTTGTTGGGCAAAAGCCGTCCACTCAGGGTATACGGCCCCGGGACGCTCGCCTTCAGCGTGGGACCGGACGGCGCGAGTTTTTCGAGGCGTTTGAATTCCCTGACCGCACCGAGACCATCGGGTGCAATAAGCGTATCAACGATCGAGTGTTTTCCACGTTGGTCATGTGCAGCGGGTCCCCATTTTCGAAGTTCGTCTGTGTTCTCACGGATTCCTTTAATGAATCCATAAAATGACAGATTGAAGTCGAGGCGCGTTTGTTCGCCATCAGTGATGACATCTAGCCCTGCCGTTAACTGGTCATGAACTGCAGCGACGACGGCATCCTCGATCATCTCTTCGCGGTCGGCGTTGCCGAATTCGTGGAGGTTTCTGACCGCGAACTCGAGCCAACCGGGAAACGGATAACTGCCAATGACGGTGGTGCGGATGGGAATGGGCTGCATATCAGTATTTGTTTTTGTTAGAATCGTTACCTGCGTTTTCATAAAGGCCAGCGAGTCGGTGCGCATGCTCGTCGTACGCCGACTCGAATAGTTCCCTGGCACGCTGTTCTCCGATTAGCGCCCCACTGGTGAGCACCTTGGGTGGCTGCCCGGCCTGTGTCAGAAGTCGCGCGACCTCGGCCTTAACGGAGTTGACAATCAACACACCTCCGACAGTCGATCCCGGAGATACGGGCGTATCCAAGCCTTCAATGTTGATCATCGCATCTCCGGGAGGCGCGCCGGTGTCGATGACAATGTCGGCGAAGTCGCTCAACTTCTTCCCATCTGCGCGTTTGCTGGTACTTTGCTCTGAATGCCGCTGTGTCAGAATAGCGACAACCTTCACCTTCTTCCGCTGAAACAATTCCGCGATCTCAATTGGTACGACGTTGCACCCGCTCGACGAAATGATCAGCGCGCTGTCGCGTGCCTGGATATCGAAATTCCGAAGTATCCTTTCGCCCAGTCCGGGGACGTTCTCCAGAAACATTGCCTGTCGCTGACCATTCGCTCCCACAACAAGGTTGTGGAAGGTCAGTGAAAGTTCTACAATCGGATTGAATCCCGGGAACGATCCGTAACGGGGCCACATTTCTTCAACCATTATCCGGCTATGGCCTGAACCGAAGACATGAACCATCCTGCCCTCGAGTATTGTCGCGGCGAAGGTTGCAGCTGCACGAAGTATGTTCTCCTCCTGGCTTGCCACCGTTTCAATGATCTGCCGGCATTTTGCCAGATAGGATTGTGTAGGCGTCATGTCGTTATTGTTTGAAAGCAAAGGCTGCTGCACCGATGGCTCCGGCCATATCGGAAAAGCGTGCGGTTAAAATCGGGGTGCGCTTACCACCTGGTCGCCATTCATAGTGCCCGAGAAACTCGCTAAGCGGTTTCAGCAGAGCATCTCCCGCCTGACCGATCCCTCCGCCGATGATGACCGCCTCAGGAGAAAGAAGATTAATTGCGGATGCCAGGCAAATCGCCAGTTTGCGAACCGAGTCCAGCCATAACCAAGTGGCAAACACTTCGCCACGCCGATAGTCGTCAATGAGTTCGAGTGTTGTGTTGTACTGTCCATACGATCGCTGTTGGATCGTAATATTTCCGATGGCTTCCTCGATGCTGCCGGGCATGTTGGTGACGTCGCGGTGATAGGCTGATGATTCCACCGTGACATGACCGATATGCCCCGCCATTTGTCCCATCCCCTGGTATAACTTTCCTTCGATTAGGATTCCACCGCCAACACCTGAGCCGAGTGTTATCAATATCAGATGTTGCATACCTCGTCCCACGCCGAAGAAGGCTTCGGCGGTGATCGCAGCATGTGCATCGTTCAGTACCGTGATTGTCCGGCCCGTGAGTTCCGACCAATTGAATCCTTCAAGACCTGGCAATCGACCAGGCATGAATGCAATACAAGTGTTGGCCGCATCGGCGAGGCCTGGCGCGCAGAGCCCGATGGCGCCAACCTCGCGCGGCGCCGATCGATCAAGCTCCTCGATCATGCGAGTCACCACACCTTTCCAATAGGACTGATCATGTTCGTGTGTCTCCTCACGCCGTTGATCGATGATTGTTCCATCCTCTTCCATCAATACGGCTTTGATGTAGGTGCAGCCCAGGTCTATGCCGATCGCTAATCGTGTCATGTCACGCGGTGATGTATTGCCCTTCGGACACATCCCACCCTCCGTCAACGGCGAGGATCTGTCCTGTTGTAAACCTGGAATAATCCGACATGAAATAGATCGCAGCGCCATCGACATCCGACGGCGTGCCGATACGACCGCCGTCGAGCGGTTGTTTTGTCTTTATGAACGACATGATGGCATCGTCTCCTGCCGCGCGCTGTGCCATCGGAGTTTCAACCAGGGCGGGTGCGATCAGGTTAATGCGAATGTCGTGAGATGCATAATAGGCTGCCGTTGCCTTCGTGAACCCGATTGCCGCGGCTTTCGCAGTGGCATAAGCATGCGTTGCAAAGTGCCGTGGCGCAGGGGAGTAACCCAATACCGATCCCATGAGAAGAATGGTCCCCGGTTGATTTCGCCGCATGAACGTCTGCACAGCTGCCTGCGTCGATAACATAAGGGATGTGAGGTTTAGCGAAAGTGTGAACTCCCACCCGTCCGTGGTAAGCGCATGCACCGGCCCGTCACCTTTGCTTCGGCCGCTTCCTCCTGCTACATGATATATTCCGTCGAAGCTTCCGAATGCCGCGATACAATCGTCGATCGCTTGTTGTGTTGTTCCAGGTTGTGTGGCGTCACCTGTCTTTACGATCGCGTTTTTCAGCGCTACGGCTGCGTTGTCAGCGCTGACGGGATTTCGACCAATAGCTACTACGTTAGCTCCTTCCCGGAGGAATGCCTGCGCGGCGGATAGCCCCATTCCTGTTGTACCTCCGACAACGACGATCGACTTTTTCTTCAGCCAGCCCTCCTGCATGCGAAATGATTCGTAAAGAATAAAAATAGGCAATTGCCTGATGCGAAACCGAATTTTCATGCCGACCACTTCAGGCACGACAAGTTACCCGTGTGCGCGTTAAATTTGGTATGATTATTATCACTTTTACGGAAAAAAGCACTATGAAAACTGTCATATCGTTGATTTTGGTGGCGTTTTTCCTGTCGTCCTGCCGCAGTCAGCAGCAAACGGGTGCCGATACGGTGACGTTGGAGAACACGCGTTGGCGTCTCACGGAAGTGAATGACAAGCAAGTCGAAACACCGCTCGGCGGTCGCGAGGTGTATATGGTCCTGACGCGTGAGGGTGATGAAGGCCGGATTTCGGGGTTTGCTGGTTGCAATGGTCTTGGCGGCAGCTTTCAGACGGATGGAGCTACAATCAAGTTTCAGCCGATCACTACCAGGATGTTTTGCGAGTTGCAGATGGCTGTCGAAAATGCTTTTACGGAAATGCTAACGAGTGCCAACAACTACCGAATCAATGGTCAGAGTCTCGAATTATACCGCGGTAGTCAGTTGCTGGGGAGGTTTGGCGTGTAGTCCACAGTCCCCAGTAGTGTGAACACGTCGGTAGTGGTTTCTTCTGGTATGCTGAGGGTAGCCCTTGCGAACATGTCCAGGCTAGCAGGATATATCATCAAACCAGATCCCACTCCTTCCGATATGCCCGCGAAAGCATTCCATTTGCTTCCGCATCTCCGCGAAAGCGTTCTTTCTTGTGATCCCATTCAAGTTTCCGTCCCAGACGCCAGGATATCAATGCCAGGTGCATAGGTAATGTCATTTCCCGAGCATATTCCAGATTGGATTCCGGTTGTATGCGCGATTTCACCGAATCGACGAAATTCTGCTGGTGACCGGGTGATCGCGGGATGGTTTGGCTAATCGAAGGAATGTCCTCCATAGTCTCGCCATTGATTGTTATTGAGCGGGTCCTGTAGTCGCATATCAGCGTGCCTTTGTCTCCTTCGAACCAGGCGCCGATACCGCGCTCCGCTGCTCCCGGAACATTCGGCGGTTCGGTGGTCCAATGGAGCTTTACGTTGTCAAACTCAAAATCGGCGTCGAGCCACTTGGGAGCGTCGGCAATTCCGTCGGTCTTCTCACCGCGCGCGACAACGCTCTTTAATCCCCTTGGACCTACCGACCACCATGCGATATCAGCGATGTGACACCAGAAGTCGGCAAACACTCCTCCGGAATAGTCCAGAAAGAACCGATAGCTCTTGTGACATCTCTCGGGGAAGTAATCCGCCCACGGTGCGGGTCCCAACCACATGTCCCAGTTGAGTGTTGGCGGAGGTGTCTGCGGCTTAGGAAAGCCGAGTCCTGGGCTGTTGCCTGTTTTCCAAAGCCGGATGGTGTGCACCTTTCCGATGGCCCCGGATCGGATAATCTCAGCAACGCGGTGATAGTTTTCGGTGGCGTGAATCTGTGTGCCAAGTTGAAAGATCCTGTTATGCTTTTTT
>JBIQJZ010000254.1:0-4912 GCA_044507115.1 Flammeovirgaceae bacterium | reverse complement strand
ATTTAGTCGAGTGCTGTAGCAGGTGAATCACCTCGGGACTAAACAAGTGTTTCTCTCCTCTGCGTTTCCACTGATAGATACCGCCAACCTGCAGCGGGGCTCCGTCGTGTTGGTATGCTAGCCGGTGACGTACCAACACCTCCTCTGCCAGATCGTCAAATGACAAACCTTCGATCCTGCTGATCGTACCTTTGAAACATTTGTCGATCACATCGCTACCGAGACCGAGCGCTTCAAATATCTGCGCGGATTGATACGACTGAAGGGTGCTGATACCCATCTTGGACATGACCTTAAGCAGGCCATTGCCGATCGCTTTCTGGTAATTCTTGTAGGCTTCCTCGTCAGAGATATTACCCAACGCACCCTGAGCATTCAGCGTATGAATAGTCTCGAAGGCCATGTATGGGTTGATCGCACTGGCGCCGTAGCCGATGATCGTAGCAAAGTGATGAACCTCCCACACATCCCCGGCTTCCACGAGCAAGCCCGCATGCGTTCGGATACGTTTCTCCACGAGATAGTGGTGTACCGCGCCGATTGCCAGCAGCGAAGGAATGGGTGCGTGTTCCGGACTTATCTTTCGGTCGGAGATCACGATGATCTTCTTACCACTTCTGATTGCCTTCTCTGCTTCCAAACAAATCCTGCTCAGACTTTCTTCCAGGCGGCCGGGTTTGCCGTCTGCAACAAAAACTGAACGCAGAATTGAATAGTCAAAGCCATGAGCCGGCAAGTGTTTCAACTTCTCGAGGTCGGAGTTCAACAACACAGGCTGCGAAATGTGAATCTGGTTGGTGTGTGCCGGTGACTCCTCAAGTACGTTGAGGCTAACGCCTATCCGCGTGAACAACGACATCACGAGGCGTTCGCGAATCGGGTCGATCGGCGGATTGCTAACCTGGGCAAAATGCTGTTTGAAGTAATTCGAGACATGACGGCTCTCCTTTGAGAGCACCGCAGGCGGCGTATCATCACCCATAGATCCAACAGGTTCATACCCCGTCTTGGCCATTGGAGTAATGATGGCTTTGAGATCTTCGGCACTGTAGCCATACGCATGCTGGCGCTGAACCAGTGTCTTGTCGTCGAAATTATCTTCGTAGTATTCCTGCTCAGGCTCAAGGCGAAGCTTGAGTCGATTCTGAATGATCCAGTTATAGTACTGCTTTCCTTCGTAGACCGATCGCTTTACTTTATCATCGTCAAGGACCTTGCGTTGCTCAAGGTCGATAAGCATCATCTTACCAGGAGTAATACGCCCTTTTTCAAGGATATCTTTCGGAGCAGCTGCAAGTGCACCGGCTTCGGATGCCATTACAATTCGACCAGACCGCGTGATGTAATAGCGAAGAGGACGAAGACCATTGCGGTCTAGCGTCGCCCCAATGCGAGTGCCGTCTGTGAAAACCAGGGCCGCCGGTCCATCCCAAGGTTCCATCATCGAAGCATGGTATTTATAGAATGCCTTGCGATGTGGGTCCATGAGTTTATTGTCCTGCCATGCTTCTGGCACCAGCATCATCATAACATGAGGAATCGGCCGTCCGGCAATCACAAGCATTTCGACAAGTGCGTCGAGATTGCTCGAATCGGATCCTTCGGGGGTTGTGATCGGAAGGACCATACGGAGTTCCTCGTCTGTGAACAATGACGACTTGAACAACGCCTCCTTGGATTTCATCTTGTTGACGTTCCCTCTGATCGTGTTGATCTCGCCGTTATGCGCGATATAACGGAAAGGCTGAGCAAGTTTCCAGTTCGGGAAAGTGTTCGTCGAAAAACGCGAGTGCACCAACGCGAGCGCTGTCCTCAGCCGGGGATCCTGCAAATCGAAAAAATACTTGCGAAGCTGTTCCGTGCGGAGTTGCCCCTTGTAGATGATTGTTTTCGAGGAGAAACTGGTGATGTAAAATTCGGTATTGCTGCCTTTGACTTCGCTACTGATCTTGTGAGATGTGTAGTTGCGCAAGACGAACAACTTGCGCTCAAGCGCCTCGGCCGGAATGGTTTCACCCTTGGACTTGACAAAGATTTGTTCAATTACAGGTTCCACCTCGGCCGCATCAGGTCCTGGAACACTATGGTCGACAGGAACACTTCTGAAACCAATGAGTTCGAAACCCAGCGCCATGATATTCTTTTTCAGTACGTCGCGGCAGGCGTTCGCCACTTTCTTATCGCGTGGAAAGAAGACCATGCCCACGCCGTACTTACCCGGCGACGGCAGGTCGAAACCGAGTTGCCTCGCTTCATCTGACAAAAAATCGTGGGGTAGTTGAATAAGAATCCCAGCGCCGTCACCGGTCTTGGCATTGCAGCCTCTGCCTCCGCGATGCTCCATATTTTCCAACATGGAAAGCGCATCGCGCAGCACGTTATTCGATTTGGTCCCGTTGATATTGGCAATGAACCCGATACCACAGGCATCGTGTTCAAGCTCGGGGGTGTACAAGCCCTTTCTAGTGGTTGTTTGCATTTACGTCTGGTTAAATGTAGTACGGACAAGCTGGCGTTACTTGTCCCAAACTAATTTCTGAAATTACGAAAGAAGCAGGAGGAAATTTGTTTGCGAGGCTCGGGAAGAGAATTTTTCGAATCTTTTCAGAATTGGTTCCATATGTTCAAAAATCTAAAAACGTCAACGATTGCAGGCTGCGCAATTTCTAAATTTTTGAATAAATCCGAAAACGATTGAAATATTTGCAACGTTTTTATCGGCAATTACCAATATTTCAATTAGATACAGATTTACTTGTAAAACCAATTTAGGGTCATCGCCGGCGAAAATCAACCGGCGCTCGGTCTCCGGTGCTAAAATGGTCAACTCTGTGTGATACGCCGTTGATAGTGATGCGATATGTTCCGAAAAACGCCTTTACAGCTGCCATGCCATCGCTACTGGCAACCAGCGCTTCGCGGGTCCACCATTCGCTAAACACCAACTGGCGGTATGCAGTCGCGGCAGGCGTTGGAGTCCAATCCTTTTTATACAGCGACGATACCGGAATCCAATTAGCGCCCTCCCAGAATCCCCACATCAGGATACCTGTCACCGCCGGATGCGCGAAACAAATTCTGTAGTAGTCCACAAGATCTTTTGCCTTCTGCTGCTCTTCTTCCGCCGTCATCGTAAAGATCTTCTCTCGATAGTATTTCGAGCGCTGCCCCGGCATATTGAATTCTGTAATCCGAACGGGCAGGTCGAATACAGCAAGAGAATCCAACGCACGCCTCACCTCCTCGCGGTCAAATGAATCCCCGTGCAGATGGCCCTGTACTCCGATCCCCGCGATTGGCACCCCCTGCTTCAGCAGCGCCCGGATATGAGCCATAAAATCAGTAAGTCGTCTACCGGTGAGTATGTCGTAATCGTTTACCCAGAATTTCGCATCAGGATCACCCCGATGCACCCACTCCGCCATCAAACCTGTGATCGCGGGGCCGAGCCGCTCCTCGTAGTAATTGCCGTGAATCATTTCGTTGTTCAGGTCGTATTCGGCAAAGCGGCCCTTGTACTTTGCCGCGAACGTTTCGGCGCGATTCTGGATTACGGCGCGAAGTTCGTCATCAGCCAACTCCTTCACCCACGGCTGTACAAACTGAGGAATGCCCCAGAAAAGGTTGTGACCGCGAAGCGGGATATCGTTCTCTTCCGTCCATTCAAGAATTCCATCTACAATTCGATAGTTGACGTTTCCTCGCGCCTGCTCCATGCTCTGCCACTTCACAGCGTTCTCCGTGACAGCGGCGTTGAAGTTCTGAAGGAAATGATCCTTGTACTTTCTCCGGTCTTCATCCGACCAACGACCTTCGATCATCCCATTAGCTATCGCACATCCAAACCAGAATTCATGTGACAATTGCTCCACCTCAATTCTGTCGCCGGGCTTAGCGCGAATTGTTATCTGACCTTTGCGGTGAGCTTCTATCGCGTTTTCAAGTTCCGACGGCTGGGCGAGGCCGGTCAATACGGTCCCAAGAATAAAAAGAATTATCAAAGGCCACATGGATATGTGTTTACGTGACGGCCTGTCCAAACGTGAGCAAATTGTGGTCCGGATCGAGCAAAGAAAATTCTTTCTGACCCCAGGGCTTGACGGCCAGATGTCCTGCTGGATGAATCGCGATGTTCTCAGCCACCATCCCCTGGTAGAGGCTATTGATGTCGTCCGTACGGATATACACCTGGCCATAATTTTGGGTGGGGTCCAACGCTTCAAAGAGAAAAAAATGAATCTGCACACTGTCCTTGATGACCATCAGGTACTCTTCAAATTCAGTATCGCCGAACTCCCTTTGGTGATCGCCTTGTTGCGCATTGGCAATTTTAGGTTGATGTCGGCCAGCTTGCTCATTTCTTTAGCCCTTTGGTTAAAGATGCGAGTTCAACCTGAAACACACAATCTCTCACGCGACTAAATATCCAATTTGAACCGGCCGATATATTTGTTCTTGTCTAAAATTGAATCAACCGGCCATTAGCTACCATTCGATAACGATCTTTTTTGACTCTCTCGGCTCAAGGGGCACTTCACTTGTCCAGGTCGACGTTTCTCCATTTTCCTTCTTCAGCGAAAAGGTGTATTCAACCATTTTCACCCTCTCCGCAAAATAATAATCCAAATGAGTAGCAGTCTGAATGGCTTTGATAACGTAACCTCTGAGTGCTATTGAAGGTGTGACTTGAACTCTGCTGGATATTGTCAACGTGTCTTTCGGCGCCGCTTGCACCTTAAGGAGTGAAAATTCGATCAATCCCGTCACGCATACATCAATCTCGTCGAAATTGGTTTGCAGGCGCGTCAGGCCATTGGGCAATCCGGCACCCGCAGGCTGAATGAACGGATCACACTTAAAAAGATAATCATCGCTGACGTGCACGGAGTATTGCGTGATCGCCTCGTTGTCC
>JBIQJZ010000253.1:0-4925 GCA_044507115.1 Flammeovirgaceae bacterium | reverse complement strand
ACCGGCTTCTCCACGGCTTTGGAAGCTTTCTGCTGGTCAAGCCAATCGCGATAGTCGGTATAGTTACCATTGAAAAGTCGAATCTTTCTGTCTCCTTCGAAGACAAACAACTGGTCGACCAAATGGTCCATAAAATAGCGGTCGTGCGAGACAAGCAACAGGCAACCGGAAAATTGCTCGAGGTATTCTTCCAGCACATTCAGCGTGTCGATGTCGAAGTCATTGGTTGGCTCATCCAAAATCAGGAAGTTAGGATTTGTGATGAGAAGTTTGAGGAGTTGAAGACGCTTCCGCTCGCCACCACTCAGCTTACTGATATAGTTGTATTGCTTTTCCGGCGGAAACAGGAAGTTGTCGAGAAACTTCGATGCGGATATCTGTGACCCGTCTGCCAAAGTAATGAACTCAGCTATTTCCTTGACTTCCTCGATCAGTCTGTGTTCAGGATTGAGATCCGTTGCTTCCTGTGTAAAGTAGCCAGGCTTCGTTGTCACACCGCGAATGACCTCTCCGCTATCCGGTTTTAACGCGCCGGTCAGGATATCAAGGAGCGTAGACTTTCCGACACCATTCTTGCCGACTACACCTATTCGGTCTTTTTTCTTGAACACATAGGAAAAGTCATCGATAATAACCTTGTCGCCGTAGCGCTTGGTGATGTGTTCGACCTCGAGAATTTTTCCACCTTGCCGTGCTTCGCGGAAGTCTAGCTCCAACTTATCCTTCTTCAGGTTCTGTCCGGCCTTCTTTTCCAACTCATGGAATGCATCGATACGGTACTTCGCTTTTGTTCCCCGGGCCTTCGGCTGGCGTCGCATCCACTCGAGTTCTTTCTTCAGCAACTGCCTCGCTTTGTTCACCTCGATGCGGAGAATTTCCTCACGCTCCGCTTTCTTCTCCAGGAAGTACGCGTAGTTTCCTTTGTATCGAAATATCTGGCCGCGGTCCAGTTCGATGATCTCCGTTGCGACGGCATCGAGAAAATAGCGATCGTGTGTGACCATGATCAAGGTGATATTCTGCCCTGAGAGATAGTTCTCAAGCCATTCGATCGCCCCGAGATCGAGGTGGTTGGTCGGCTCATCCATGATGATCAGATCCGGCTCCAGAAGCAATACCTGCGCGAGAAAGATCCGTTTTCGCTGACCACCCGATAACTCACCAAATGGTTTGTCGAGATCAGGCACACCCAGTCGCTCCGTTACCTCATTTACCTTCGCCTCGTAATCCCACGCCTTCAGGTCCTCCATCGCCTGAAGCGCGGCTTGCATGCGCTCCGGAGAAGTATCTGGGTCATGAATACATTCCTCGTATTCCCTCACCGCTTTCGCGACGTCGTTTGCATCGCTGAATAGAAGGTCTTTGACGAGTGTGGTGTCGCTTACGGACGGTGTTTGCGTGAGGTAACCCGTCCGTACGCCCTCCCGGACCGTAACAAGTCCCGAATCCGGCTCGAGTTCCCCGGTAAGGATCTTGAGAAGCGTTGATTTTCCAACACCGTTGCTACCAACAAATCCAAATTTCTCCCCCCGGGAAATACCGAGAGAAATGTCCTTGAACAACCAACGATCGTTGAAAGTCTTAGAGATCGATTCTGCAGAAAGAATATTCAATGTCTGGGAAATAAAAGCACAAAGCTACGCAAAAGCGCCAACAAACTCCGACTTCCCCTGTCGGTTCCCCTCCCTGCTGACCTTTTTCCACAAGCCGGGTGATTCCACGACACGGCGTGACCCTCCCCGGTGAATCAGGTGGCTCCGCGTGCGGGAGCCCTGTCGGTATGGCACTCTATTTTATGAGGACATCGCATGATCACGACTAAACTATCGACTATGAACACCAGGATACTGTGGACGCTACTACTATTGACAGCCTTTGCCTGCAAAGATGATGACGTATATACGGAGATAACCCCGGTTCCGGAAGACGTTTTCAACCTCGAACTCTGCCCTACCCTGGTTTCCAACGTCACAGCGCTTTTTCCAGAGTCGGGCAACAATGCCGAACGACATTCCCAACTGTTCTCTTCCGGAGTTCAGCAGCGGATCGTTCTTACTAAGGATGCAGACGTCTACGTCAGTTTTGTTTCCGAAGCGGCGACCATTGGCAACGTGCTGGGGTACTACGTATACAATTCCGGATCAACACCAGGATCCTCGAGTGATATAGACAAGCAACTGATCTTCCCGAACGTCGACAATACTTATCTTAAGCCCGGCGATACGCGCCGTCTGGGAAGCACACAGCTCAAAGCGGGTACTGTCGTCGGCTTCTTTCTCATTGTCGGAGGTTACCGTGGAGACGGTGTATACTTCAAGAATCCCACCTTCTACACAGACCACAGCTGGAATACCGATGGAGCGCGACAACACGTCCTCTACCGCGAGTCGGAGTGCGGAGCAATCGTGATCGGGTTTGAAGACAAGCGGTCAGGCAATGGGGACCAGGATTTCAACGACATCATCTTCAGTGTCTCGGATAATATTTCGGATCTCGAAACTACATCCTTCAACATAGAAGGTATCCCGACACTTTCGAACTAGTCAAAAGAAAGACAAGTGGCCCTTGCGTTAGTCCTGCTTACGCGACTCCTGGTACTCCTTGTACATTTGGTAAAAGAACTCCTCGACTGACAGATCATGAATACTGAGCAGACGGCACAGGCTCCTGATGGTTATATTAGCCTTACCCTTTTCAATGCGCCAGTATTGCACGCGCGGCAATTCGAAGTCGTAGGCAAAGTCTTCGTGGCTGCTGTACCCCTTCTTTTTCCTGAGTGATGTTAGCCTGGCGCCAATTCGCGCGAGTGTGTTATTTAATGCTTCCTCTTTCACAATAACGACGGTTAGAATTCTAAAACAACGAGTGATTACAAATCCCGGGGCCCTTGCACGACATCATAAACGATGTTCCTTTCAGACATTTCAGCGGAAAAAATTAAGCCGGCCGCCGGAGAGCGGGCACATCATTTTACCCGTATCAATGTGATCGTTACTGAAGAACAAAAAATCGAGGCGTTTGCCTTTTATCAGGAAGCTATAGTGCTGCTCCAGGAGAGTGGGTATGACTTCATGTTGGGGGGAGGTTTCGCCACCTTTCACTATACCGGTATGTTTCGCGATACCAAGGACCTCGACATCTTCTGCAAAGCGTCGGACTATCCAGGAATTCTAAAACACTTTAGCAAGAAAGGTTATGAGACCCAACTCACCGACGTTCGCTGGCTGGCAAAAATATTCAAAGGCGAGTATTTCATTGATTTGATCTTCAACTCCGTCAATAACATCTGCACAGTGGACGACGCGTGGTTCCAGCACGCGAGTCACGGGGAGTTTGCCGGCGTGCAAGTCAAGTTTCTGGCCGCCGAAGAACTTATCTGGTGTAAGTCATATGTGCAGAATCGCGAGCGGTTTGACGGGGCGGACATTAATCATGTGCTGTTGAAATATGGTAAGAAGCTCGACTGGCGCCGGCTCCTTACCCGCCTGGACGCGCACTGGCATTTACTGCTGGCGCAGCTCATCATGTTCCAGTTTGTCTATCCGGCCGATTTCCACGAGATCATACCCCGCTGGATATTCGATGAGCTGATGAAGCGCGCGCATGAGCAGTACGAGTTGCCGCCGATGGTCGAGCGCGTCTGCCGGGGGCCGATTATAGACAACACGCAGTATTCAATTGACGTCAAGGAATGGGACTACAAATCGTATACGATCAAAACTGTTTAGCATGAGCGATGAGACCAGGGTGCGCATCGCCGCCGTGGGTGATCTCCACGTCCGGGAGACCGACAAGGGCAAATGGATCGAGTTCTTCAAGGAAGTTTCCCGGCAATCAGACGTGTTGCTGATTTGCGGCGATCTCACCGATACTGGAGACGAGGCGGAAGCGGAGATACTCGCCGCCGAACTTCAGTCGTGCGCGGTGCCGGTTGTTGCTGTATTGGGCAACCACGACTTCGAAAAAGGCCGGCACAAGCTGATACGACAGATTGTACACCGCGAAGATGTGACGATACTCGACGGCGAAGCGATCGTTATCTCCGGCATTGGATTCGCGGGGGTCAAAGGGTTCGGCGGAGGGTTTGACAACCACATGCTATCGATGTTCGGAGAAGGCGCGATGAAAGCCTTCGTGCAGGAAGCAGTAGACGAGGCGTTGCGACTCGACCGCGCGCTCGCGCGGCTGGACGCCGAACACAAGGTTGAGAAGAAAGTCGTGCTGCTTCACTATTCGCCGCTGCGCGAGACGGTTGTCGGCGAACCCGAGCCCATCTTTCCCTTTCTCGGGTCGACACGCCTAGCCGAACCGTTGAATCGCCGGAATGTAATTGCAGCTTTTCACGGACATGCGCATGTAGGAACTTTGGAAGGAAAGACGGCAGGCGGCGTGCCGGTTTTCAACGTCAGTAAGCCACTACTCACGCGATTGGGCTATCGCTGCCCGTTTTTTGTCTTTGAAGCGTGACGAAAAGGTAACCCCGAAGTGCTTCAGTCGCCCATTTTCCGACGTGTAGGAACCGGCGTTTGACAGGCGAAAAAGCGCCTGAACTGCCTTTTTTGTTAATTCATGCGCTTTTCTTACACATTTCCCCCCTCGCGGGTATTAACAATTACCTTACAGAAAAAAAAGACGCCTCCAGACCCGTGATTGATGTTTAAGAAGATTGGAAACCTGTGGATAATTGACGACGACCCGATGGCCTCCTTTTACATAAAGAGGCTGGCAGAACTGGGTGAGCTTGCTAGTATCATTACCATATACGACAAAGCACGGGGGGCAATGGATTACCTGTTGCACCACAGGCATTCTCAGGAACACCTTCCCGATGTTATTCTGCTGGACATCTACATGCCTGAGATGGATGGCTGGACGTTCCTGAAGGTTTTCGCTGACACGCAAAGTCAGTTTGCAAAACCCATCGA
>JBIQJZ010000252.1:0-4951 GCA_044507115.1 Flammeovirgaceae bacterium | reverse complement strand
AGTATCTTCTACGGCGGCGGCAGCTACTACATCAGTGGAGAACAGGCGCACGAACTCTACCATTGGCTGGACTCCATTCCCAATCTCCTGGAGAAATACGACATCCACCTGATCAGCCACACTGATCCGATTGGGGGAAAAGAGTACAATGCCTGGCTTTCGAAAATGCGAAGCGGTGCCGTGCAGGAACTCCTCCTGCGCAAACCTATTCCCGAACACAAGATCACCATCAAAGACTGGGGACTCGACAACGCTGTGTATCGCAATGATACATGGGAAGGTATGAAGATGAACCGAAGGGTGGATGTGATTTTGTATCCGATACTGCTGTGAGGCGTGAATCGCCCGTCCGTTTCCGAACACCCAAATTCAATTCCGGACGGAGGGTGTGCTGTTAATCTGCAATTTGGATTGAGAGATGGAGAAAATGCCGTTGGCACTATATTCGCCGAAGGCTCCGGGTACTATGATCAAGCTGCGCGATATCGACAAATACATTGACTCCAGGTTCCAGCGCACCTTCATATTGAAGGGCATCGATCTGGATGTTCAGCCGGGGGAGTTTGTGACGATCATGGGACCAAGCGGAGCGGGGAAGTCGACGTTGATGAATATTATCGGGATGCTTGATGAGCCTTCCGCCGGTGAATATTACTTCTTCCACGAGCCAGTCCATCGCATGAAAGAGCGGCAGAAATCGGAGATGCACAAGAACTATATCGGCTTCATTTTCCAGGCCTATCACCTCATCGACGAGTTGACCGTCTATGAGAATATAGAGACTCCCCTATTATATAAAGGGGTCGGCGGAAGTCAGCGCAAGAGTCTGGTTGCCGAAATGTTGGATCGCTTTAACATTGTCGCGAAGAAGGATTTGTTTCCCGAGCAACTAAGTGGCGGACAACAGCAACTCGTCGGAATTGCCCGCGCAATCGTCGGACAACCGCGATTACTCCTCGCCGACGAGCCCACCGGGAACCTGCATTCCGATCAGGGAAGGCAGATCATGGAGATTTTCCGAAAGCTCAACGAAGAAGGAATTACCATCATTCAGGTTACCCATTCGGAAGAGAACGCCCGGTATGGGAAGCGTATCGTACGCGTAGCCGACGGCGCAGTCGTGGAGGATACAGCAGTATTGGAACGAGTTTGACAATGAACAAACGTATAATCACACTGGTTGTGCTTTTGGCTGCCACCGGTAGCCTAGCCGTTGCTCAGCAAGGAACCGACGCCGTGCTCACGTTCAAGGAGGCGGTTAAGATCGGACTTGAACACAATCTTAACCTCAACCAGCAGGAGAATCTGCTTGCGACTGCGCGAGTCGACAAGAGCGCGGGACTTCTCTCCATGGGTCCGTCGGTTAGTATCAATGGAAATACCGGGCGAAACGATGGAAACTCGTTTAATCCCCAGGAAGGTAAGGTCATCAACGGTGTTCTCGACTTTACCAGTGCGTCGATTGATGCCAACATGCCCATCTTCCGCGGCTTGAACGCCATGAATTCCTATAGACGCGCGGCGAACCTGTACGAAGCGCAACTGGAGAATGTTAACCGCACGCAGCAAGACGTCATCCGCGCGATTGCGCAGCAATATCTCACCTGCTTGCTGGGCCAAAGTCTCGTATCGATAAATGAAAAGAACCTGGAGACCCAGCAACAGCAATATGAACAAATCGCGGCTCAGGTTGATGCTGGAATCCGCGCCGAAGTTGACCTGAAGAACCAGGAGTATCAGGTCAAAAATGCAAACCTGTTGTTGTTGCGAGCGAGGAGCACGTTGAGAAATGATAAGGCGGTGCTGGCACAGACCCTGCAGCTCGACCCCGCCATCACCTTCGATCTGCAGGAACCCGATTGGACGTCCAGCGGTCTTGAAAGCGTTAGTCTTGACGAACTGTATACCATCGGCGCCGAGAAGAGGAGCGACCTCAAGCAAGCGAATCTCACGGAAAACGCCGCCCGGTTCGGATACCAGGCCTCCAAAGGCACCTATTTTCCATCCGTAACCCTGTTTGCTAGCTACGGTTCAGCTTACAACTATGTTCATGGCGTCCCTACGAACCGGAATTTTGAGCAGCAGTTCACCAGTGACAACACACAACTGACGTACGGACTTTCGTTTCGGATACCTATTTACGGCGCTTTTCAAACCCGTTCGGCCGTGGTTCGCAACCGCGCCCTGTACGAGAATGCCCGGCTGACCACCGAAAACCTGTCGCTGGCGGTCAAGAGCGATATCCTCGTAGCATATCAGAACCTGCAGGATGCCGAAGCCGCCTTTGACGCCGCTCAGGCGCAGCTTGAAGCGGCGCAGATATCCAATTCCCTTGAGCGCGAGCGATATCGGCTGGGGATTTCCGATATTGTAGCGCTGACGCAGGCCAATCAGCTGCTAACGCAAGCCGAAGCCGACATGGAAAGCGCGCGGTACACCCTCATGTTCCGGAAATTGCTCGTCAACTACTCCACCGGCACCCTAAAATTCGAGGATATTCCCTAAAAACCGCTTCAGGTGCTTTAAATAAGCTGATTTTTCATACCTTTGCAGCCCTGCTAAAGAGTGGGGCTTTCGGTTTTTAGTCCGGAAGCATGGTTAAACGAATTTGCAGCTGCAAGCCCGACCGCTGCATGTAACAAGGGTAACACAAATTAATTATGGCAAAAGCAGAAAAAGGGCCTGGAACACCCAGACCCAGAAGGACAACCGGTTCAACGGGCGCTGCCACTCCGGCGAAGGCGAAAGGTCTGAAGGAAGACGCAGACGACGAAGATCCGATTGAGGCCGCGAAAGCACGCAATCGTGAAGACGAAGAAATCACGACCGAAGCGATCCCTGTACAAGAATTGAGGAAATCGCTTTACGCGAAGCAAGTTCCCGGCGAGTTCGACTGGGAAGCTTTCGAAAGCAAAGGGTTTGGCGAAGGCTACTCCAAGGACAAGCGCGACGAGATGCTGAACATGTACTCCGGTACCGTAGCGACTGTCGATTCAGGTACAGTTGTCGAAGGTATCGTGGTCGGAATCAACGATCGCGATGTGATCCTCAATATTGGATTCAAGTCTGACGGTCTTGTGCCGCTCGCTGAATTCAAGGATATGCCCGAACTGAAGATCGGCGACGTCGTTGATCTCTTTATAGAAGAGCGCGAGGACGCGATGGGTCAGCTTGTTCTCAGCCGTCGCAAGGCAAAACTCGTGAAAGGTTGGGAATACGTTCAGAAGGCACTTGACAACGATGAGGTCATCGAAGGTTTTGTGAAGCGCCGGACGAAAGGTGGTTTGATTGTCGACGTATTCGGCATTGAGGCCTTCCTACCGGGATCACAGATCGACGTGAAGCCGATCCGCGACTTCGACGTGTATGTAAACAAAGCGATCGAAGTAAAAGTTGTGAAGATCAACTACAGCAACGACAACGTTGTTGTATCTCATAAAGTCCTGATCGAGAAAGATCTCGAGCAGCAAAAAGCCGCCATCCTGCACAACCTCGAAAAAGGTCAGGTACTCGAAGGTGTGATCAAGAACATGACCAACTTCGGTGTGTTCATCGACCTTGGTGGTGTAGACGGACTATTGCACATCACGGACATTTCGTGGGGACGTATCAACCATCCGGAGGAAGTGTTGAAACTTGACCAGACGGTGAAAGTAGTTGTCCTCGATTTCGACAACGACAAGAAGCGTATCTCGTTGGGTATGAAACAACTTACACCTCATCCGTGGGATTCGCTCTCGGCTGAGATTCAAGTTGGATCGAAGGTTAAAGGCCGGATCGTCAACGTTGCGGACTACGGAGCATTCCTCGAACTGCAGTCAGGCGTCGAAGGACTTATTCACGTAAGCGAGATGAGCTGGTCGCAGCACCTGCGCAATCCTCAGGACTTCCTGAAAGTGGGCGATGAAGTGGAGGCTGTTGTCCTGACACTCGACCGCGAAGAGCGCAAGATGTCACTCGGCATCAAGCAACTCACGGAAGATCCTTGGACACGCCAGGATGTATTGACGAAGTACGCCGTAGGTACACGCCACAAAGGTATCGTTCGCAACCTGACGAACTTCGGTTTGTTCATTGAGTTGGAAGAAGGCATCGACGGACTTGTTCACGTATCAGACCTGAGTTGGACGAAGAAGATCAAACATCCTTCAGAGTTCGTGAAAGTAGGCGATACGATGGAAGTGCAGGTACTCGAACTGGATGCTGGAAACCGCAGACTGGCATTGAGTCACAAGCACCTCGAAGAGAATCCTTGGGATACATTCGAAACCGTGTTCACGATTGGATCGGTTCATAAAGGAACGATCATCAGCAAGAACGACAAAGGAGCGATCCTTGAATTGCCATACGGTATTGAAGGTTTTGTATCAGCGAAGAACCTGCAGAAGGAAGATGGCAGCAAACCCGAAGTTGGTGATTCACTCGACTTCAAGGTTCTGGAATTTTCGAAAGACGACCGTCGGATCGTGTTATCGCACAAGTCGACCTGGTCAGTAGAAGAGGAAGTTGCCGCTGCGAAGAGACGCCAGACCCAACCGAAGGGCAAGTCGATTCAGAATATCAATCAGCAGAGCGAGAAGTCGACGCTGGGCGATATTGAAGCGTTGAGCGCGTTGAAAGAGAAGATGTCTGGAGGCGGTACTTCTGACGAACAGAAGGCTGAGCCGGAACAGTAGTTAGTGAATGGTAGTCGGGAATCAGTGATCAGTAGTCGGCAATCAGTTGCCGACTACCGATTACTGATAGCCGAATACTGAAGAGGTCTCGTGTCCGCCGACTGGCGGATCGTCAGAGCTTAAACAGTGAACGAATAAAATAGCAGTAAAATAAGGTCTCGTGTCCGCCAGCTGGCGGATAGGCAGAGTTCAAATAATGAAGGAATAAGTAATAGTAAGGATAAGGTCTCGTGGCCGAGTGGCTAGGCAGAGCTCTGCAAAAGCTTCTACAGCGG
>JBIQJZ010000251.1:0-4990 GCA_044507115.1 Flammeovirgaceae bacterium | reverse complement strand
TTTCTACCATAAGGTCGCCCCTCCGGGGCTTGTAGGGTGAAATCGATGTTTGGATTTGACTGAGATTGTGCTCATTTCACCATGGTCATCAGCGATGGTTAACGTGTATGACCACCTTCACAAGGGTTGGTTCGGTCTCCCATCGATGGAACACGACTCGTTCTGTTTCAGCACTTGTTTACAATGACGCTGAAGGCGTCAAATATGAATAGCCACGGGCGACAGCCCGTGGTACCGATGCACCAATTTCGAGTCCCGTAGGGACGACCCTTATGGTAGAAACAAAATGGGACGATTGGAAACCCAAGTCCCGGCGGGACGGCCTTATGGTCAACAGTCGGGGTTGGACAACCTCCTAGCGCGCAACGATGCTGGGACGCACCTCAATCTTGCTTGGCAGCGTTCTGGGATTCATACGCAGGAGGCTGAGCACCATCTCTCCGATATCCTCCGGCTGTATTTTCCAGGCATCAGCTTCCGACGGGGTGTGGTTGTTAAAAAAGGTCGCGACTGAACCCGGCATGATCGTCGTAACCCTGATACCGCGGTCGCGAACATCAAGCATCGCCGCCTGCGTGAAGCCGACAAGCCCAAATTTGCTCGCATTGTAGGCACTTCCCCCCGCAAAAAAGTTGGTACCAGCCAAGCTGGCAATCGTGATGACATACCCTTTCGTTTTCGCGAGCTCGTCCAGCGAAGCCTTTAAGCTGTAAAACACTCCCGTGAGATTGGTATCTATCGTCTCTTGCCATTGCTCGGGCGTCAGTGTTTCGATGGATCCAAAATGCCCGACTCCCGCGTTAGCGACCAGCACGTCGAGCTTTCCCCATTCCTTTATCACGGTATCCACCGCCTTCTTCTGGGAGGCGAGATCGCGGACATCCGCGGCGACGCCCAGGGCGCGACCAGCACCCATCTCGTTAAGCCTTGCCGCAGCCTCGTCCGCAGCACGCTGCGTCCGGCCTGTGACGGCAACATTCATTCGTTCGCGCAACAACACCTCAGCTATACCATAGCCGATACCTTTGGTGCCACCGGTTATCAGCACCGTTCCGTTTTCAACGTTTCGCATGGACAGAAGATTTTGGTCAGCACAAGGTAACAAAAGATTCGCACTGACAGGTCATGAACCGGAATGCCTGACCGTCACCCGTGGATCTTCGTACGATAGCAGAAGAAAATAATCCACAGTTGAAATAAAAGAACCGAGAGTACAATCGCGATAATCATAGGCAGCACTGTTTCTACTATTAAGATAAGCAGGAACATTGATAAATCTAATTCTCAGTCGGTTATCAGTTCAAAACCACGACCGAAGGGCACATTGGCCTACGAGTAGCAAATGACGTCGGCCAGGCGCAGTTCAGTCAACGGTCCCGGCCTGTGGCCCGCCCCCCGCCGCCGCCAGCATACCAATGAGATCATCTGTCTGACGATCCTCCCGGGGCGTGAGATCCCGGTACCGCGTGAGGCATTGAACAGCCTGTCGATATTCCTTGAGCACGGCGTGTGTAAGTCCCAGGTTGTAGTAGCTATTTGGAAAATCCGACTCAAGCTCGATAGCAACGCCGTAATGCACTTTCGCCAACACGTGGTTGCCGACTTCTGAATAAAGATTCGCCAGGTTATAGTGCGCCTCGTAATGCCTGGGGTTCAGCTTGAGACAAAGGGTAAAACAATCGATCGCTTTGGAATGTTGCCCGTCGCGCGATTCGAGTATCCCCAGGTTGCAATAGGCGTCCGCAGCGCAGTCATCTTCTTCGATCGCCTTCCGGTAGCACGCGCGGGCTTTCTCCGCGTCACCCTGCTCGTCATGAAGAAGCGCTTCTTCAAAAATCGAGAGCTGGTGAAGTTTGACGACCTTGCCCCCAGTGAACAGGTCCAACTGCGAATCCTTGCGGCGTTCCTTGCCCTTCTTTCGACGGGCACGCTGCAACCCGAATTTTTCGGGTGCGGGATTGAGTGGAAACTGAATGATCTTGGCCATCAACACAAAACTACTACATCCCGACCACTTCATGAACACAATTGACAAGACGGGGCGCTGCCGTGACAGCGGTTGTCAAAATTTATAGCGGCTGTAATCTTGGGAGGAAGACTCGAAAATGCCTTACTTAATAAACTGATTTCAAATGATTTAATCGAAACCAAAAAAGCGAATTATTAACTCGCCTTCCGACGTGACGCCTTCTTGGGTTCCTTCTCTGCCTTCTCACTTTTCTCTTTCTTACCTGCCGGACCCTTTGCCTTCTCCATCGGCTTCTTCTTCGCCGCGTCGATACTCGCCTTCAGCGCGGTCATAATATCGACGACCTCGGGAGCTTCTTCAGCCACCATCACCACTTCGCGTCCAGCTACTTTAGCGTCAATAATTTCCTTCAACGCTTCGGTGTAGTGATCCTTCATCTCGATATCGGCGAAGCGAATGGTCATTGAATCGACTAGTGTTTTGGCTAGTTTCAACTGGTCCTTGTCCGCCTTGACCTGCGCCAGCATGGGTACCTCGGACATGCTCCTGACTTCGTGGGGATAGCGCAAGCGATACATCACGATGCCCTTGTCCTGGGGCGCCAGCAACAATGGGACTTCTCGGTCGCGCAACACGACCTTGCCAACGCCCAGCATATGGGCCTGCTTTAGCGTCTCGGCAAGTAGACCATATGTCTTGGCAGCGACGTCGCCATCCGGCCCGATATAGTACGGTGCTTCAAACAGGGTGGCAGGTACCTCCGCGGCGTCAACGAACCCCTGAAGTTCAATCACCTTTTCGCTTTTGAGTTTCACCTTGTCGAAGTCCTCCTGCTCGATGATCACAAACTGACCGGGCTCGTACTGATACCCCTTCACGATATCTTCGTTCTTTAGCGTCTTCCCTGTTACCTTGTCCTTCTTCTCATAACCGACGGGGTTGTGCCCGTCGCGTGAAAGGAGGTTGAAACTGATCGTCTCGGACGCGTCAATGGCGTTGTAAATTCTCACCGGGATGGTTACGAGTGAGAACTGAATGTGTCCCTTCCAAATGGCACGCATAAAAATCCTTATTTAGATTAAAAAATTAACCATTCATAGCTAAGTTACTGAAAATTAAGAATTCAGCAAATGTACAGAAAGCTTCACTTAATCTATCTACGCAATCTGTAACAAAATAATGCCGCCTCCCTCCCGGCCGCTCCAGCCCGTCGCTGCACCCCAAACTTTGTTTTCACACACCTATTCCGAACCTAACGCGTTGTAACTTGCGTTGGTTGTATGGTCTCATAACGGATTGCTAATCTCCAATGAAGCGCTTTGTCATTGCAATGGTTCTTTTTACCACCGTGTCCTACCCTTACTCGGCGTTGAGTCAAGACAAGCCGCGGAAGGCTTTTCAGTTATACGAAGAAGCGGAAGCTGCTTATAACGAGGACCGGTACACCGAAGCACTGGCGATCCTGAATGAATGCCTGAAACACTATCCCGGGTACTACGAAGCGTATTCCCTTCGCGGCTCAATCAAGGAAATACTCAGGGACAACAATGGGGCGTTGACCGACCTCAGCATATACCTTGAGCATTTTCCCGACCACCTCCCCGTATTGATGAGTCGGGCCATGCTTCGATTCAGGTTAGGCTTCTACGATCAGGCCAAAGAGGATTTCGAGCGGCTTCTGTTGATGAATCCATCCGAAACGAGTACGATATTCTACCGGCGTGGAGCGACCGTTGGCGACCGTAACCCCGTGATGACGGCAGAGAGCGGACATAAATCCTATGTCTACAATTATCTGGGACTCACTGCAGCGAAGCTCCTGGACCACAAGGCGGCGATGGCCTACTACGATAGTGCGCTGAAGCACAATGCAAGTGAACCCGACTACCTCGTCAACCGGGGACTCTCCAAGGAAGCCCTGCGCGATACGACTGCAGCGTTGGACTACGAGCAGGCGCTCAAACTTAACCCTGCACATACACTGGCGCGGCATAACCTGGTAGCACTGCGGGAAAACCAGGGCAAGACAATGACATTTGAGAATCGGTTGACGGAGACCATCCTGCGGGACTCCACGATGTTATACCCCTATCTCGAGCGGGCGGTGCAGCGCTTTGAAGGAGGGTATTACAAGGGAGCCGAAGAGGATTACTCCAGGGCGCTCGAAATTGACCCCTCCGACGCGGAGATATGGCTCGGCCGGGGCCTGGCGCGGGAAAGGCAAAAGAATTACCAGGGTGCTTTCTCAGACTATACCAAAGCGATCGACATCCGCGAAAACTTCTTCAAGGCATGGATCAACCGCGGGAACGTCTTGTTCAAGCTCGAGCGCTATCAGGATGCTATTGATGACTTCAACGTCGCCCTGATCTACCAGCCGGACTTCGCCCCGGCGATCTACAACCGCGGTATGGCCAAGCTCAAACTCAAGGATAAGAAAGGGGCCTGCGAGGATATAAACCTCTCAGAGCGACTCGGTATGGCGGTCGAAAGCAAAGTAAAATCAAGGGTGTGTCAGTAGCCTGTCGCCTACTGTGAAAGTTCGCTCATATCGACGCGAAGTCTGACAAACACCGGCTCTCGGAACATCTTATCAGGGGTCAGTTTGGAATACGATACTTCCGCCACAATGCGGGGTTCGATCCAGACGCTTGTCTTCAGATCGAGTACAGTCCCGATGACGTCAGGCTTCCGCACCTCTCCCGCCTTCTTGATTACCTTCAGAATATCCTTGATGGTGGAATCGTCAAAGCCCGTACCCACCTTTCCGCGATAGTGCAATTCCTTACCGTCGGACTGAGCAATGTGCAGCGCACCGAATGTCGCCCCGCGGTTGCCCTGTCCTTTGGTGTACCCGATGATATACACTTCGGTGGTTTGCCTAATCTTGATTTTGTGCCAGGAGTCACTCCGCTTGCCGGGAAGGTATTTGCTATCACGCTTCTTTGCCATAATACCTTCCAGCCCGTGTTCTTTCGCCGCATTCAGGAGCCCACCGCCGTCTTCAACATAGTCTCTTAT
>JBIQJZ010000008.1:28392-34208 GCA_044507115.1 Flammeovirgaceae bacterium | reverse complement strand
CTATTCCACGATGTCGCAATTGGGGCTGATGATTCTCGCTCTTGGTGCGGGAGCAGTAGATGCTGCCCTTCTTCACCTACTGACACACGCATTCTTCAAGGCCTGTCTGTTTCTCGCTGCAGGAAGCGTAATTCATTCATTGCACGTGGCACACGAAACTGAATCTCATGTCGATGCCCAGGATATCAGAATGATGGGAGGTATGCGCAAATCATTACCTGTCACCTCTTTGGCTTTCGTGATAGCAGGCGCGTCTCTTGCAGGTCTTCCCTTTTCTTCGGGATTCCTTTCGAAAGAAGCAATTCTGTCCGCCCTGGTCCTCGACGGGCGCACATCCTCGCTCCTGATGTTCGGGGTGGTTGCAGTCGTCTCTTTCCTGACAATTCTCTACACTTTCAGAATGATATGGCACGTGTTCTTCGGTGAGTCGAGAACTCCTCATACATCCGGCATTTCGGAATCATCTTGGAGCATGCGTGTTCCTCTCGTGATCCTGGCTGTATGTTCCCTCTGGTTCGTGGTGTCCCCCAATCCGTTCGCGTTGGGCGGCGTGGCGATCCCTGTATGGGTGACGATTTTTTCCGTTGTCTGGGTTGGCGCTGCACTCGCCGCCGCCTGGCTGCTCTTCCGACAGCCAGAGTTCAGAACGTTCCCGGTATTGCTGAACGCCTTTTACATCGACCAACTTTACTCAACATGGTCTACGGCGGCAGTGCGTGTCTCGACCAAAGCAGTCACTGTCATCGATCGGAGAGTAATCGACGGTAGTATTCACGCGTTCGCATACGCGCAAATTATCTTCGCCCATGTGATCGGTTGGATTGACAAGACTATTGTGGATGGTACGGTCAACGCGATAGCGAAACTAACAGGACTTGGTGGAAAGATCGCACGATCATTCCAAGGCGGGAATATCCAGCTTTATATTTTCTGGTCAGTATTTGCAATCATTATTTTCATAATTTGGCTGATTAAATAATTGTCCATCTGCCCGGACCCATGCAGCAATATCTCATCTCTTTTCTGATCTTTACTCCCCTTGTTGCAGCGCTGCTGGCTTTGTTCGTGCGCGCCTCCGCCCATTCTGTCTTTCGCACCATAGCCCTGGCAGCCAGTGTCTGCCAGTTAGTAGTACTGGCGCAACTCGCAGTAACATACCAGGCCTCCGCATTGCCGCAGTTTGTCGAACAACGTCCGTGGATCACGGTTAGCCTGGGATCCTGGGGCACTTTCAAGGCAGAGTACTTTGTGGGTATCGATGGACTTAACATTCTACTTGTCTGCCTGAGCGTCGTGGTCATGCTGATCACCGTCATCGCATCATGGGGTATCACACGAAATATCAAGGGGTACTTCGTCCTGTTGCTGATCCTCAATGCCGCGATCATCGGCACATTCACAGCGTTGGATTTCCTCCTCTTCTACCTCTTTTTTGAATTTATGCTGTTGCCGATGTTCTTCCTTATCGGAATATGGGGTGGAGCAAGGCGCGAGTACGCATCGATCAAATTCTTTCTCTATACCTTGCTCGGATCCATCCTGATCCTTATTGCACTCATCGGACTTTACCTTTCGGTACGGGATCCCAGGGTGCCGGGACACCTCGTGCATACCTTCAATATGCTGTATATGGCCGACCCGGCGAACTATGTGCCGGATGCCATACTCTATCCCGCGGCCCCGTGGACGATTGGTTTCCTCAATGCCCGGGAGTGGGCATTCCTTCTGCTTTTCACGGGCTTCGCGATCAAGTTACCTATGGTTCCTGTGCATACCTGGCTGCCTGACGCTCACGTAGAGGCACCTACACCCGTGTCGGTTGTGCTCGCTGCGCTGCTGTTGAAGATCGGCGGATACGGGCTGCTGCGAATCGCGTGGCCGATCTTTCCTGAATCTGCCTTGACCTTTAGCTGGGTAGTAGGTGTGTTCGGCGTACTTTCTATTATCTATGGGGCATTGAACGCCATGGCGAGTCAGGACCTCAAGAGGCTGATCGCTTACTCGTCCGTGTCGCATATGGGCTTCGTCCTCCTCGGAATTGCATCCATGACGCCGGAGGGCGTGACTGGCGCCATTTACCAAATGTTCAGTCATGGGATTATTTCTGCATTGCTCTTCCTGATCGCGGGTGTACTTTCGGACCGAACACATGATCGACTGATCGGCAATTACTCAGGATTGGCATCCAAGATGCCCGCCTATTTCACCATTGTGCTGATCGGATTCTTTGCGTCGCTCGGGCTACCTGGCTTCTCCGGTTTCATCGCGGAAGTGCTCGTGTTCCTCGGAGCGTTCAAGTCGAACTCGGTCAATGGATTGCTACACGAGAGTCTGGCGATCATCAGTACGCTGGGACTTGTGCTTGGAGCTGCCTATTACCTCTGGACCATACAGCGGATGTTCTTCGGAACACTTCACGTCAAAGGCGGGGCAACGATCGAGCAACTTACACCGCTAACCCCGCGGGAATACGTGGTCATGGTCCCGCTTTGCATTCTCGCGTTTGCTTTCGGCATATTTCCGCAACCGGTAATGGAATGGATCAATCCATACACGGAATACTTTGTCAGATTTGTTCTGGATACAGGGAAACAACTTACGATCTAATCGATGCCGGCGCAGGGATTGCACGATCAACTCACAAACATAACAGACAGCTTAGGATTTCTCGTTCCCGAGCTAATACTTGCCGTCGCGATCCTCGTCGTGATCGTTGCAGGGTTAGCCGGCGTGAGAAAACACTCCGCAATTGGTGCATTCTCGATAGCCGCTGCCCTCGCGTCGATGATCGTTCTGCTTACAGCCGGATTTCAATCAGACGTGTACCTGTTCAACCGCATAATCCACCGGGATGGATTAGCTGATTTCCTAATGATGCTCGTCGATGTGAGCATTGTGCTCACATGTCTCATGTCGCTGAAGCGCAGAGAGACGCGGAATACACCGGAGTACTACACCTTTCTACTGGCCATTGCCCTGGGGTCACATCTGTTGCTGATGAGCGGTAATCTAATTATGATCTTCCTGTCCCTGGAACTGATCTCGCTTTCATCGTACGTGCTGGCCGGCTATGCGTTCGATCGCGCGGGCAGCGAAGGAAGTCTGAAGTACTTCTTCTTCGGCGCCGTAGCCTCCGCCGTTATGTTGTATGGGTTCAGTCTGCTTTACGGATTCACCGGTACGCTCGATCCCACTTCTCCGCGGTTCCTGGAATCACTGGCTCAACAAAGTTCACCGTTGTTACTGGTCGCAGGAGTGATGAGCCTGTCGGGATTTCTGTTTAAGATGGCAGCAGTCCCGATGCAGCCCTGGGCCCCGGACGTGTACCAGGCCGCGCCCATGCCCGTGATCGCCTATTTGTCAGTTGCTCCCAAACTGGCTGGCCTGGGCATTCTTCTGAAATTCATCGTCGCCCTGCAGCGAACCGGGCAAGGTGTCGCGGATTGGCAGCTGATCGTGGCCATCATCGCAATACTCACGATCACAGCCGGTAACCTCGCCGCGTTATGGCAAAAAAACGCGAAGCGGATGATGGCGTATTCATCCATTGCTCACTCGGGGTTTCTCCTGGTAGGCGTTGCGGCATTTCTGCCGCAGGGAATCGAATTCATGTTGTTTTATGCCGCCGTCTATCTCCTGATGAACTACTGCGCCTTTGTTTTCCTCGCATATTTTGAAGAATACGGTATCGACACTATGCCAACGTTTTCGGGAACCGGAAAGTCGCATGTTGTGGCTGCGACAGGTCTGACAATCGGCCTCGTCGCGCTAACCGGCCTGCCCCCGACTGCCGGTTTTACTGCCAAATTGCTGGTCTTTTCGGGACTGCTTGACGGGTACACCGAGACAGGGAAATCCCTGTTGTTAGTGTTGCTGGTCATCGGGCTGCTTAACACGGTAATTTCGCTGTTTTATTATATGAGAATCCCGTATTACGCATTTCTCAAACGGGGGGTCACAGCCGGGGATATCAAAAAAAATGTCACGTTGGAAAATTTTCTCGGCCTGTTTCTGGTTGTAGTGATTGTAATGCTATTCTTCATTCCAGGATTGTTGATGAGATTGATTAATAGCGTTAACTTTGCGCTATAGGATTCTCACGGAAGACGATGGACACTAAGAGGTGTTTTAACCCAACAAAATGAGCGACCAGATCCTTCACGAATGCGGTATTGCCCTGATTCGCCTTCGGAAACCCCTCTCCTATTACATTGAAAAATACGGGACTACATATGCGATGCATCGCATGTACATCCTGATGGAGAAGCAGCACAACAGAGGCCAGGACGGCGCAGGTGTTGCAAACATCAAGATCGACGTTGAACCGGGTCACCGCTACATCAGCCGCTATCGATCAATAAAATCACAACCCGTCGCGGACCTATTCAAGAAAATCGGCAAGAAATACAGGAAGGCTCAAAAATCAGGAAAGGAGAAATTCCGCGATGAGCACTGGCTCAAAGAAAACGTCGCGTTTACGGGCGAATTGTGGCTCGGCCACCTGCGGTACGGCACGCATGGAATGAACAGTATCGAGAATGTTCACCCCTTCCTTCGTCAGAATAACTGGAGGAGTCGAAACCTCGTTATGGCGGGGAACTTCAACATGACGAATGTCGAAGAGTTGTTTGACATCCTCGTAAACCTCGGACAGCACCCCAAAGAGAAAGTCGACACCGTCACCGTGATGGAGAAGATCGGGCACTTCCTCGACGAAGAGGTACAGGGTATTTTCGAGAAGAATAAGGACCGGTACAGCAACCGGGAGATATCCGATATTATTGAAGACGAGATCAACCTGCAGCGGGTTCTCAAGCGCGCATGCAAAGACTTCGATGGTGGTTACACCATGGCAGGCATGATCGGCTCGGGATCTGCCTTTGTTGTGCGTGATCCAAACGGCATTCGTCCAGCCTATTTCTATGCGGACGATGAAGTGGTGGTCGTCGCATCCGAAAAGCCGGCCATCAAGACAGCCTTTAACGTGAGCTACGACGAGATCGAAGAAATCAAGCCGGGCCATGCATTGATCATCGCAAAGAGTGGCGAGTTCACTCAACACCCGATTATTAAAGCGGGTGAAAAAAAATCGTGCAGCTTCGAACGGATATATTTCTCCCGAGGTAACGATCCGAACATTTACCGGGAGCGCAAAGAACTCGGCAGGCTTTTGGTCCCCCAGGTCCTCAAAGCGATCAACTTCGACCTCAAGAACACTGTCTTCTCCTATATCCCGAACACCGCCGAGACGGCATTCTATGGCATGATGGCCGGCGTTGAGGACTTCCTCATCAAGAAACAAAAAGAAATCATTCTCGAGGGCAAACCTACAGTCGACTCCGTTGAAGACATTATCTCATTCAGACCGCGGGTCGAAAAGATCGTGCTGAAGGATGTGAAACTGCGTACGTTTATTACCGATGAGGATCATCGCGATGACATGGTAGCTCACGTGTACGACACCACCTATGAGGTGATCCAGAAAAACAAGGATACGCTGGTCGTTATCGATGACTCTATTGTTCGCGGAACGACGTTGGAAAAGAGTATTCTGAAAATGCTTGATCGCGTTGGTCCGAAGAAGATAGTCGTCGTCTCATCGGCGCCGCAGATACGATTCCCCGACTGCTACGGTATTGACATGAGTAAAATGGGCGACTTCCTCGCTTTCCGGGCGATGATCGCACTTCTGAAGGACCATGGCAAAGACGATCTCCTCGGCGAGGTCTACGAAAAGTGCGCCAGGTCAAAGGACAATGGGCATACCCAGAACTACGTTAAGCTATTGTACGATCAGTTCACGGAGGAGGAATTGT
>JBIQJZ010000008.1:0-28382 GCA_044507115.1 Flammeovirgaceae bacterium | reverse complement strand
AGCGCGGGACCATGATGTCGCCGACGGTGCCTTCGGACACGGCCAGCGCGCCCTCCATCATCCGCTGGCGGAAGTCGAGGTTGTATTTCAGACCGTCGAAAACCTTCATAAAGCCTGTCCAAACCATCTTGGGGATTGGTATTTCACCGGGAATTATCCAACTCCAGGTGGTATGAAAGTCGTGAATCGCTCCTACATGAACTACATGGAGGGTCGCCTTGTCCGGGCATATTAGCCTCTCTTTCCGGCGCAAATGCCGGTCCGGATCGTCTGTTTTTCTTAATTTAGAAGCACAATCGCTATTTTATGAACTATTGGCTGGTGAAAACAGAACCGGATTCCTATTCCTGGGATGACCTGGTAAAAGACAAGAAGACTGTGTGGGACGGTGTTCGAAATTTCCAGGCTCGAAGCAATCTGAAGAAAATGGCAAAGGGCGATGTGGTCCTGATCTATCACACAGGTGGAGAGAAGGCGGTGATCGGCGAGGCATTGATTGCAAAAGCCGCGTACCCGGATCCGAAGGATGCAGAATGGTCAGTCGTTGAACTTGCAGCAAACAAGCGCCTAAAAAAACCAGTCTCACTCGCACAAATCAAATCTGACAAACGTTTATCTGATATGGTACTGGTGCGCGCCCCGCGCCTTTCAGTACAACCGGTCAAGGCCTCCGAGTACAAGGTCATCACCGGCTTAAGCGAAACGTAAACCACACTTGATGACGCCGTATCTCAGAACATTCATTCTTTTTCTTGCATCCGCGGCAGCAACTTCCGCCATTGCCCAGGTAGAACAGCCTGAACGACTCGAGATTCCCAAAAAAAGCTCGGAAGAATATTTCACCGTTATCTCGCTCGAGCAGGAGGGCCTGGCGTTAATACGCGAGAAGGACAAATATGAAGGAAACAAGGAACTATGGCAGATCATCATCCTCGACACCGACCTCCGCGAAAAACATAATTTCGACATCCCCGTGAACGTGCGTTATAAACTCCTCGGATACGAGATAGCGCGGAACCAACTGTACCTCCTCTTCCGCACCGGGGAAACGTCTAAAAATAGCCTGGAGCTTATTGAAGTGAACACGCGTGACGGCCGTGAGGTCAACCGCGTTGAGATCGATCCCGACCTGGATTTCAGAATCACACACTTCAACAAAGTCGGATCCAACATTGTCTTTGGTGGTTACGTGAGCAATGAACCTGCAATCCTTCTTTACGAAAGCGGCAACAAGTCACTCAAAGTTCTCCCTGGATTTTTTCAGAAGGACAATGAGCTCGTCGAGTTGAGATCAAATGAGAATAGCACCTTCAACGCTGTACTCGTCGACCGCAGTCAGCGTTCAGAACGCAAACTGGTGTTTCGGACATACGATCAGAGCGGAAATCTCCTGCTCGAAGACATTGTTCCATTTGACGATGCAAAGTCACTGCAGCACGGACTAAGCAGTCAATTAAGGCGGGATGAGCTTATGGTCCTCGGCACGTGGGGCGATAAACAGGGGAAACAGTCGTACGGATTCTTCGCGTTGGCAATCGATCCATTCAGTCAACAAGAGGTGAAGTACTATCCGTTTGGAATGTTGGATAACGCACTCGACTATCTTAAACCAAAACGAGCGGCACGAATCAAGGAAAGCACACGCGATGCCGTCGACAATAACCGCAGTCCATCATTCAGCACATACGCAATGCCCTTCCGCATTCAGGAGACAGCCGCAGGCTTCGTCCTTCTCGCGGAGATCTATCAGCCATCGAACACGATGGGGCCCTATTACAACAGCCCTTACGGACGTCCCTACTATTCTAACCCGTACTACTACTATAACCCGTTCTGGCCGGGCTACTATCCGGGCATGCGCATGTACCGTCCGTACGCATATGGCGACCCCCTGCGCAACAACGATAACGTTCGTATATATTCGACCATTGCCGTAGCGTTTAATCCGAAGGGACAATTGATATGGGATCAAAGTATTGTGTTAGACGAGATTAAAAGACCAGCGCTGGAACAAGTGACAGATATGTTCTCGGATGACCAGCGAATCCACTTCATCTATAAGAAAGAGTCAGAGTTAAAGGTCAAATCCATTTCCCTTGAAGATGGTACCGTTACCGAAAGTACCGAGAAGATCCGGCCGTTAGAGTCTCAGGAAGAAATACGCTCTGAAAAGGAACTGGAGGACGGTGTGCGCCACTGGTTCGGAAACGTATTTTACGTCTGGGGTTATCACACCGTCCGAAATCCTCAGAAAAAGGAGAACAGGGTAAGGGATGTCTTCTATATCAACAAGATTGTGGTTAACTAGGCTTACTATCCCGTGCGTATTGCTCATGTCCGCTCTCGCACATGGCAACGCTCAGGTATTGCAAACGAAACGGTTTGAGTTGCCCGTCAAAGAACGCAATGAATCATACGACATTATTCCGTCGTCGCACAACGGGCTATTTCTTCACCGTCATTTCGCCGGGACAGACACCGACCAGATTCATCTCGTCAGACTCGATACGATATTCGAGCAGAAGTGGGCGGGGTTCATCCCCATTCAGAAGAACTATCGCATTTTCGGTACGCAGGTGTTCGAAGAGAAACTGTTCATTCTGCTGCGCTACCGCGACTATTCGAGAAACGATCTTATTCTCCTCGCGATCGACGAATCCGACGGTCAGTATATCCAGTATGTGATAAGGGGGTATATCCCTTTTGCACCGACGGAGTTTCAAGTCACGCGACAGGCTGCAATCATTGGAGGATACTACCAACGAATCCCGGTAGTGCTACACTTCTCGTTAACCGCGCTCTTCTCAAAGGTCTTACCGGGGCTATTTACCGAGGAAGGAGAACTGACTCAGCTCCACGCTCATCAGGACGGATCATTCGATGTCCTGATAAGCGCCAGAAATATTTCGCGGCAGCGCACCATTTGGATCAAGAACTATGATCCCGAAGGAAACCTGTTGCGAAACGTCGCCTTGCAGCCCGACGAAAAGAAACACCTGATTTTCGGAAGATCACTGAAGACCTCAGGAGACAAGCAGATTGTCGCGGGTGTCTATGGCAATCGGTCATCGGAGTTTTCACGCGGTATTTTTGTGGCAACCCTCGACCCAACAGGTGAGGAACACATCCGGTACCACAACTTCGGCGATCTGGAGAACTTCTTTCAGTATATGAAAGCAAATCGCGAGAAACGAATCAAAAACCGGATTGAACGCAAGAAAGTCCGGGGCAAGAAGATCCGGTTCAACTACCGCTTTCTCGTACACGAACTCGTGCCGTACCAGAACCAGTATGTGTTATTGGGTGAGGCATTCTTTCCTCGTTACATTACAACAGATCGATTTCAGTACCGCACATACGGATACCCCGGGATGATGCCAGGCAATTTCATTCAGAACGGTCGCATCTTCGACGGCTATTATTACACCCACGCCGTCGTTATGGGCTTCGATGAACACGGTAATGTCATATGGGACAACAGCTTCGAGATCAACGACGTTCGCACCTTTACACTAGAACAGTTTGTCAAGCTGGAAGTGCTTCCCGACCGGGTTGCCCTCATGTACCTGTTTGAAAATCACATCCGCACAAAGATCATTAAGGACGACGAAGTGTTGGAGGGAAAAACCGTCGATCCTATCGCGACTTTTCGTGAAGGCGACATGGTTGTTGGCGACGCCAGTCAACAGAACAGGCTCGAGTACTGGTACGACCATTATTTGTATGCCTACGGCGTTCAAGACGTCGTTTCACGGACACCGCAAACCGAGTCCCGGCGGCGTGTATTCTTCATCAACAAGATTCATTATCCACCCGGCGGGGAATTGACGCCGTAGCAGGGGTTGCGGAGGTGCGGGTTAAATGCCTATATTTGCGAAGGCAAGTATGCAGAAAAAACTAATCCTAGATTCTGACCTCCTCGACATCACCGTCAGCCGGCTTTGCCAGCAACTCATTGAGAATCACGATACATTTTCTGATAGCGTAATCATCGGAATGCAGCCAAGGGGCATCTTCCTGGCAGAACTTATTCACAAAAATCTCGAAAAGAACATCAAAGGATCGATTCCGCTTGGCTACCTGGACGCGACTTTCCACCGCGACGACTTCCGCCGACGCGAAGAACCAATCAAGGCCAGCGAAAGCCGGATACCTTTCATCATAGAAGGCAAGAAGGTAATTCTGGTGGATGACGTGCTGTTCACCGGCAGGACGATTCGCGCAGCGATGGATGCGATGATAGCATTCGGACGGCCCGCCAAGGTCGAATTGCTGGTTATGATCAACAGGAAGTATAATCGCGAACTGCCAATAGCACCGGATTATGTCGGTAGAACGGTCAACACGATGGCTTCGCAACGCGTGTTGGTGGAACTTCAGGCTCAAGGACACAAACAAAATAAGATCTGGTTGATCAATAAGGATTGATAGCATGTCTAAACTCAGTCAAAAACACCTTCTCGGCATAAAAGACATCACAAGAGACGACATAGAGATTATTTTCGAAACCGCTGAGAATTTCAAGGACGTCATTAACCGACCCATCAAGAAAGTCCCTTCCCTTCGCGATGTCACCATCGCCAACATCTTCTTCGAGAACTCTACCCGCACACGACTCTCATTTGAACTTGCCGAGAAGAGACTGTCTGCCGATGTTGTCAACTTTTCAGCTTCCAACAGTTCAGTAAAGAAAGGCGAGACTCTTCTCGATACGGTGAATAACATCCTCGCGATGAAGGTCGACATGGTGGTAATGCGGCACGCAAGTGCGGGGGCTCCCCACTACTTGTCTAAGCACATCTCTGCCAATATCGTCAACGCCGGCGACGGCACACACGAGCATCCCACGCAAGCATTGCTCGACGCATTTTCCATTCGCGAACGCGTAGGAGGCCTGTCCGGAAAAAAAGTTGCAATCATCGGCGACATACTGCATTCGCGTGTGGCGCTGTCGAACATTTTCGCACTGCAAAAACTCGGGGCGAAAGTTATGGTGTGTGGCCCACCGACACTGCTCCCGAAATTCATCGGTCAGCTCGGTGTTCAGGTTGAATTCGATGTCCGCAAAGCTCTGGCCTGGTGCGATGTTGCCAACGTACTGCGAATCCAACTCGAACGGCAGCAAATCAAGTACTTCCCGACATTAAGAGAGTATTCGATCTACTACGGGATAACCAAGAAAATGCTGGATGAACTTGACAAGCCGATTGTGATCATGCACCCCGGTCCTATCAACCGCGGCGTCGAGCTCAGCAGCGACGCCGCCGATTCCGGCCATTCCATTATTCTCGACCAAGTAGAGAACGGTGTCGCCGTCAGGATGGCGGTGCTCTACTTGCTTGCTGCGGCCGCTGGTTAAGGCGGTTTCATTGCCCTTCCTCAGCCTTTTTTCGTAGCTTTACCCAGCTAATCCTCACATTTCATGATTCACAATTCCATTATCGAAACGATAGGCAACACACCCATTGTTAAACTTAACAAGATTTTTAAGGGTGTTCCCGGTACATTTCTCGCAAAGGTTGAGTACTTCAACCCTGGCAACAGTACGAAAGACCGAATGGCGCTGAAGATGATTGAGGACGCCGAAAAAGCAGGTCTTCTGAAACCTGGAGGGACAATCATTGAAGGTACCTCGGGCAACACGGGCATGGGATTAGCCCTGACAGCTATTGCAAAAGGATACAAATGCATCTTCACGATGGCCGACAAGCAATCGCAGGAAAAGATCAATATCCTGAAAGCCGTCGGTGCGGAAGTCATTGTGTGTCCGACAAATGTCGCCCCGGATGATCCGCGCTCCTACTACTCCGTCGCTCGAAAGCTGAACCGGGAGATCCCGAACTCCCTCTATCCGAACCAGTACGACAACCTATCGAACGCCAAAGCCCACTATGAAACAACGGGACCCGAGATCTGGACGCAGACAAAGGGATCTCTCACGCACTACGTTGCCACCGTGGGGACAGGAGGCTCAATGTGTGGAACAGCAAAGTATCTCAAAGAACAAAACCCGAACGTCATCTCCGTAGGTATTGACACGTATGGGTCAGTATTCAAGAAGTACAAGGAGACCGGAATATTCGACGAAAACGAAATCTATCCGTATATGACGGAAGGCTTCGGCGAAGACATTCTTCCAGCAAACGTCGACTTCGACGTGATCGACCTGTTTATCAAAGTAACAGACAAAGACGGAGCTATCATGGCTCGCAAGCTATCGCGGGAAGAAGGACTCTTTTGCGGATGGTCAAGCGGATCAGCGATTCACGGAGCGCTTGAATACGCCCAACAAAATATGAAAAGTGATGACGTAATGGTCATACTGCTCCCCGACCATGGTACGCGCTACCTCGCTAAAGTGTACAACGACCAGTGGATGAAGGATCATGGTTTCCTGGAAACACGTACATTCGGTTCTGCGCGCGACATCCTTCTGCAACCGAGTCGGAAAAATGGACTCATCACCGTTGAAAAATCTGCCCGTGTCAGCGAGGCAATTCTCGTCTTCAATCGCGAAGGGATCGATCAGGTACCAGTGGTGGAGAACGGTCAATTCGTAGGAAGTATTAGTTCCTCAGGACTGCTGGAGAAGATCATACAAGATCCGAACCTGCAGCAAAAACAAGTGGGTGAGATTATGGACAAGCCAATGCTTTTCGTAGCCCCCGACAGTACACTCGACGTCTTGTCTTCGCTACTGAATAAGGACAATAAAGCTCTTCTGGTCAGAGATGACCAGGAAAAAGTGCACATCATTACGCAACACGATGTGCTGAAAGCGATGGCAATCAGTCAGTGACCTGTAATCAGTCTCTCAGGATTTCGATCTCGACACGTACGTTTTCATTTGCACGCGGTGAGTTCCGGTCGTGTATGGGTTTTTTCCCACCCCAAGCTTTGACCTGCATGCGGTCAGCGGAGATACCGCTGTTGATCAGGAATTGGCGCATCACCTCGGCGCGCTCTTCTGACAATTCCTTTGCCGATCCATACCCCTGTTTGGTACCGGACAGCGAATAGAAATTATCTGGTGTATCCATCCGGATGATTTTGCCGGATGCATTACCGTTGGTGTGGCCATGTATCACGATGCGGTACGAGGGGTTCTCCTCAAGGAGTTCGAGAAGGTTGTTTACCTCGTAACGCGATTCCGGACGCATTACAGCAGCATCTTTGAAGAAGAAGACATTGTACATAATGGCGACGTCTCCTTTCTGAAGTCGCATCAGTTCAAACGGCACGACGAGGTTTCCCTTGTCGTCAAGAAAAAACTCCGGTGATGGATTTGCGGGATCGAACTCTACCTGATGCTTGCGGTAGCCGAACACCTGACACACCAGTGATACCTGTCGGCTGTTCGTCGAGGGAATGGCGACGTGTACCGATGTGTTAGCGGGGTATGTCGCCATCTTGCGCGATCGCTCAAAATCGATGGCATCAACTTCTCCATCGACGGTGAACCCGTTGTCAGCTCTGAACAAATGAAAATAGAAATCCTTCCCAGCGACATCCTCGGTTGTCAATGGCTCTGTAGATGCTCTCACGGGGTATGATGCCGGGACCGGTGTGGATTCTTCTTCGGACGTCGAGGTGTTTCCAATTGCAGCGTCCCGCGACTGGCCGGGCATGAGATCGGTTCCCGTTCCGGCGCGGACGTCAGCCGATGCATTGACAGGATCGTTGTTCGACGTACGAACCAGCGCGGCATCGTCCACACGAATTTGTTCGGTCCTGTTCGTCCCATCTTCCACAACACCCGAGCTGACAGTTGCTCGTTGGCCAAGAGACCCATCTGTAGGTTGGTCACCCACGTATGAGAATGCTCTTCCCGTCTCAGGATGGACGTCCGTCCCGCGTATACCGGGGAGTACTGCGTTCGTCCCGATTGGTCCGGAGTACACCCAGGTGTCGAAGTACTTCGTGTCAGCTCGCAGTCGGAGCGCCTCGTCGATGGCGCGTTGGCGATCCTTCGTAGCGAGTACATACACGTAGTAGAGATTCCGGTTGTAATTCATCTCGAAGCGCGCGGGATAACGACTTCGGGACGCATCACCGGTAAAATTGACCGCATTCTTGTGAACCGCAAAAGCGCCGATCACAACGTAGTTGGGGTAAGTATTAAGCGAATCCTGGGCAGGGAGGGACTGTGGAAGCGCAAGGGCACACCATGTGAGTGCGTGTGCAAAAAATATGAATTGCTTCATGGCACAACGGGGCTTAAGAAAGTACAATAAAGGTATGGAAAAATCTGATATCTCAAAGCATATGAGGTAGTTACAGCTTGGAAATAACTGTAAAACGCCCCTCAATTGACTGTCCTTCGTCGTCGACGACCGTCAGAACATGGCTCCCCTCCCCTGGATTGATCGGGAGTCGATGGACTCCGGTAGTAGTGCCGATGAAAACGCCATCGAGATGCCAGAAGACCGAAGCATTCCGGTTTCGATGGGCTAGTTCAACGATCGAACTGCCCGGGCTGCCATCGAAGTCTCTCGGGATGAACAGGCGGGCATCAGGCTTGGGATAGATAAAATCCATCGTGGACACCGCCCCCGGATCACAGCCAGGGCGGAATGGAGGAAGGGGTCTGTAAGATAAATTTCGCGATCTGAAGTAATACTCCTGCACAGGTGGTAGAACAAACCAGCTCACGCGATCAACGGATGAGAGACTGGCACATCCGCTGTGCAGACGATGCTTTCGATCCTTCGAGACGTGGATGGTTTTGTGATATGTGCACGCCCGCGTTGCAAGGCCTTGCTCAGGAATCCAGATCGTGTCGGCTTGTTCACAGTGTCTTGAAAGAATCTGTCCGCTATTGCGGCAGACAGGCACACGTTGCATTTCCGCGTGCGGAGGTTTGAACCAGGCCTTGCCCGGTAACAACGAAAACACATCGAACAACAGAGGAGCAGCCGCCTGTATACCTGTCAGACCAGAACGGCCCTCGCCATCGGCATTGCCAACCCACACGCCGACTGCGTAATCACCAGTAACACCTACCGCCCATCCGTCCCGAAAGCCAAAACTCGTCCCCGTCTTCCATGCAATATTTCGCGGCGAATGAAAGTATCGCCATCCCGTTTCCTCCGCAGGCCGATACAGTTCCTTGAGTGTCTCGAACGTCAAAAAGATAGACGCGGCGCTCAGCCACGACGCCGTCTCTGGCGGATATCGATCCTCTTCGCTTCGCCGAAAATAAACAGGTGCATGAAAGTCACCTCGCACATAACGCGCCTTTCCCGGATAGTCGAAGTAGTGATTCAGCGTCCTCGCCATCGATGCGTAGATACCCGTAATATCCCAGAGCGTGCCCTCGGCCCCACCCAATACCAGCGAGAGCCCGTAGTGATCCGCGCTGCGAGTGAGCGTTGTGAGTCCGATATTCTTCAACAGAGTATGGAACTTCTCATAGCGAAAATTCCGGAGAAGAAAGACCGAGGGGACGTTTAGTGATCGCACCAAAGCGTCAGACGCCTTCACGGAACCATCGTAACTCCTTGAAAAATTTTCAGGGGAAAAACCATTCATCATCACCGGTATGTCCGGCAGTAATGTACCTGGAAGGATCAGGCCATCATCCAGTGATGCTGCATAAAGAAAAGGCTTTAGAATGCTGCCCGTACTACGCGGTGCCATGATGATATCCACATCTTCTCCTCGCTGCCCATCTCCGCCTGACACATTACCCGCATACGCGAGCGTCTCACCAGTTTTCACATCGAGAATGAGTACAGCACCATTGTATATCCTGTTAGCCCTCAGTTGCTCATAGTGCTGCTGCAAGCGTCTTTCGACACGATCCTGCAAGGTAGCGTCGATCGTGGATACCAACCTTGTTTCTTCCAGCCCGTCCTTCTTCATTCGGGTCAGAAGGTGTCTTGCAAGACGCGGCAACGCTTGCGGGCGGTCGGGCAGTTGTTCGTGCTTCGCCAATACACAAGTCAGCGAATCAATCGTTCCATTCACGAACAGCTTGTCGAGGAGACGGTCGCGCTTCGCCTTGAGTATATCTCGGTTTCTGCCCGGGTGGATCAGCGACGGGGCATTGGGAAGCACTGCAAGCAAGGAAGCTTCGCCCCATGAAAGACTTTCCGGAGTTCGGCCAAAGTAACGCCAGCATGCGGCATCGAGTCCAACTACATTTCCGCCAAACGGGGCGTGCGAAGCATATAGTGCAAGTATCTCTTCCTTTGAATATGAGAGTTCCAGTCTTGTTGCAAGAAGCGCTTCGATACCTTTTTCAAGGATGCCTCGCCCCTTCGATTTCCGCGACAACCGCAGCACCTGCATCGTAAGCGTGCTCCCTCCACTGACGATGCGCCGCTCCTGGATATTCTGGATCAGCGCGCGTGCAACTGAAAGCGGATCTACCCCGGGGTGCTGAAAAAAACGCTTGTCCTCAAATGCGACAATTGCCTGAGCAAATCTTGCAGGTACTGAATCAATTTCCGGAAATCTCCACTGCCCATCAGGAGCAATGGATGCACTGAGCAGTTCGCCATCCCGCGATTCAAGAACGGTCGAATACGGATCGCTGAACAATTCTGTCGGCAGCGAAAAAGTGTACGCCAACGCAACACCTACCACCACCGAGGCCATGGCAATCCGTTTTACAGTACCAGTGCGCATCACATCGTTGGACAATCCCCAGACAGCATCTTTTAAGGCGTTGCGGCGATGACCGAAACATTACGTCCTTTTACTCTCGCGTAAACGCCTGGGTCATACATCGGCTCACAGTTGACAGCGGCGAGGTAGTAGTCACCCGCATACGTTGCTGTCAAAAGAACCGATATCGTCTTCTCTTCATGCGGGTTCAGGTCGAAATACGTATAAACGCGGTCGTCACGGATGTCCTGGTAGGAGAATCCGCTCGCACCTTCTGCAAGCGATTCATCATCGGTCAGCCGCAGATTAGTGATTTCCCAACCCGGCGGAAATACCTGAGACAATGCAAGATTCTCATAGCGCCCGCGAATACCCGGATGTTTGATTGTAATCTGGGCCAGGAACTCCGTTCCCTGTCTGAGTTGCGATGGATCAACAGTATTACCTGCGATATCCGTGTAGTTAACACGTATAGACAAGCCGTTAGACTCCGACAACTCACTGCCACCGGATGGTGTCCCAGTCTGGATCAGCCGGGCAAACAGCACGCCATCGGTTTTATTAATGACGGAAAGTGCCTGGTCCTCAACACCCCGAACAGGTACCTGTACCTGAGCGATCGGCAGTGCCGTGGTGGCGTTTACAGTTGAGCCATTGTTTATGCGATAGTCAAACTTCATCTCACCTTTTCTTTCGGCGCCGGCAAATAACGCTGCTGCGCGAAGACACATCGCTGTTTCTTGTGTGCTCATCCAGTAGTCCGCATTTCCCAGCGATTCCGAAATCTCACCAAGCAGCTCAAAGGCACGCGCGCGGTCACCTATCAGCATAAGCGTTTCCATGATCAGGGCTCTATCACGAGTATGGGAACCGTAGCTATATCCCATCTCGCGATAGGGTTTCACCGCAACCGGAAGATTTTCGGTCATACGGCGCGCTGCATCACCTTGGCCGCTGACTGCGTAGGATGCAGCGAGCATCCACGCGGCCGTTGATGAAAGTGAGCCCTCTTCGCGCAGGCGGTTCATTGCACCCATCTCGGGAACTCCGGCCAGCGCCAGCGTGTACAGCCGATATGCCTGCAGCAGATCGGAATTTGCATACTCATTGTTTCTTCTCCAGGCATTCGACTGCGCGCGTTGAAATGATTTCCAGCGGTTCAAAAGATCCGGTGCCACGTGGTAGCCTTTGTCCAGTGCTTCAATGAGGAAGTGTCCCGTGTAACTCGTAGTCCATGCATCGTATGATTCCGCTCCGGGCCAGTAGCTGAAACTACCATCTGTGCGTGCGAAACTCCGAATGCGATCGATCGCTGTCTTTACGTTCTCCTGAACGAGATCGCTTTCAGCTTCTGTGAGAGCTTTCACGTTTGAGAGATACAATTGTGGAAAGGCTGCTGAAACAGTCTGTTCGAGACAGCCATGGGGATACCGTAGCAAGTAGCGCATCCGGGCCTCAAGATTGATCGGCGGCAGGCTGGAGACCTCAAGTACAGCCGTATTGGTTCCCGAGATTCCGAATGGTTTTGCAACCGCATCCACCCGCCCACTTTTTTCAAGGAGGAAGGACTGCACGCGTGTAACCGGTACGTTGGGATTTCGCACCTGGATCTCGATCAGATCAGTTGAGCTAAAATTCCCGGACGTAGCGGTGACTTCAACCCTACCAATACCGGTTTCCGGTTTAACCGCCAACTGGAAACTAACCGTAGCATCCGTATTGTCGGACATCCGAACCGACGTTGTAGGGGCACCCTTCACGACGAGTGGTCCTTTCACTGCAACACTTACCTTCACATCCTGACGGCCGGTCTCGCCCGTGAACAGCGTCACCGGAAGATTGACGACTTCCTCCGGACCAAGAACGCGCGGCAGCGTCGCAAGCACCATCAGGGGTTTCTTAACCACACTAACCTTTTCCGCCTGTCCATACGCTCCCTCATACCCGGCCACAACCATGGTCTTCACCGATCCCACATATTGTGGCATCGTAAACCTGATTTCCCGTTCGTTGCCATTCAGGGTATACGGACCGAAAAATTTAACCACCGGCTTGAACCTGTTCGCCAAAGGGTCAACCTCACTCGTGACAAGATCACCGTCTCCGCCAATCGAAATAAAGCGCTCCAGGTTCGCTCCAAATGCACCCACTACGTGGTCGAAGATGTCCCATGTGCGTACGCCCAACGCTTCGCGAGCGTAGAACGTCTTCCATGGCTCGGGTGTCTTGAATCGCGTCAGGTCTAATAATCCTTCGTCGACCATCGCCACTGTGAAAGTCATCTTCCGACCGCTTTTCTCAGAAACTCGTATTGAGACGGGCTCGCCCGGCACGAGTTTGTCAGCCATAGCGATGACTGGCTCGAGATGCGAACGCGGATCCTGAACCTCGACAGACGCAACGCCGTACAATCGCATCGGCATGTCATTCAAGGTTTGATCGTGAGGTTGAAGCAGCGAGACGTGGATATACGCGTTTGGTGACATATCCGCGGACGCTTCCAAAGAAAAAGGTGTATCGTCCTTACCGGTTTCAACCCAGTGTGTCTGCAATATCTTGCTTCCATTCTCGATGCTAACGAGTGCCCTTCCATGTTCATTACCCGGAATAGATAGTTGAATTCGCTCACCGATGTTATAGGTCGTTTTGTCCGTAGAAAATGAAAGCAGGTTCGCTCCCCCACGGGCATCATCTCCGCGCGCACGACTCCACCAACCAGGCTCATCAACGTAAATCACTTTTCCGGCGCAGTGTCCGGATACCAGGTCGCAGATACGCAGAAAGTACCTTCCATACTCGGCTGTTTCCAGATTGAATGACCATTCGCCTTTCCCGTTCACAGTGTTGACAGTACCGCTTCTCACAAGCCGGGAATGCGATCCTTCCATAAAATTAGCGATGTAATCTCCAGTGTTGTCCCACCACCACCGCCAGCTCATCTTGTACATATTCACGGAGAGTCCTTTGCGCGAGATGGGATTGCCATTGTAGTCGACCGTCGCAACAGGTATCTTATGTTCCTGGTCTGTATACAATATACCGCTGTAACGTTCGCCTTCCGGTACCCGCATGCCCACAAAGGACGAGTATGGGTAGTAGGGAATACTGAAGCGATCAACGCTGAAATTCCCACTCTCTTCATAGACCCGACCGCGGAACACGGCATTCAGGAAGCCGGAAGGTTCACCGGCCAATTCAAGTTTGCCGCTGACGACGGCCCGCCCCTCTGTATTCGTCTTCCCTTCGAAGACTATTTGTGATTCACTTTCGAAGTCACGCGAAGGATCGTCAAAGTTGTAATCCGGGAATGAATTGAATGTCGCGCGTTGCGCCGTGAGGAAAACCTCAAACTCCGCCTTCAAATTCCTTCCAGGCGCGCCGTGTAGCCAACGTACATCCAAGGTACCCTCTATCTCCGGAGCCGTGAGCTTATCCCCTCCCAGATTCAAATCGATCTTTAGCCGATTCGGCTTCACAGTCTCAATTTTCAGCTGGCGGCTGAATTCCGTTCCGCCAACTCGCACACGCCCCGTCCAGTTCCCTGTTGGAGCATCGGAACTTGTCGCAGTCGAAAATCGAAAAAAACCATTCTCGCTGCCAGATCGCACAATCCTATTGACTACTTGGCCATGTGGATTTGACAGCTCAAATACGACAGGATGACTTGAGGGAATAGACTTGCGCTTGTCTTCCAGGATAAACGTCAGGTGCAGGGAATCACCCGGGCGCCAGACGCCGCGCTCACCGTACAGAAACCCCTTCAGTCCCTTCTGTACAACTTCTCCCGATACATTAAAATTGCTCACAAGCAGCGCCTCTCCGGTTACGAGCCGCAAGTAACCACGCTCGCCGCCTCTCTTAGCCACGACTGCGAAAGGCGTCTCTTTACCTGACAAAGCCACTTTGCCTTCAGAATCACTCCTGCCTTCACCGATGTTCTTTAACTGAAAGTTGTACATCGAAACCTCAACACCCGCCAGCGGCTTCGCGGTCTTCAGGTCGGTAACAAATACAAGCGTGTTGCCGTCTTCTCCCCGCTTGGCGGTCAGCCCAAGATCTGATGCCAAAATGTTACGAGACGCCGCGCGATTGGAAGTGTAATAGGAAGCATGGCAGGGGTTATCACGCTGACTCCAGTCGAAACTTTCCCCGTAATAACGGTAGTCGAAATAGTCGTCGTAGTAATCGTAGCTATAATCGCTGACGTATCCTTCATCATACGATTCGTCCGCTTCCTCAAACGCTGGCGTTAGTTCTTCTCCCGCATCAGCACACGCGTATATGGAATACGATTTCCGAAAACTCAACTTGACCTCGTAGATCGCGCCAGGTTCTGACTGAATAAACTGAGAGATGTCAAGGGTATAGCGATTCCACTTGCCAGCATCTGATGATCGTGCATCGGTCAGTGGGACTCGCTTCTTCAGCAAACGATTCCCCACTCGTCGCATCTCATTGCGTCCATCCAGATTATTAACTTGCAGGAATTGGAGCACATTGCTTTCATGAACCTTAAGAATCTGAACATCGACCGCACGCAAGTTAACCGCCTCAAATGGGACCACTAATCCATTTGTACTGGGAAGAATAGACCCTTTGCCGGAGAATCTCACCGCCGGCTTAAGTTGTTCGAAGCTCACATCGTGATTAGCAGATCTGCCCAGCTTAGTGTCGAGTGAGTTTCGGATGCCTGCGGCGATGGACAACGTCCGCTTTCCACTCTGCGGCACAGGGGGATACACGAGAATCTGATTGTTCTGTATATCAAAGTCCAACGACTGAAGATCGCTTATTGTAACCAGTCCCCGAAGGTCCTGTTTCTCTTTTAGCGGATCAGAGAACTGAAGTACAACGTGTTGATTAGGGGTTTGAACGACGCGAACGTTCATCAGTTTGAACTCGTCTTTCGCCGGAATGTCTACGTTCACTCGTTCTGATCGACTAATACCAATGGGCTTCCCATCGACGACGAGTTCTACCCTCCCAGCTTGCGCCGTTCGCGCTACACCCTCGACGACAAAACGATGATTCTTTCCTTCATCCACATGCGTCCACAACAAGTCGAGCGTCTTACCGTCCTGTCTGGCGGTTAATGCCTTCTCAACGTCGATGGCGTCAGCGAAATCGGCTGTATTGAGATTTCCTTCAATCAGTATGCGTTCAAAGTCGGTTCGGCCGGCGGGTTTGACATTGTCAATGACCACTTCGAAATTTTGCGGAACAATCTGGAAGGAGAAGGTAAACACGCGAAGATCATCCGGAACATCGGCTAGCAATTTCGCCAATGAAAGGTTTACCGTGTAACGTTCCCCTGACTTCATTCTACTCTCGGGCCGAAACTCGACCGTCCGGGGGGTAACCCAAAATGCCTTGCCTTTAATAGTCGGGCGGAAATCAAACAAATTCCCAACGACTTCTTGTCCCACCTGTGACGAGTCAACGATGTCGCTTGCAAACACGACGTTCAGCGCTGCATTCGAAGGCAGCATCCCCGCGGTATACGAGTTTATGTACGCCGCAAAGGCAGGATTTGTAAAAACGGGAACATTCTTTTTACCGCTAGAGGAAAGTGCGTAGATGATGGCAGCAACTGCGACAAGCGCTGTAACGGCGGCTATGGTCAACTTTTTCGCGGAAAGAGTTTTCATGAATTCAGGTTTTTTTCGAGAGAGCCTTAAACAGGATAAAATATAGGACCAAATCGACTGGGAATAATGGCTTTTTAGCAAAAAACTTTCCAACCTTTGCGTACTGATTTCAACAAACAAGAACTAGTTATGAAGGAATTTCTCGATCAGGTGCACTACGGTAATACAGTGCGCGAGTATTTGATAGCTCTTGGTGTGATCATTGGCGGAGTGCTACTGGTTCTGGTATTCCGGAAGCTATTGCTCCGCTGGTTTCGCGACCTGGCTTCAAAAACAAACGGCACGTGGGACGACTTCACCGTTCAGAGCATCCGGCGATTCGGAGTACCTATCCTCCAGTGGTCGATCGTCTATTCAGGGATTCATCTGCTCACCCTGTCAGACAAAGCCCAACGCGCTATCGAAATAGGAACGTCAATCATCGTGACGTATTATATCGTTCGCCTGATAACCTCCCTCATTTTTGTTCTCATCAGGTCGGGAGTACACCGTCGCGGTTATGGCGACGAAAAATTGAAGCAGATGGGCGGGCTACTCATGATCGTCAACGGAATCGTCTGGGTCGTCGCGGTTGTGTTTCTCCTCGGAAACTGGGGAATAGAAGTGACTCCGATCATAGCCGGTCTCGGTATAGGAGGTATCGCTGTAGCTTTGGCCGCGCAGAATATTGTCGGCGATGTCTTTAATTACTTTGTCATCTTCTTTGACAGACCATTCGAAGCGGGGGACTTTATCATTGTAGATGACAAATTGGGTACCATCGAATACGTGGGGATCAAGACAACTCAAATAAGATCCCTCAGCGGGGAGCAACTTATCATCGGTAACGCCAACCTGACAAGTTCCCGGATTCACAACTACAAACGTATGGCGCGGAGACGGATTGTCTTCGGAATTAATGTTCAATACGGAACGCCAAGGGAAATCGTCGAAAAAATACCTGGAACGTTGCGAGCGATCGTAGAGAGACAAAAGCTGGCGCAGTTCGATCGCGCTCATTTTGCTTCGTACAACGACTGGAGCCTTCGCTTTGAAGTCGTTTACTTTGTTCAAAGTCCCGACTACAACGTTTACATGGATACCCAGCGGGCGATTAACCTCGCTATTTACGAGGAGTTCGATCGCATGAAGGTTCGCTTCGCCATACCGACGCAATCGGTATTCGTGACCCCTGCAAATGACGGGGGGCTGCTAAAACCAAAAGAGTAGCGTCATCACCCCATATCCGGGAGTTCCATGAACGCGTAGGCGATCATGTGACAAATGCCCATATGCGCGTCTTCGACTCTTCCATAATGGGTATCATTCACAACGAGGGGTATGTCCGCAAGTTCAGCGAGACGCCCGCGGTTACCGCCTAGTAGGGCGATAACCTGAACGCCATTTTCGCGAGCCCACGCCGCAGCATTGACGAGGTTTGGCGAATTTCCACTAACGCTCATCGTCAGCAGGATATCACCGGTGCGTGCGAAATTCATCAGCTGGCGGGTAAAGACGTCGTCGTATGAATAGTCATTGCCGAGGGCAGTCATCCACGGGGTGTTGTCGTTGAGCGACATGCAACGGAACCGCTTGGAGGTCTTATCGGATGAACCTTTTCCGAGGTCTGTGATGAAATGAGATGCATTTGCGGCGCTTCCGCCATTACCAAAAACAAAAATCTGTCTGTCATTCGCGAGCGCCGTTGAGAATACATCGACGATCCGCGCGACCACGTCGAGCGGAATCGTGTCTAACGTTTGCTTTTGGCGGGAGACGTAGTCGATCAGGAAGTCTTTCATACTTAAGTAGTTTTGTTGATAGCCAGCGCCAGCGCGCCGATCGGTACAGCATCTTCCTTCAGCGAGGAAAGGTGAATGACAGGGCCCGGTCTCATGACATCCATCAGAAATGAGGGCAATCTTTCCGCGACGGCCTTCCTCAGCGGTTCTCCGATGAGCGAAAGCCCGCCCCCGAGGATGATTATCTGTGGGTTCAGCAAATGGACGGCGTGCGATAGTCCAAATGCCAAATCGTCCGCCGTCTCTGCAAGGATCGTTCGCGCCCCGGCATCGTCTTGATTAAGACTCTCAGCCAACGCTTTCGCCTCCCCACCTTCGTAGCGCTTCGCCAGCGCAGCAAGTCGACTTCCGGGAATGGACTCCACGTGACGGCGCACCTTCGCGTCGACCGCCCACCCCGAGCAGGAAGACTCCACCGTACGGCCGCCCTTATCCAGTCGAACATGGCCCAACTCGAGTTCCGTTGCCCCTCCTCCGTGATAGATCTTCCCGTCTGCGACCAACCCGGCGCCAACCCCACTGCCGAGCGTGACGTAAAGCACATGCCCGAATTCCTTTCCTGCTCCGTACAGTGCTTCACCTAGCGCGGCGACATTGGCGTCATTCTCAATCCATGTGGGAATACCCGTTAGATCTTGCAACCAATCTCTGATCAGGAAATCACTCCACCCCTTAACCTGGTAAGACGTTATGACGCGTCCGGTCGCATGGTCCACGGGGCCGCCGAAGCCGATGCCGATAGCAGTTACTTCTCTGATATTTATTTGATCGAGTGTCGAACGGATATCATCCTTAATCCCGTCCGCCCCTCGCGTTCGGCTAACAGCAAAGCGAAAGCGATCGCCAACAGCTGCCTGCCCGTCGCCTGTCACCAGTTGTAGTTTGGTGCCACCAATCTCAATACCGAGATACGTCCGCATACCCGTTGTCGGGACGGCGTTTACGTCCATTATCACAATTACACTCTTTCTTCCACCTTGTTCATGACGGCGGTCTGCACCTGGATCGACTCCTGATGGATAAGCTTCAAAAGGTCGTTGGTAAATTCAGCGTTCAAGCCCATAGCCTTTCCGAGTGCTATACGGGTCTGAATGATTTCTTCCCAACGCGTCACCTGAAGGATAGTAACATTATTCTCCTTCTTGTACTGGCCGATCTTCTCGCTGATCTTCATACGGGCCGAGAGTTTCTGCATGATCTCGTCGTCGAGAACATCGATTTGCTCACGAAGGATACTCAGCGTGTCCTTAAATGTCTTGCTATCCGACGACGGGGTGCGTACAACCAATGCATCGATTGTCTTCGACAACGCAGCGGGTGTAACCTGTTGTTTAGCATCACTCCATGCCGCATCGGGATTGATGTGGCTTTCGATCATCAGACCGACCATGTCGAGATCAAGTGCCTTCTGGCAAATCAGTGCAATGAGGTCGCGATTACCCGCTATGTGGCTCGGATCACAGATGATATCCAGATCGGGAATACGTGTTTTCAGTTCAATCGGCATGTCCCACATTGGAGCATTGCGAAAAGGACCTTTCTCCGATGATGAGAATCCGCGATGGATAGCTGCCAGTTTGGTGATACCTGCCTTGTTGATACGCTCAAGCGCCCCGATCCACAGTTCGAGGTCTGGATTCACAGGGTTCTTAACCATTACCGGAATATCAACGCCCTTCAGCGCATCAGCGACTTCCTGTACGGAGAACGGGTTGACCGTGGTCCGCGCGCCGATCCAGAGTATATCTACGCCAGCCTTCAGACACGCTTCCACGTGTGCGGCGTTCGCGACTTCTGTCGTGACGGGCAGCCCCGTTTCCTGTTTTGCACGGATAAGCCATGCAAGTCCTTCTTGCCCTGCTCCCTCGTATTGGCCCGGCCGGGTGCGCGGCTTCCATATACCCGCGCGCAGTGCATGTACCTTGCCGGTAGCGGCAATCTGTTTTGCGGTGGCTACCATTTGTTCTTCTGTCTCCGCACTACAAGGACCGCTAATGATGAATGGCTTACCTTTCGCGGGAAACCAGGTGCTGATTGGATCGTGTTGCAATACCTTTTTCATTGTCTGTTTGATTTGTTAGTGGTGTGAGGTCCTCGTCATTCTTCATTCCGTCAGCACCCCACATGGGTTATTGTTTGTTATCTACGAGTTGATTTGGTTTCTGTTTCGTGTCAATGCCTTCTAGTACCGTCCGGATGTGGTTCGCGCTCGTCATGATTCTGTGCAACGCGCCGACATCCCGCTTCATCAGATGGTACTGGAATTTTTGCAGGTGCATGATATATTCCAGCAACGCCTGGCTAAGGTACTCGGCATTCTGCTCAAAGATCGGAGCCCACATATCAGGTGAACTCTTCGCTAACCTGACCGTAGATGCGAATCCGCTTCCGGCAAGATTGAAAATGTTCTTTTCATCCTTTTCAATATCTAGTACAGTCTGTCCCAGGAGGAAAGCGCTCACGTGAGAAAGGTGTGACACGTACGCTACGTGCTTGTCGTGCTCAACCGGTCCCATAAAAATCGTCCTCATTCCGAGTGCAGAAAAGACTTTAGCAGCAACTTCGAGTGCAAACTCAGACGACTTATCTTTTTCGCAAACGATATTCGTCTTACCGTCGAACAGCCCACTGAACGCTGCATCGGGTCCCGAGTTCTCAGTTCCGGCCAAGGGATGTGCCGCGACGAACTGTTGACGTTTCGGATGACTTTCAATCGCTTTGCAAATCATCGCTTTCGTAGATCCGGTATCGACTACGACGGTCTGCGGGGGTATCTGATCAAGCACGGCGATCACGACATTCCGGATCGCGTTAACGGGAATTGCCGTCACGACCAAGTCCGCATCGGATACTGCCTCCTCGAGCGAAGCTATCTCATCGACCAGCCCGCGCTCCAGCGCACGCGCACTGTGGTCCGAACTTCGGTCTACACCCACCAGCTTGCTCGCGAGTCCCTTCTTTCTGAGATCCATAGCGATACTTCCTCCGATAAGACCCAGACCGATTATTGCAGTTTTCATTTCGAAACCTTGATTACGTCCCTTTCCTTGACCGCTACGAACTTCTTGATTCTTTCAAGCGCGTCACTCAATTGCTCCGCTGACGAGCAAAGTGATATCCGGATGAACCTTCTTCCCGCCTCTCCGAAAATAAACCCAGGCGTAATGAAGACCCGTGCGCCGTATAATATCGAGTCAATCCACTTCTCAACGTCAGCGATATCATCGGGTGCCTTTGCCCAGACAAATAATCCGGACTGCTTTGCGGCATACGTGCATCCCAATACATCGAGTAAGCGCTGGGCCAACTCTTTGCGCTCGCGGTACATCGCATTTAGTGATGTAAACCATTCGCGACCGTTGTTGTTCAGCGCTTCTACTGCGGCATGCTGTAAGCCAAGGAACATACCGGAATCCATGTTGCTCTTGACCTTGAGGACAGCATCAACGAATTCCTTGCGACCGGCTACCCAACCCAGTCGCCATCCCGCCATATTATGCGATTTGGAAAGTGAATTGAGCTCCAAGGCAACCTCTTCGGCTCCTTCAATGGACAGCAAGCTCAATGGTTCATCATTCAGGATGAGACTGTAAGGGTTGTCGTTGACAATGAGAAAGCGATGCTCACGAGCAAGATCGACAAGCTCTTTCAATTCGTCTCGAGTCGCAGTCGTTCCGGTCGGCATATGCGGAAAGTTAATCCACATGAGCTTTACCTTCGATAGATCGCTCTTTCGAAGCGCATCAACATCAATGCGCCATCCCAGTTCTTCCTTCAGATCGTACGGTCTGAGGCGCGCGCCGACAAGACTTGCAACCGACGAGTACGTCGGGTACCCCGGATCAGGAATCAACACCTCTTCACCTTCGTCGACAAACGCCATAGCGATATGCATGATGCCTTCCTTAGAACCCATCAGCGGAAGGATCATGTTCTCAGGGTTCAGATCCGTCTGGTAGACGCGTTTGTAGAAATCCGCAATCGCCTGGCGAAACGCCGGAATGCCCTTGTAGTTCTGGTATCCGTGATGCGCCGGGTTTCGGGCAGACCCGACCAGCGCGTCAATAGCATTTGAAGACGGTGCCTGGTCTGGACTTCCGATGCCAAGATTTATCACACGTACCTCTCCGGTGTCGAGCGCGCGCACCTCCGCCAACTTCCTGCTGAAGTAATACTCCTCCACGTTCGAGATGCGCTTTGCAGTCGTGATCATGTCTTTACTAGTTATATGCAATTTCCGCCTTCCGGTATTCCCCAAGAATGTTGAGATTTCTCACCTGCCGCAGCAACTGGCCGATGGCATCATCATAGCTCTTCCGCTTTTTCCACTCGATATCGACGTGTATCGAATATTCGTTCGGCTTGCCAATAATTGGAATTGACTGGATCTTGGTGAGGTTGATGCTGTTATTCTTGAACACCATCAATGCCTCTGCAAGGCTCCCGACCTCGTGGGCTACCTCGAAGCTTAGCGAAGCCTTGTTGCTGTCGGCTACGCTATAGCCCCGCTTTGCCAATACCAGAAAGCGGGTGAAGTTTTTCTTATGTGTCTCTATCCGTTTCTCAAGAATCTGAAGTCCGAACTTCTTCGCCGCAAACTCATTTGCAATAGCCGCCGTTTCCTTCAACCCAAGCTCCTTCAACTTTCGCGCGGATATCGCAGTATCGTCGCTTTCCCGAACTTCGACTCCATTCATCGTATAGATAAACTCTGCGCATTGGCGAATGGCCATAGGATGGGACTCAATCGTCTTAATATCCTGTTTTTGCACGCCCGGCAATGCCAGAAGGTGCATGTGAATCGGCAGGTACAACTCGCCGATGATGCTGAAGTGGTAACTCTGCAACAAGAAGTAGTTCGGTAGGATGCTACCCGCGATCGAGTTCTCGATCGCCATCACAGCATAGCTCGATTCGCCTTTGTCCAGGCTTTCACACAAGTCATGGAATGTGAGGCATTCGACGGGTTCGACTTTGGATTCGCCGAAAAAGGTCATGGCCGCTACCTCATGAAAGCTGGTAGAAATGCCCTGAATAGCAACACGTACCTTTCCCGGGGTCTCGGTACTCCCGGATCCATTTTCTGAGCCTAGCGACTGCATCTTTTTCGCAACCTTTACCATGTTTCTTTTGCGTATGGGCACAAAAAAAGTCCCGGTTATCCGGGACTTTGTTGAGCTTATCTGTTATTTTTTACGACAACACGCCACTCTTAAAGTCCCGCTCGGGTCTTAAAGTAGTAGAAAAAGTAAAAAAACGTGTTGTGCCAGTTCATTTCTGTGTTCGGGCGCTAAGATAAAAAGTTTTCAGTCTTACTTGCAAACAACGGTTATTCCTTTTCGCCAATATTTTCACAAGCTAATGAGCGTTAGGCTCGGATGAGAAAAGGAAATATTTTTGAATATACGCTTGAATCGTTACGACAAAAGTATCAACATCGCTGCTGAAGAAACTGGTATGCGACAAAAACTACTAAGCGAAGGAGCAAACGAACTCAGCTACGAAATTCGGGAGATCGTTAAGAAGGCAGAGCAACTGAAGAAGCTCGGCGTTCCGATATCCTGGGAAAATATCGGCGATCCAATTCAGAAGAATCACAAACTTCCCGCGTGGATCAAGGAAATCGTTGCCGAACTCGCGCTTCAGGACGACGTTTATAGTTACTGTCCATCCAAGGGGATGCTCGAAACACGCGAGTTTCTTGCCCAGCAAACAAATGCGATGGGCGGTGTAACGATCACACCGGAGGATATCTGTTTTTTTAACGGACTGGGGGATGCGATCGCCAAGGTATATCAATACATTGCCAGCACATCGCGGGTTATCGGGCCATCACCGGCGTACTCCACGCACTCGAGCGCTGAGGCTGCGCACGCCAGCAACGAGCCCCTCACGTACAAGCTAGACCCCGACAATCATTGGTACCCGGACCTCGATGACCTTTACAACAAGGTCAAGTACAATCCCAATATCGTCGGAATACTCATTATCAACCCCGACAATCCGACGGGGATGGTGTATCCGTTGGAGACACTGAAACGAATCGTCGAGATTGCCCGTGAGTTTAACCTGTTCCTCGTAGCGGATGAGATCTATATCAACATCACCTACAACGGCGCACGGGCGTACTCCCTGGCAGAAATTATCGAAGATATACCAGGAATCTCTATGAAAGGGATATCCAAGGAAATACCTTGGCCCGGTGCCCGTTGCGGATGGGTTGAATACTACAACCGCGACAAGGACGAAGACTTCGACCGGTACTGTCAGGCACTTGACAATGCTAAGATGATCGAAGTCTGTTCCACTAAGCTTCCGCAAATTGCAATCCCCAGGATATTAGGGGATCCGAGGTTCCAGACATACCGCGAGGAAACGAATCGCAATATTGGCAGACGCAGCAAGATCATTGCCGACATCCTGCGCACAGTGCCTGAGTTAACCTTCAACGAAACATTCGGAGCGTTTTACAACACGATCATCTTCCGGAAGGGAGTATTAAAGCCTCATCAGAGCATTGCGATTGCAGATGCGCAGGTGCGGAAGCTCGTCGAGAATTGGACGCGCGAGGAACTGCCTTTGGACAAACGATTCGTCTACTACCTGCTCGCAGCTAAGGGTGTGTGTGTAGTGCCCATCTCTTCGTTTTGCTCCGACCTCGAAGGATTCCGGGTGACGCTTCTCGAAGAAGACGAAGCATCACTCATCAGAACCTTCGAAGCCGTGCGCGATAGTATTGTCGATTACCTTCGCTCCTAGTCTCTTATCTTGCGCGGAATTTGACACCGCGAACCGCCACTTGTGTCTGCGGCTTCTCTTTACCTGGCTTGTAGATAAAGTATAGCGAATGGAGTTTACCATCGGTGACCGAGTTCAGGCGCACGTTTGCCAGACCGGTCCGACCATCCTGCTTCGCTGCCTGCATACGTCCCTTGCCGAGTATGCGCCCCGCCGGTGCATCCAGTCTTACCTCGAAATCGTAGGACTGCGAAGGCGCTCTTTGCCATCCGAGAAGGATGTCGACCGAGCCTACATTTGTCAGGTCGATACTGTCAATTGCCAACCAGCCCTCTTCCTCAGGTACGGAAGCAACGTTATTGTTGCTCACCCTGGCATGCCGGAATCCCTTCACCTTTTCATCGCCTGACAGCAGGATTTGACTACCAGCCACTACGAGTGCGTTTGTACCAGTGAGGGCTTTGACGTTGTTGCCTCCTTTGTCGGTGTAAGTCGCCGAGAGGACAAGCGCCGCATCTGCGGCAAGATCGCTCGGAGGTGTAATGGAGCCTGTCGGCGGAAGCGACTTCGCTACAGGCGCGCCATTGCCGAGCGACATTATCCAACTTACAATTTGATGTGCGTCGTTTTCAGGTAATGTGGGGTGCGCCGGCATCGCTGTTTCACCCCAGACACCTTGGCTGCCCTTCAGTATCTTTCCGATCAGGTAGTTGCGCGCCTCGGGGTCGCCTCCGTACTTCTGAGCAACCTGCAGATACGCCGGACCGATGGACTTCTCTGTTTCTTTGTGACAACTCTTGCAGTCGAGCGATTCCACCAGACCTTTACCAATGACATTGACCTCACCTTGCTGGTGTCCCATTGTCGACGCCGCCTTGTCATATCCTCCCTCAACGTAGTCCACGGATACAAAAAGATTTGCCGGATCAAATGGCGATGGGTCGTTCGGGTCTGTCACCATCACACGATAGTTCAACGGAACACCTTCGAGGAAGAATGATTTGTTGCCGCCAGTTATCTCGATTGTCACCTGGGGTGCTTCATTGCCCGCGTACAACTGAACGGCGTTGCTTTTTACTGAAGCCCCCTGACTGTCTTTCACTTCAACAAGGAGGCTATAGTCACCGACCGAGCTGTAAGTATAATCCAACTGAGGCGTTGTTGTTTCCTGGGTGGTTCCATTGCCGAGATGCCACACGTATGTGATCTTGTCATTCTCCGGGTCTGTCGCTTTCACCGAAGCTTTGACATTGAACGGTAGCACGCCGGAATGCCTGTTGACGTTAAACGACAATATCTTCGGCGGTCTGTTTCCTGCGTTGTAATCAATACGCGAAAGTCCGGAGTCCTCGTTCTTGCTGAACCAACCTGTACCGTACTCGAGTAGGTACAAGCGCCCGTCGGGTCCGACTTCCATATCGATCAGGGAATTGAGATCAATATCCGGAAAGAACGGTTCCATCTTATTGTAGTCGCCATTGGGAAACATCGTCACTGCTTTGATCCAACCTCGAATCCAATCGTAGATCAACAGTTTACCATTATAGTAATCAGGCAAGCGCGTCTCTTTCGGAAACATATCAGTATAATAGACCGGTCCCGCCATCGCGTTGCGACCTCCCGTGCCAACCTGTGGAAAATCATTTGACACCGCGTATGGATACCAAATAAACGCAGGTTGCGCTGGGGGGAGGTCTTTCAGACCCGTGTTGTTCCGGGAATTGTTAATAGGCTTCTCGGGGTCGAACAAGTCTCCGCTCTCACCGGTCGCATAGTCGTATTCCCGGTACGCATAATTGTCTCCCACGAACAGCGGCCAACCAAAATTTCCGGCCTTGCGCGCCTGATTGACCTCATCGTATCCGCGCGGACCGCGTGTAGCCAGGCTGTCGTTGCTCGCATCAGGTCCAACTTCGCCCCAATACAGGTTGCTGTTTTTCTGATCCACCGAAATGCGATACGGGTTCCGGTTACCCATGACATAGATCTCGGGGCGCGTCTTATCTGAATTCTGCGGGAAAAGGTTTCCATCCGGGATCTCGTACGTGCCATCATCTTTAACACGGATACGAAGGATTTTCCCGCGGAGATCGTTGGTATTGCCCGAAGACCGTCTTGCATCGTATTGTTCACGTCCGGGAAGATCGTTGAGGGGTGCAAATCCCCTGTTGACAAAACGTGCACCTGGCTCATTGAACGGCGTCGAATTGTCGCCGGTAGAAACGTATAGCAATCCATCCGGCCCAAACGCAATCGACCCGCCCGTATGGCAGCATATCTCGCGCTGGGATTTAACGTCGAGTATAACTTCTTCTGTCGTTAGGTCGAGCGTATCGTTCCTAAACGTAAAACGTGAAAGGCGATTGACGGAACTGTCGACCGGGCTGTAGAAAATGTATATCCAATTGTTTCGCTCATATCCGGGATCCCTGGCAATACCCATAACCCCTTCCTCTGCATTCACGCCCTTCACCGAAGTCTTCCAATATACGTTGAGGAATCCAACTTGCTTGACTTCCTTCGTTGCGTTCTTATAAAGAAGGATCTCTCCCCTACGCTGCGTAATGAGGATATCAAGATTCGGCAGGATAGTCATTTCCGTCGGCTCGAAGAACTGACCGTACGAGAGTTGTGTCTTAGTAAACCGATCATCATCGGGAGGAAACTGGGACTTAGCGTTCTTGTAGTTCAACTCCAGGTTGCCGCCGATAGCATAGCGAAGGCCACCCAACACATGTTTCATGAAGTTTTCCTCCGCATAGCTTTCGTCAGTGTGTCCTAAGGCAGTGTAGAATGCCCGACCCCCGTCGTACTCGTGGTACCAGGCCACGGGATGGTAGTCGCCGTGACCACCGCCTTCATACGACGACTCATCGATCGTCATCACCACGTTCACATCGGGATTTAGACGCTTGAAGTTGTAATGTTCATCTGTACGCTCCCAAACGGTGTCAGCAAAAAATTCCGTCGCTGGAAAATTCTTCTCCTTAATAATGTACTTCGCGGGTTGAGTCCGCGGGTGGCTCCTGAAGTATCCGCCGACGAGTTTCCCGTACCAGCGCCAGTCGTACTCAGTGTCTGTCGCCGCGTGTATTCCAACGAATCCGCCACCAGCCTGGATATAGCGTTCGAAAGCGATCTCCTGACGGTGATCCAATACGTTTCCGGTTGTATTCAAAAAGACGATCGCGGAATACCGCTTCAACGAGTCTTCATTGAAATAAGCAGGGTTGGTGGTTGTATCCACCAGGATACTATTTTCTTCTCCCAACTTCTGCACTGCGGCAACTCCCACGGGTATGGACTGGTGATAGAAACCAGCTGTTCTTGAGAAAACGAGTATCCTCGGATCGCCTTCGCGCTTTTTACTGCACGAGCTTACGATACCAGCCAGGACTACTAACAGGATAAGATATTTTTTCATAGTGGGCGCAAAAATTGACACAATTCAGCAAGATAGATTTTCCCCGGAACACCAACAAGGGCAAAGCAGGTTGTGGGAGGATTCCGATTTCCGGGGGCAAGGTCAGCAAAAAATTGATCAATAAAAAAGGTTCCGAAAACGCTAAATGGCTACCTGTACTCGCTCCCGGCAATGTCGTCA
>JBIQJZ010000007.1:0-34321 GCA_044507115.1 Flammeovirgaceae bacterium | reverse complement strand
CCGATTGGCGGCCACCCACTGGTCTTCCTCGTCGGTATAACTCGACAACAATGGGTCATCATCGTCGAGTATTGCGTCAGACCCCATCGGTTTTGGGCCGGGAACCTGGACCCCAGGGATTGACGTCACGTTGAAATAAAAGATGATAAAAATGAAAAGACTGAGAATCAGTATCAGAAAGGTACCCCACCCGAACATGCCGTAACTCAACTCGGCAAGCAGGAAACCAAAGCCACCCCCGAGTATCTGCCACGCGTGGCCACCCTGGTTGATCTCGACCATGTAGCCGAGCATCAGGCAAAGCCACACGATGGAAAAAAATGCAAAGATGGTATACGAAGAAATCCGCACGATCTCTTTCTTGAACACGATCTTGTAGCCGATCAGGAATAACAATGGTGGTATCAGAAAAGAGGAAATACCAAACCAACGGAATACAAAAAGATGCGAGAGAATGGCGCCATAAAGACCGAGCCAGTTGCTGATCTCCTTTTCACGGAGAGCCTCAAAGATACCCGTCATGCTTTGATGATTTCCCACCTCGCTGAAATCCGCTTGCCCGGTAAACATATACGACAGCAGCGCGAAGAACATGTACAAGCTGGCAAAGATCAGAAACAGACCCAGTGCAAGTTTTGCCCGCGGATCTTTCAACGCCGGAAAACGAATACCGCTTCCAGGCGTCTTGCTGCGCTTCTCCTTCTCCCCCTTCCGGAACGTATTTGATTTATAGGTATTCTTTGCCATGCCTTAAGGCGCAAAACTAAGTAAAAACATTGAAAACACGGGTTCCGCGTCGGGTCTAACGCACACTTCCGCCATCCACGTGCTGGAGGATTTTCTTGTTGATTCGCCGGACGATACCGGGGCCCTCGTAAATAAATCCGGTGTAAACCTGAACGAGATCAGCGCCTGCCTTGAGTTTAACCAGCGCATCTTCCGGCGTCATGATACCTCCAACGCCGATAATCGGAAAATTCGGTCCCAGCTTCTCACGGAGATACCGGATGACAGCAGTGGCCTTTGACGACAACGGTTTTCCGCTCAATCCGCCCGCCCCGATACGGCCAAGTTCAGCCGATGACGTATCCAGTCCGTCCCGGGAGATTGTCGTGTTCGTGGCAATGACGCCGTCGACCCTGGTTGTCTTGAGGATATCAACGACATCACCTAACTGTCCCTCAGTGAGGTCCGGTGCAATTTTCAACAGAATCGGCCTGGGAGTTGGTTTGGTACGATTCAGCGCAATGACGGCTTCGACCAGCTGCTGAAGCGGCTGTTTATCCTGCAACTCCCGCAAGCCGGGAGTATTCGGGGAACTGACGTTTAGTACGAAATAGTCGACATGGTCATATAATGCCTGGAAACACGCTTCGTAGTCCTTGTGAGCGTCCTCATTCGAGGTGGCTTTGTTCTTGCCGATATTACCGCCCACGATAACATCGGTTCGTCTTTTTCGGAGCCGGGCCACCGCCGCGTGAACACCTTCATTGTTAAAGCCCATTCGGTTCACGAGCGCCTGGTCTTTGGGAAGGCGGAACAACCGGGGTTTTGGATTGCCTGGCTGCGCGCGTGGCGTGAGCGTTCCGATCTCTATAAATCCAAATCCGAGATTTGCCAGCCCATCAATAAGTTTAGCGTCCTTGTCAAAACCCGCGGCGAGGCCGACGGGATTTTTGAAGGTAAGACCGAGCAGGTTCCTTTCGAGGCGCTTGTCGCGGACAGTGAATAACGACATCATCATCCATCGTATTCCCGGCAGACCTGCTGTGACGCGAAGCACCCCGGCAGCAAAGGCGTGGATTACTTCAGGGTCGATCGCAAAAAGAAGGGGCCGGAAAAACTTATACATAAAGGCTCAAAGATAAAGGAAGGGTATTGCTTTTTTCCTATTTTTGCCGCACAAAACAACCAAACTTGTTGTCTTTAAACTAAAACGTTTCATGAAAAACATTTTCAAATCTCTCTGCCTTGTCGCCATGATTTTCTCGGCTAGCTTCGCTTCCGGGCAAGCGCGCTACGACAAAGGTGACTTGTTGCTGAATGCAGGTATCGGTCTCGGCTACTACTACGCCGGGGGTGTTCCGCTTCTCGTGTCGGGCGAATGGGCGGTGAATGATGTGATTACCGTTGGACCTTATTTCGGATACACTTCGTACAGCTACAACTACGGGGCAGGATATCGCTTCAAGTACACCTTCCTGGACATTGGTGCAAGAGGCTCCTATCACTTCAGCGAGCTGTTCGAGATTCGTGATGAAAAGGTCGACATCTACGGAGGTTTGTCTCTGGGAGTTCTCGTGTCAAGCTATTCCGGAGAAGGTTTTGCAGGGTATTCTGATCCATACAGTGGTGGCGTCCGCGTTGGGCTGCACATTGGGGCTCGCTACTTCTTTACGGAGAAAGTTGCCGGCTACGGCGAACTCGGTTATGGCGTTGCACCGCTGGCATTGGGCGTCACGTTCAAGCTGTAATCAAGAAGAACAACAACATATCTGAAACGCCGGCAACCCCGGCGTTTTTTTTTTAACTCCGCGGGTGAAATTCCTGGATAACCTGCCGCAAATAGTCGCGATCAAGGTGGGTGTAGATCTCCGTCGTTGTCACCGATTCGTGCCCAAGCATTTCCTGTACCGCCCGAAGATCTGCCCCCCCTTCAATCAAGTGGGTGGCAAAAGAGTGCCGGAAAGTATGTGGACTGATTTTCTTTTTTAAGCCGATCTGCAACGCGAGGTTTTTGATAATCGTGAACACCATCACACGTGTCAGCTTGCTTCCGTAGCGGTTCAAGAAAACATACGACTCGAATCCCTTGCGCGGCGCCTTGTGTGGAAGCCGCCCGCGTATCTCATCGAGATAGAGGAACAAATACTTTCGTGCATCCCGACCAACGGGAACCAGGCGCTCCTTGTTTCCTTTACCCGTAACCTTCAGAAAACCACTGTCGCGGAAGATATTATTGATCTGCAAATCGACAAGTTCGGACACGCGCAAACCAGAGCTGTACAGCACTTCGAGCATCGCACGGTTTCGCGCGCCCTCCGGTGTTGAAAGATCTATCGCATCCAACAGTTTTTCAATCTCATGGAAACTCAATGTGTCCGGCAGTTTCCTTCCAAGCTTCGGACCTTCGATCAACTTTGTGGGATCCTGGCTGATCGCGCCATCGAAAAGCAAATACTTGTAGAAACTTTTTATTCCTGAAAGGATTCGAGCCTGACTCTGCGCACCAAGTCCCAACTCGTTGATAAACTCCAGGAAGTCGCGAAGCACTGCCGGCGTGACATGAAGTGGCGAAACTTGGTTCTCCTTCAACGCGACAAACTGATAAAGTTTCCTCACATCCCGGACATAGCCGTCGATAGAATTTTCCGAAAGCGACCGCTCGAGTTTCAGGTAGTGACCAAATTCCCGGATTCTTTGCTCCCACATACGTCAAAGATAGTACTGCTATTCCACTATCCGAACGACCCGTCCGGTGGATTCTATTCTGCAGTCCGCGTGAGTCACCTACAGAGATCGGGTGGTTTTAAACCGCTCAAACCCCTTACTCCTTTCAAACCTTTGTCCTATATTTCCAGCATGAAACTCCTCATCGTCAACGGGCCAAACCTCAACCTTCTCGGCCGGCGCGAAACGTCGATCTACGGAAGCCAGTCCTTTGAAGACTACTTTGGATTGCTTCGGAAGCGATTCCCGGATGTAGAGTTGCACTATTTTCAATCGAACATCGAAGGCGTCATCGTTGACAAGCTCCACGAGGTTGGATTCAGTTTCGACGGGATCCTCCTGAACGCCGGAGCGTACACGCACACAAGCGTGGCAATCCATGACGCGATCGCAGGCATCACTACACCTGTTGTGGAAGTGCACATTTCAAATGTGTACGGTCGGGAGGAATTTCGACACAAGAGTCTGATTACATCAAAGTGTGTCGGACTGCTTACCGGCTTTGGTCTTGAAGGTTACGCAATGGCGATACAATACTTCACGGCAACCAAGCGCTCGTCATGATTTCCTTTTACCCGGGTCCATCCAGAGTTCACGACGAAATACCCGACTATGTTAAAGATGCCTTTAAAGCCGGCATCCTCAGCGTCAACCATCGCAGTGAGGAGTTTATGCAATTGTCGGAGAAGACCATTGCGCTCTTAAAGGACAAACTCGAAATTCCGAAGGACTATACCATCTTTTATACTTCGTCGGCAACAGAGTGTTGGGAGATCATCGCACAGTCGCTGATCGACAAAACCAGCTATCATTTCTTCAACGGATCATTCGGGAAGAAATGGTTCGAATACACACGTCGGCTTCGGGCCGGGGCGAAGGCAACCGAATTCGGTTTGAACGAACAACTTGTACCGGAAAAAATCCGAGCGGGAAAGAAAGCCGGTGTAATATGCATCACGCAGAACGAGACTTCCAACGGCACTCAGGTAACCGGCAGCACCCTCGCAGGTATTCGCGAACGGTACCCTCAGCACCTCATCGCGGTTGACGCCACGTCCAGTATGGGCGGAATAGCGCTTGACTTCCAGTACGGTGACGTGTGGTTTGCTTCCGTTCAAAAATGTTTTGGGCTGCCCGCGGGACTCGGTATAATGGCATGTTCTCCGGCGGCGATGTCGCGGGCTAAAGAAATCGATGAAGGAAGTCACTACAACAGTATGACGTTTATGGCGAGCATGATGGAAAAGTGGCAAACACCCTTCACCCCGAATGTGCTAAACATCTATCTGTTGTGCCGCGTTCTGGAAGCATCACGTCCCATTCGCGCCATGAACGCCCGCACCATTGATCGATACAGCATGTGGGTCAGATATTTCAAAGAAAAGAAAACACTGCGGCACCTGGTTGACAACGAAGAGGTGAGATCGTTTACGGTTGTTCCTGTTCATGCTACCGAAGACCTTATTACAACGGTCAAGTCGCGCGCGCGACGTCACGGCTTCCTCCTTGGCGAGGGATATGGCGAACTCAAACCCTCGACTTTTCGTATCGCAAACTTCCCAGCGATCCGAAAAAAGGAAATTCGCGCTTTAATGAAATTTCTGAAGGACTATCAGTAAGAAAAGAACATGTTTTCCCTGAAAGAAATATTCTCCGTCACGCTTATCCTGTTTTCGGTCATCGACATCCTGGGATCGATCCCCCTCATCATCCTGATCCGAAAGCGCGAAGGAGGCATCCAGGCCGGTAAGGCAACGCTGATCTCCGCAGTACTGATGATCGCGTTCATGTATGTAGGGCAATCGGTTCTGCAGCTATTCGGCCTGGATGTAGAGTCATTCGCGGTCGCGGGTGCTATTGTCATCTTTATTGTTGCCATGGAAATGATTCTCGGCATTACGTTGATCAAAGATGATCCAAACGCGAAGGGGGCCGGATCCATTGTGCCGTTAGCCTTTCCGTTGATAGCTGGTGCCGGTACTCTCACCATGATCCTTTCGCTACGCGCCGTCTATCAGGAGGCGAACATACTTGTCGGCATCATCCTCAACGTTGTCATCGTTTACTGGGTGCTGCGCTCAAGCTCATGGCTTGAACGAGTTATCGGCGAATCGGGGTTTTCAGTTTTGCGCCGGGTTTTCGGCGTCATCCTGCTCGCGATTGCCGTTAAAATCTTTAAATCGAACGTCTTCCCCACATGATACGGATCTACACGGATGGCGCTGCGCAGGGAAACCCGGGTCCCGGAGGCTTTGGCGTCATCCTGAAGTACAATCGCCACGAAAAAGAAATTTCGCAGGGATTCCGACTTACCACCAACAACCGGATGGAATTGCTTGCGGTTATTGTGGGACTAGAAGCAATCCGCAAAGACGGAATCCCCGTGACAATCTATTCTGATTCGGAATACGTCGTCAAAGCGGTGGAGCAAGGCTGGCTGTGGAACTGGGAAAAGAAAAACTTCAAAGGAAAGAAAAATGCTGATCTGTGGCAGCGTTATATACCTCTTCACGAGAAGTTCAAACCGAAATTTCAATGGATCCGCGGACACGCTGGTCACCCGGAGAATGAACGGTGCGACTACCTCGCTGTTCAGGCCGCGCGATCAGGCAACTTGCTGATAGATGATGAATACGAAAAGAGCCAGTTGGAATAATTGTCGATGGACCTTCAGCGAACCTGAATTTCAGTCAGCGCTATTCCATGCTGTTCGAGTTCCGTCAGGACAGGGTTGTAAAACTCGCGGGTGATGGGGATCTGCACGCCTCTGGCAGTGATCTTATCTGTAGCCATCAGCCGCGTGACAATCCCAAGGGGAAGTCCGACCGTCTTGGCCATCGCCGTTTGCACATCATCCTCACCTGTTACGACGAGTGATGCCTGTATTTCCTTAGCGACACCATCCAGTTGATACTGGAACCTGTGCCACATCACGATCAAATCTTTGTCGCCACTGGCAAGCGACCATTTCTTGGCGAGAATGTGCTGAAGTATCTCAGCTGGCGTTCCGCTCGACAATCCCACCGGTGTGTCGTCGAACAAGCCCGACCACTTCAGCATTGCAATCTCGGAACAATCACGGGTAACGGCGAGATGAGCGCAGATCTTTTCCTCGACACTGATACAATCCGGCAGAGCGGGCAGGAACGCGTCGACAAACTCGCGGTGCGTCAATGTTGAAACATGCTCAACCTGGTAGGTATCATCACAGCAGCCCAGTTGCACGAGTAAATTCCACGCGGAGCAGAACCCCTTACTGCGCAGCGTTCCGCGCAGCATCGTACCGATTCCGCGGAGCCCATATGCGTCGATGTACTTAAGGGAATTTCGATTGGCATATCCTTCGCAGTGTCCGTATCCCGGGACAAACACGGCTGTTGTGCGGCGGAAAAGTTGTTGGTAGGGAATGTATTTGATTACACCGTCGAGAAGAAACTTGGCAGTACCCTGGCCCGCAGTCACCACGTTCCGCGGGTTCCATGTAAACTTATAGCGCCACGGATTCTGCGGATCGGTCTGTGGTGCAATAATCCCGCCGGTAAATGACTCGAAGCCCGTAATCTCTCCACCGGCAGCGCGAATGTCGTCAATCACCTTCATTGCGCTCAAGTGATCTATGCCCGGATCCAGGCCGCACTCATTCAAAAAAAGGAGGCCGTTTTCGCGGGCCTCCGTATCCAGACACTTCACTTCGTCGGAAACATAACTTGCAGTCAGGAAGTGTTTCTTCTCCTGGAGACAACGCAGGGCGACCATCGGGTGAAGTGCAGGCGGAAGTAGGGAGATCACAATATCAGCCCCTGCAATCAAGGACTGGGTAGCTTCCGGTTCATTCATATCCAGCGCAACTGCCTTCCCGCGATCAGTGTACCCGACCTTTTCCGCCGCGTGTTGCAGTGAGGCGTCTGCGACAATGATGAACCAGTTATGGCTCGCTGCGTGATCAAGCAGGTAACGGATTAGCGATGCTGATGACCGGCCCGCACCGAGAACCAAAATACACTTCATACCACAAAGTAAAAGAAATCCGCAAAAGAATAGCGCCAAAATAAGTAACTTACCTGAACGCAGACCATCCTATATGGAATCGTTCATCGTCGTAAGGCACCTGGAAGAACTGGATCCTGAGTCCAAGTATCTCGCCCATAAGGCGAAAGATGCAGCGTCTCATGCGTATGCTCCGTACTCGAAGTTTCAGGTCGGCGCTGCGGTGCTCCTGGCCGACGGCACCTTCGTGACGGGAACAAACCAGGAGAATGCCGCCTATCCCTCCGGAATGTGTGCCGAACGCGTTGCTCTATACGCAGCCGTGTCCGGGCATCCGAACGCGATTATCAGTAAGATCGCCGTGATCGCCCGGCGCAAGCACACTAAAGAGACAAGTCCGGTAACGCCATGTGGCTCCTGCAGACAGGTGCTATTGGAGGTTGAGATAAAACAGGGCAGACCGATCGAAATAATCATGCAGAGCGACGCGGACGAGTGGGTCAAAGTTCCGTCAGCAGCCTCATTGTTGCCGTTCAGTTTTACGCGCGCGAGCCTGGAACACCACGACAAGAAAATCTCCTGAGCACTCGGTACTTGGGGCCGAAACGACCCATGTAAGGTTTAGGAACCAAATTCACGTGGTCTACCCGCACGAAACGGTATTTTAGCGACAATATGAGCAACTTGTACCATCGCGACGCCACGATAGAGTGGTCCAATCCCGGTTGATACCACTATGGACTTCCTGAAGGACAACAACAAATGGAGCGTCATTATGGCTGGATTTTTTGTCCTGTCCGTCATCGTCAGCGCATTCCTGATCGCTGATCTGGCGACGTTGCAGCCGGGCACCTCCGCTTCTGCCGTACTCCTGAAAGTGTACTCGTCTCTTATAGCCACATTCGTGATCGGTGCACTTATGTTTTGGACTACCCGTGGCGCACGCAAGGAAGTGATGATCTATCGCGAAAAAGAAACCGAGAATCACGCACTTCACACATCGCCGCTCACGGTAACACCGGATACCGGTGAAAAAGGCCACCTGCATGCTTCCTATCGCAACGGGTATCCTACTGGCATTACGATCATCTATACGGAAGAGCGCCGTATCCGATATGTGTCTCCGTCAGTCGAACCCATACTCGGATACAAGCAACTGGAACTGATTGGTGAAACGGATCTCGAACATGTTCATCCCGACCATCGGATATCATACAGCCATATCTTCAGCAGGCTAAAGGAAAATCCAGATGAAAAGATCAGAATGCAATACGCATATCGTTCCAAGGAAGGCAACTACATATGGCTTGAGTCGGTTGCGTCGAATGGACTTGACAATCCCGACATCAATGGATTCCTGATCCAAACGAGCGACATTACCGCGCGACGTCTCGACGAACAGGCAATCCGCATGCGCACTAAGATCCAGGCGTTATCTGAAAACTCACCTGATCTGATCGTTCGACTCGAAGAGGGCACACTTACGTATATCAATCCAGTTATTGAATATTACACCGGTCGTACGCCGGTTGCCTATCTCAACAAGAAAATAAAGGAGACAGATCTAAATCCGGCGATACTTGAATCGTGGATGAAGATCGTCGGACAGGTCAGCGGATCAGGAGGTAAGATGATCCTTGAGATCGATTTTCCCTCACGCGTCGGTGTCCGTATCATGCAGACTCATGCCATTCCCGAGTACGATGAAGCGGGTGCGCTTGAATCCGTCTTGCTCGTTTCTCATGATATCACAGAACGGAAGAAAATCGAACTGGAAGTACGCCACCAGAATAGGAAGATCACGGAAAGCATTAACTATGCACGCCGCATTCAGGGAGCAATTCTGCCGAATCCGCGCCTCATTGATCGTTCGCTTCGGGATTCGTTTATCTTTTACCGGCCGCGTGACGTCGTATCGGGCGATTTTCCCTGGTTCGCACAGGTTCAGGACGAAGTATTTATGGCTGCCGTCGACTGTACTGGTCACGGCGTACCGGGAGCCTTGCTTTCGCTGGTTGGATATTTCCTGTTAAATGACATCGTGAAAAGTCGCAAAATCACCGATCCCGGAAAAATTCTCGACCTGTTAGACGAAGGTGTATCGACTACACTCCGTCCCGATGAAGATACGGGCACAAAGGATGGCATGGATATTTCTCTTTGTCGCATCAATCTCGAGACAATGGAGGTCACCTTCGCAGGGGCACACCGTCCGCTGTACGCTGTCAGAGGTGGTGTCCTCGAGGAGATCAAGGGAAACAAATTTCCGATCGGTGGCGGCGTGTTTAAGAATCAGACAAACTTCGCGAGCAGCCGGCTTCAAATGAATCACGGTGATGCCATTTTTTTCTGTTCCGACGGGTTTTGTGACCAGTTCGGTGGGCCGAAAGGGAGAAAATTCGGCACGAAGCAACTGCGGGAGATTATCAGTAAGGTTCACACCATTCCGATGAAAGAGGCGCGGGCGATATTCGAGGATCAGTGGGAAACCTGGAAAGGGGATCAGAAGCAAACGGATGATGTCTTGCTGATCGGTGTCAAGTTCTGAGTACCATGAAGACGATAGAAAGTATATATCGGGGGATGCTGAGAGAAGATGTGCTGCTGGCGTATCGCGGATGCTTTTCGCAAGAGACAGTAAAGCGAATCCTGGCACTCGGAGAACATGCGATGGAATCGATGGATGAACACCCTAGGGTGAAGCGAAAGGTAATTAATGTAATGGTGGAGTCTTTGCAAAACATCACCCGACACAGTGAGCTGCGCAATGAGGATCAGGACATTTTTCCTGCAATCTTTGTCGTCAATCGGAGTACCAATGAATATTCAGTGGTGTCAGGGAATGCGATCGCCAGAACGAATGTACCTCTACTGCGCGACGCGCTCGAAGGAGTAAATGAACTTGATAGCGTTGGCCTGAAAACTCTCTATGGGAATATTATCAAGGGAACAACAATATCGGAGAAAGGAGGCGCAGGACTGGGCTTTGTCGACATGGCCCGAAAGTCGGGAGAGAAACTTTCTTTTGATTTTCCCGAATTATCCGAAACGTATTGTTTCTTTTGCCTAAGTGTAAATATTCCGCGAAACCCTAACTTAACAGGAATTAAACAATAAAAGTATGAATACACTGCATCTGGAGGAAACAGAAGATACACCCAGCATTATCCTGGACAAAACGAACGGGATTATGGAGATATCAGGACGTTCCCTGCCGGAGGATTCTACCGAATTTTACAAGCCAGTACTCGACTGGATCGAACATTATGCGGAAGACCCCAACCCCTCGACAACTTTTGTTTTTAAACTCGAATACTTCAATACCGCGTCGTCAAAATTGATCCTTGACGTATTGTACGCACTGGAAGATATCAAGGGTATCAAAGTGCAGTGGCATTTCCACGAAGACGACGAGGATATGGAAGAAGCTGGTGAAGAGTTTTCTGAGCTAGTAGAGATTCCCTTTGAGTTTGTACCCTACTAACCCATGGATAGACACTAACCATGGACGAAAGTCGACCATGGTCCGTGGACTGAGGACCAGCAAACCATGAGCGAAGAGATATTAAAGGCCCTTACACAACTTTTTGCCATCATCACCAAACAAGATGGCGGAGTCACCGATCGGGAAAGACTCTATGTAATCCATTTTTTTCAAACTGAGCTGGATCAGGATTCTGTACAGGGATATGTGACCCTTTACGACTCCTATTCCGGCTATGGCGAGGATGAAGGAAAGTCAAGACGGATTTCCGTCAGCGACTCGGTCAAGACGCTGGGGATTTGCAAGAAGATCAACAAGACGCTGACCCAAAAGCAAAAAGTACTTGTACTGATCAAGCTCCTCGAACTGGTCGGCCCAGCGTTACCAGTATCTCCACAGCGTCGTGAAATCATCAACACCGTATCCTCCGTTTTCAACCTCGACCAGAATGCTTATCACGCGGTTGTCAAGTTCGTGATTGGAGACGAACCCGGGTTCCTCGATATGCGTGAAGTTCTGCAGGTCGATGATCGCACAGAGAATACTGCCCGATATGCGCGCCATTTACACGGGCATTTTGGCGGCACACTAATCTTCTTGCGCGTGCCAACGGTCGACATGTATTTTGTGAAGTACCTGGGAACGGAGGCGAACATGCTCAACGGGTTCATTATGGAGCCAGGACGCGCCTACCTGTTCAGTCACGGCGCAACAGTCAAGTCGCAAGCCGGCAGCGCAGTCTACTACAGCGACATCATCGCCAGCTTCAACTACAAGCTTCAGGCGACGAGGCTCTCGTTCAACGCCCTGGTCGGCGAATTCAAGTTTCCTTCAGGAACATTCGGACTTCGCAATCTGGCCATTTCCGAGGGCCCCGGAAAACTCATAGGTATCATGGGTGCCAGTGGAGCGGGGAAAACCACGCTACTCAACGTTCTGGCCGGTCTGTTGAAACCTGAGCAAGGCGATATAGTAATCAACGGCATCGACCTTCACAAGGAACCTGAACGCTTGCACGGCGTGATTGGCTATGTTTCACAGGATGATCTTCTCATCGAAGAACTCACCGTATATCAAAACCTCTATTACAATGCGAAGCTCTGCCTCGCAAACCTGACAGAGGATGAACTTCACGGACGCGTAACCGAAGTACTCAGGAACCTCGGGCTCGACCATCGGAAGGATTTAAGAGTCGGTACTGCACTGGAGAAAGTCATCTCAGGGGGCCAGCGGAAACGTCTGAATATCGTCCTTGAGCTGATTCGCGAGCCTGCCATTCTCTTCCTCGACGAACCGACATCCGGTCTTTCTTCCAGGGATTCCGAAAATGTCATCGACCTTCTGAAGGAACTGTCGCTGAAAGGCAAGCTCGTTTTTGTGGTCATCCATCAGCCCTCATCGGATATCTACAAGATGTTCGACCAGATGATAATCATGGATACCGGCGGATACCTTGCGTATTACGGTCCCCCGATAGAAGCCATCACGTACTTCAAGAAAGCGAGCCACCAGGTTGACAGTCACCGTGGGCATTGCCAAACCTGCGGCAATGTTAACCCCGAGCAGATATTCAACATCCTGGAAGCACGGGTCGTTGATGAATACGGCGAACCTACGCAGCGGCGGAAGACTACCCCTCAGCAGTGGTACGAAATGTTCTGCGAACGGTACACGCCCGGGCGGGTACCGGATATCAATGAACAACCGCCGCGTACTCTCCACCTACCCTCGCGCCTTCGTCAGACACTGATCTTCACAGTGCGCGATACGTTGTCAAAGCTCGCCAACAGGCAGTATCTGATCATCAACCTCGTTGAGGCGCCGTTGCTGGCGTTTCTACTTGCGTTTGTAATTCGCTATAACGGTTCGCCTGACGGCGGAGGTTATGTCTTCCGGCACAACGACAACTTCCCGGCCTATCTGCTCATGTGCATTGTTGTCGCGTTGTTCATGGGAATGAGTGTCAGCGCCGAAGAAATCATCCGGGATCGCAGGATATTGAGGCGGGAGTCATTCCTCCACCTAAGTTGGAACAGCTACCTGCTGTCAAAGCTTATCATTTTGTTCACGTTGTCGGCGATTCAGACCTTCACGTTTGCACTTGTCGGTAACCTCTTGCTCGAAATCGAATGGAAGATGTTACTACCCTTCTGGCTCATCCTGTTCGCCGTATCGTGTATGGCAAACGTCATGGGACTAAACATTTCGTCTGCATTCCGCTCCGCGGTCAGCGTCTACATTCTCATCCCCTTGCTGCTTATTCCGCAGATGATCCTGAGCGGGCTCATGTTCCCGTTCGACAAGATCAACGAAGCCATTGGCGATAAAGGCAGGGTGCCAATTCTGGCCGACCTGATGGCATCGCGTTGGGCGTACGAGGCGATGGCGGTGTACCAGTTTTCGCACAACTCCTATCAGCAGCCACTCTTTGAATTGGACAAGCTTTCTTCACAGGCCCATTTCCGCTCGGTGTACCTCGCCGACGAACTGATGCGGCGAGCCAAGTTCGTGTCGGACAATCGCGCCAGCACCAATGATTCCGTGCGGGAATTGCTCGACCGCGAACTTGCGACTATCCGCCATAGCCTGCGCAATGAACCATTCCGTGACGGGCTTGCCGGCATCGACCCGGCAGTAGAATGGAAACTGGCGAGTTTCGCCCCGTCCGCAGATTCCCAACTCGAAGCCTATCTCCAGGGTTACAAAAAGCACTACCAGGATATTTATAACAAGGCGGTGTTTGCCAGGGAGGCTTGGATAGCCAGGATGGAAGAAACCGCGGGCTACGATGTAACCGAAGCAAAGTTCAGGTACTACAACGAGAGCCTGGCGGATCTACTGACAAACGTCGCTGAGGAAAGGCGTATTCTCGAACACGAGGGTACATTGATACAGCAGATTGATCCCGTGTTCCAGGACCCGGAGCCCGAACATATCCTGGACTACCGCGCCCACTTTTTCGCTCCCACCAAGCATCTGCTGGGGGTCAGGATGGGCACTTACGGTTTCAACACGCTAGTCATCTGGTTTATGACACTCATGTTGTACATTGCTTTGTATTATCAGCTATTAAGAAAGGGAACCCGGTTTGGCACGTTCGTCCTGAAGGGCCTTTCGCACGGAAAATTGGCAGGTAAGTAACATTTTGTCGTGGAATGCCGAATTTTTAAATTTACATCTACCTAACTTTATAATATGAGGATCCTAATCGCCGCGTTAATTCTTTCGTTGTTCACGGCTTGCAGCACTGGTAACAAAAGTGAAGACAAAGCTTTTGCGGATGCCCTTGAAAACGCCAACCTCGAGCCTGAGGTCATTTCCGGCGAGGTGAATGACATCCTGAACCGAATTCCAAGTCCACTGGAAATTTCTGTAATGCTCAAAGAATCCGGCAGGAAATACAATGCAGGATTTCTCAACTCACCGGACAACAGTTCGCGGTACAACACCAACTTCAAGAGAGCACTCAACCTCGGGATTTACGGAACGGACCTGGGCTACACCAATATTTACGAACAGACCCAGGACGGTGTCCGATATATGTCCACCATCCGCGGGCTGGCAAACGAACTGAACATTGGACAGTTCTTTGAAATGGAGACGATCAGCCGGCTGGTATCCAATAGCAACGATCTTGACTCACTCCTTTTGATTACCACACAGAACTTCAACTCCATCAATCACTACCTGCAAAGCGAAAAGCGATCTCATCTCAGCGTACTGCTACTGACGGGAGGCTGGTTGGAGGCCCTTCACATCACGTGCGAGGTCGCGCGAACCAATCCCGACAACGTTCAGCTGCAGGAAACGATCGGCACACAAAAGATCATACTGGATAACATCCTTCATCTCTTGTCCTTCTATACCGATGACAATCTTGGAGCCCTCCAGACAGATCTTGAAGAATTGAAAAAAGCGTTTGACAGGGTTACGATTACGACGACGTACAGACCATCCACGTACGAAGTTGTTGGTGGTGTGATGGTCGTCAAGGACAATAGTTCCAGCACTGTAGAAATAACACAAGCAGATATCGAAGCCATCAGATCCACCACGAAGAACATCCGGAACAAAATTATCAGCTAAGACCCATGCTACACAGCGTTATGAAAAAGTTATTCGTTTTTGTTATTTGGATTTCCTTTACCGGTTCTGCGGCGTATGCACAATGTAACGCGGAAACGCTCAGCACCCAATGTATTCCAAAACTTGCGTCAGGATTCAACTTCCTCAAGAGCTATAAAGTCGAGACAGCTGGCAAGCAGTATGTCGAATATTCGTACGTCTTCACCAAAGGCACTCAATACATGATCAATGTTTGCGCACCCGACCAGAACCCGGACGGGATAGTCGTTACGTTGTACGATGCAAAGCGCAACGTGGTAGCCACGAACAAAGTCGAAGACCGGTACATCAATGCGATCGCCTATCCGTGCAATGCAACCGGGATATACTATATCCAGTACACTTTCGATGAAGACAGTGGTTGTGGCGGTAGCGCCCTTGGATTTAAGAGATAGCTCTAGATCTCACCCCGTCTGACGATCGTCGCACTCGCCTGCGCCTTCGGAAACACCACCAGATCAGCAAGTACCACGTGATCCGGTACCGAAAGCACGTACAGAATAATATCTGCAATATCGTGAGCAGTCAACGGCGTGAGGCCGTCGTAAACGGTTGAGGCTCTTTCCACATCTCCTTTGAATCGCACAAGAGAAAACTCCGTCTCCACCATACCTGGATGAATACCGGTGACCTTGATGCCAAATGGATTGAGGTCGATGCGCATCCCTTGCGTGATGGCATCGACAGCCGATTTGCTGGCACAATACACACTGCCATTGGGATAGACTTCCTTGCCGGCGATAGATCCGATGTTAATGATATGCCCGGACTTTCGCTTCGTCATCGCCGGGAGAACTTCACGCGACACATAAAGCAATCCCTTCACATTGATATCAATCATCGCGTCCCAGTCATCGACGTTCGCGGTGTGTACGGGATCGAGTCCGTGCGCGTTTCCCGCGTTGTTGATCAGGACATCTATGTCTTTCCATTCACCCTCCAGCGAATGAATGGCGTGCCCCACTGCATCTTTGTCGCGCACATCAAATGACAGTGTTGTAACCCTGGTCAGCTTGGTCAGCTCCGCTTGCAGGGACTCCAGTCTGTCGCGGCGACGACCGCAGATCACCAACGCATACCCTTTCCTGGCGAGCAATCTGGCTGTAGCCTCTCCGATACCGGAGGTGGCACCTGTAATCAACACAGTTCTTTGGGGCATTACTGGAAAAGAAGATATAGCGTTATCGTATTGGTATTTACGCGTCTCAGCGGCTGCCCATATACGTTCGTCGTGTTCTCCAGAATATCGACAATGCCGCGAGAGAATCTGAGTTCGGGAGAGAATTTAAAGAGCGGATAGTACAAATCAAAGCCAAAGCCAGCTTCGAGGCTCAGATTCAGATCGGTAATACCCAGATTGTTCGATCGGTTCTCAACCTTCTTTTTGCCGGATGCCTCGAGTCCAGGCTTGACCCCTCCAACCATATACATGCGAACATTACCTCTTCGTTCCGATTTGTATTTCAACAAGACCGGAAGTTCCACCATGGTTGTCTCCACGAGCTTCTCTTCGTTTGGTTGTTCCCCGGTATACCGGTAGCGAAGGGTATGCTCATAAAACGCCACTTTGGGTGTCATCCGAAGGTCGAGCAGATCCGCGAGCCGATAGTTGACAATAAAGCCAAGCGAAAATCCGGCTGACCACCCGGGTTCAATTGCATAGACAGTATCCATCGCCGGAGTAACAAATTTGTCGGCGTACTCGATCTGATAGGCAGTGGAATGCAGGCCAATCAGGAAACCGTAGCTGATTTTCCGATCGTCGTAGTTTGGATTGTTCTGATTTGCCCACCGCTTCCGATATTGGGAAAAAGCCTCCTCACTTGCTCCCATGAATAGGAATACGAGCGCGAGGGCAACTATTTTCGTGCTGTGTATATTGAGCTTATTCCAAAAGTAAGCGGTTTGCATGTAGTCTCGTTAAATCCGACCTTCTTCAGTATGTTTTCAAAATCCGTACCGTCAGGGAATACCTCTACCGATTCCGGAAGATAGGTATACGCGGAACTGTCTTTCGAGATCAAACGACCTAATGCAGGTAATATGTTTCGAAAGTAAAAATTATACAGCTGTCGCATGGGGAATTTCCGTGGCCTCGAAAACTCCAGCACCACAAGCATCGCCCCTGGTCTCAGCACGCGCAATATTTCAGCCAATCCCTTCTCCAGGTCCTCGAAGTTCCTGACACCAAATCCAACGGTGACAGCATCAAAAGTATTGTCCGGGAATTGAAGGTTCTCAGAATCCCCCTTGAGCAACTCGATCTTGTCGCCCAGGCCCCGCTTCCGGACCTTCTCCATACCCATTTTCAACATCCCTTCGGAGATATCGATACCGGTAATCTTCTCCGGCCTCAGGGTCATCGCCTGAATCGCGAAGTCCCCCGTACCCGTGGCCACGTCGAGTATATGCCGCGGCTGCACCTTGCTCAGAAGACGGATCGCACTCCTGCGCCAGATTCGGTCGATACCAAGGCTGAGAAAGTGATTGAGGAAGTCGTAGCGATAGCTGATGTTGTTAAACATCTTTGCGATCTGCTCCTTTTTTCCAGCATTCTCTTCTTTATAGGGTACAACAGCCATGGGATCCCGGGTAACAGGTTCGAAAGTAGGGCGTTTAGAAATAGAAATGAAATTACTTTTGGAGCACTCTGAACTCCACCCGGCGATTGATCTCGCGGCCATCTTTCTCATCGTCGTTTGACACCAGCGGCCGGCTTTCGCCGTAACCTACTGCCTTCAACCTCCTCGGGTCGATACCCTTCTTGGTGAGGAAGTCTTTGACTGCCTCGGCGCGTTTCTGGGACAGCGTCCGATTATACTGCCAGTGTCCAAAACTATCGGTATGGCCAGATATCTCGACGGTGATGTTGGGATTCTGGCGCAACATGGTCTCCAGTTTATTGAGCTCATTGTACGACTCAGTCCTGAAAGTCGCGCGATCGTAGTCGAAATAGATGTTCCTCAGTACCGAGCGCGTCCCGACGTTGAGTTTGCGGAGTTCAACTGTCCTGTTCATTACTTCTTCGTTCGGTCCGGCGCCCCGGATATTGACGTTCTCGTTAACAAACGCGTATCCCTCCTTCTCCACGGACAGGCGGTAATCCTTTGCCGCAGGACTTGTTATGCGAAACTCATATATACCCGGCTCTGCCGTTGTCGAACCGACTACGATGTTGTCCTTCAAACCCCTCAGGCTTACCTTCACAGCCACCGGTGCCTTGGATTCCGCATCGATAGTCCGAACGATATAGCGCAATGGCTTCGCCGGTTCTTTAGACGGAGGTTCTGGCTTCACTTCTGCTACTGTCGGTTCCTTCGGCTTCGGTGTCTCTTCGACGATAACAGGCTCCGGCTCGGGCTCCGTTTCTTCCATCCCCTCGGGCGTCGTGATCACGTAGATATCCGTGTAGCCGAGCCCATCCTCGCGAACGGAGGAGTAGTAGGCGCGCTTCCCGTCAGCTGACGTGATATAGAAAATATCATCATCTGGAGTGTTGATCGGATAACCAAGGTTCTCGGGTTCGCTCCAGTCATTTTTCACGGGGTCGTAAACGGATCGGAAGATGTCGTAGCTCCCCATGTTCTTGTGCCCCTTGCTGCTAAAGTAGAGCGTCACCATGTCGTAGTCGATGAAGGGGCCCTCTTCGTCGAACGGTGTATTGATTTTGGGGCCGAGGTTTTTGACATTTCCCCATTGGCCCTTGGCATCTTTTGTAGCACGGTAAAGGTCTGTCCCACCGAGGCCGCCCGGGCGATTACTGGAAAAGTATAACGTCTTCCCATCCTTCGATATTGAAATCGACTTCTCTTCGAAAGACGAATTGATAATACCTGGCAATGGAACCGGAGCACCCCAACTGCCATCCGCCATTTGTGTACAGTAGTAGATGTCGCCGCCGCCTTCGTCTTTCAAGATGTAGAGTGTCTTCCCATCAGCCGAGAGCGCGAGGTTGGAGTCGTGATACGGAGTATTGACCTTATCCCCAATGTTAGCAGCGTAGCTCCAAACACCACCCGATTTGCGTGAAATAAATATATCTTCATACGGCTTGTTGTCGTCCGCCACGTTGGCGTTCAGGTTGCCATCGCGACGACGCGTCGTGAAGATGATTTCGTCCTCTTTTTCGTTGAGTACTGGTGCATAGTCTTCGAATTCGGAGTTGATTTCCCTTCCGATATTGACGATGGAGAAGTTACCGGGATTGGCAACGAACTCCTTGCCGTTCATGCACTCCACGATACTCTTGTCGACGATCTCCATTGGGATCTTATCAGCACCCTGGTAACTGCTCTTGGCGAGGAGTTTGCTCTTGTAGAGATTGTAGAACTTCATTGCGTTATCGAAGTCCAACCCGTACTGGTAGCTCTTTCCGATCCAGTATTCGAGATCAAAACGATAGTTGGGGTTCTGGCGATAAACGCGAAGGAAATATTTTACAGCTAACTCCTTTCCGATGGTTAACAGATGCAGGTACCCTGCGTCGTAGTTCGCCTTGATGAAGGTTGTGTCGAGGTCGGCAGCCAGGACCATCAGCCCACGGACGTCGTCTAACGCTTGCGAACCCGCCATCATCTCTTCCGCCACCTGCACGTAGTCGCGCGCAGTTTGCTTGGGGTCTTGCTGGGCAATGACGGCGGTTGTAAACAAGAGACTGGTCAAAAAAATCAGTACACAGCGGATACTGGACATCTCTGGAAAAAAATTAGTAATGGGGCAATTTTTTACTATATACCAGATGCTAATATATGAAAATTGACCGATTTGCCTACAATTAAAAAAATCAGGTCAAGGCCTAACCTTACATAATTGTTATTTTGGGCCGGAATATCCCGATTGTCTAAGTTATGGAGATCAGAGAGGCAGAATTTGTATCGAGTGTGACCGATGTGCTGAAGTGCCCACCTCCCGAAAAGCCCGAATTCGCTTTCATCGGACGATCAAACGTGGGGAAGTCGTCACTGCTGAACATGTTGGTCAACCGGAGGAAACTGGCGAAAACTTCCAGTACCCCGGGGAAGACCCAAACGATCAATCATTTCATAATTAACGGCGAATGGTACATGGTCGATTTGCCCGGGTACGGCTATGCGCGGGTGAGCAAAGAAAAGCGGGCGGGGTTCGGCAACATCATTGAGAACTACGTGCTGCGCCGTGAGAATTTGCACTGCCTCTTCATCCTCCTTGACGCGCGCCTGGAGCCACAGAAGATCGACCTCTCGTTTATCCATTGGAGCGGGGAGAATCAAATACCAATAGCGTTGGTATTTACAAAGGCCGACAAACTCACAAAGAACCAACTTAACAAGAACATCAAAGTATACCGCGGAACGCTGCTGAAGACATGGGCCGAGCTACCACCGATCGTGATTACGTCGGCAACCGAAAAAACCGGACGCGACGATCTTCTGGCATTAATCGCCGATGCATTGACGCAAATTGCTTAGTTTTGCTCGCGAATTACATACTATGACAATAGCTGACATCGCCACTGTATCGGGAAAAGGAGGTTTGTTCAAGGTGCTGGCTCCGACAAAGTCGGGCGTCATCCTGGAATCGCTCGACGATGCCAAAACAAAGTTTGTTGCTACCAGCAATCACCGTTTGTCGTTGCTCAACGAAATCTCGATATACACCACCACGAAAGAAGGAAACGCTCCCCTGGAAGATGTTCTCAAGAAAATTCAGGCGGACTTCGGCGATGATCCCGGCGTGGACGGGAACTCCGACCCTTCGGAATTGAAGGCATTCATGAAAGCAGTACTGCCCGAATTCGACGAAAGTCGGGTCTATACTTCTGATATCAAGAAACTCATTAAATGGTACGGGGTAATACGAAAGTATGCTCCGGAGGTGTTGGAAGTGAGTCGTCAGTCGTGAGTCGTGAGTCGTCAGTCGTCAGTCGTCAGTCGTCAGTCGTGAGTGGGGTGAAGCCTTCGGCCTTTCTTACCATATTCTTTGACCCGACGTAGAACGGGGTCCGCTGGTGCAGGCTCCGGGGTTCGATCTCGAGGATTCGACGCCGGCCGTCGGTTGCCATCCCTCCTGCCTGTTCCGCTATAAATGCCAACGCATTGCATTCGTAAATCAGGCGCAACTTGCCGTTGGGATTGGTAGAAGTTGCCGGATAGACATAAATACCCCCCTTCAGTAGATTTCGATGGAAGTCCGCTACAAGTGAGCCGATATATCGCGCGGTGTAGTTGGAGTCCTTGCAGTGCTGCAAGTACTGCTTCACACCATCGTCGAACGAATTGTGCAATCCCTCGTTGATGGAGTATACGTTGCCATCCTCCGGGATAAGCATGTCGGGATGAGACAGGAAGTATTCACCAAGGCTGGCCTCATACGTAAACCCATTCACACCGTGGCCCGTGGTAAACACGAGCATCGTTGAAGAACCATATAGTACATAGCCGGCGGCAACCTGGTCAGTGCCTTTCTGCAAAATATCCTCCTCATCCACCGGGCTTCCCGCGGGCGACTTCCGGCGGTAGATCGAAAAGATCGTTCCGATCGAGACGTTGACATCAATGTTCGAACTTCCATCCAGCGGATCAATTGCAATGATATACTTACCCTGATTATTCAGGTCGACACATGTCTCCGACTCCTCCGAGATAAGCGCGCACACCTCTCCCCCTCTTGCAAGAGCTCTGGTGAAGCGAATATTCGCCAGGACATCGAGCTTTTGCTGCTGATCTCCCGTGAGATTAGACGAGCCCGCGGCTCCCATGATATCGATCAGCCCGGCCTTATTGACCTCCCGGTTTACCACCTTCGACGCCAGCGCGATATCGCGAAGCAATTGCGAGAGCTCCCCACTAGCGTATTGAAACTGGTCTTGGTTGTTCTTGATGAAGCGATCCAAAGCTGTTCCGATCGACTGCGCGATTCGCGAACTTTCAATGGTGGTGTACGTCTTATTCCCCGATCTTTGCATACATTAAAGTTCCAAAGTTAACTTGCAATCGATTTAGTGCAATCAAATGAGGGTTTTTAAGTTTGGCGGAGCCTCGCTGAAAAATGCGGCCGCGATCAGGAATGTAGGCTCTATTCTGCAACCTTATGTCAAGACGCCTATCCTGATCGTGGTATCAGCGATGGGCCAGACCACAAACGCCCTCGTGAATATAGTGAATCTGTTTCGAGACGGGGGTGAGTACCAGAATGAGTTTAGCAACTTGCAACACTTTCACACCCGTATTGCCGCCGAACTCTTTCCGGAACGGCACGAGGTCTTCGCAGCGCTGGAGGCGCTGTTCCGCGAAGTTGAGTCGCGATTAAACCACAGTGATAAATACGATGAGGCTTACGATCAAATCGTCAGTCACGGTGAATTGATATCCTCGGTGATCCTACATCACTATCTCTCGGAAAACAAACTCGCAAGTCAGTGGATTGATGCACGTGATTACGTTCGAACCGACAATACATTTCGCGAGGCGCGTGTCGATTGGGATGTGACAGGGTCTGCCATCAGGAAGCTTCGGATTGCACTGCAAAAGAACTTCGTGATTACTCAGGGCTTTATCGGCCGTACTGAGGATGGTCGTACTACCACGCTTGGCAGAGACGGCTCTGACTTCAGCGCGGCAATTTTTGCAAGCTGTCTCCGTGCAGATTCTGTCACAATTTGGAAGGATGTCCCTGGCGTTATGAACGCGGACCCGAAGAGAATGCCAACGGCGACAGTATTCGAAGAACTTCCGTATCACGAGGCTGCGGAGATGACGTACTATGGCGCTTCTGTCATTCACCCGAAAACGATCAAGCCACTCGCTACCCACGACATTCCGCTCTATGTAAAAAGCTTTGAAGACCCTTCTCTTCCCGGTACGAAAATACACGACTGTCAGATTAGTGACATTCCACCACTCATTGTCTTCAAGGAGAACCAGTGCCTGGTTTCGTGCAGGGTAACAGATTATGCGTTTATCACAGAAGATCACATTCGCCGGGTGTTCTCAATCCTCATAGAGCTTGACATTCGAATCAATGTTATGCAGAACTCAGCGATGTCTTTTTCATTTTGTTTCGACCTCCGCGAAAGCAAGTTGAAAGCATTACTCGAAAAGCTGAAACCGGACTTTGAAGTATACTACAACACGGGTCTTACATTAGTCACAGTAAAGAATTACGACCGGGAGAATTTCGAAACGTACCGAAGTCGCCCCGGAGTCCTTCTTGAGCAATACTCACGATCTACGCTTCAGGTGCTCATGCGCAGCGTCGCCGCGAGTTCACCGTCAGCATCGCGCTAGTGTGTGAGCCGTTGGGGATTGTACCAATCCTCATTACCTTTGCCGGCACTATGAATAGAGTCAGAGTATTGTTTGTTTGTCTCGGCAACATCTGCCGGTCGCCGCTCGGCGCCGCGCTCCTCAGAAAGAAGGTAAGAGACATGGGACTGGAGTCGCAGATCCAAATAGATTCATGCGGAACTTCCGACTATCACATAGGCGACAATGCCGATCCTCGGACGCGTGCGAATGCATTAAAGAACGGAGTCACTATTGAGCACAGCGCGCGGCAGCTCATTGCCGGCGACTTGGACGAATTCGATTTTATTTTCGCGATGGATGAGAGCAACCTGCGCAATATCCTCCATCTCGCTAACGGTCGGGACACTGGCAACAAGGTGAGATTAATGAGAGATTTTGATCCAATCGCTCCCGGAGCAGAAGTACCAGACCCCTATCACGGGGACGAGGCCGACTTTCAGGAAGTCTTTGACATTCTCGACCGCTCGACCGATCAGTTCCTCCAGCACATCAATGAGGCGCTCGGGAGGAACTGATCAGACCAGCACAGTCACCCTACTTTTCCCGGAAACTGAATCCGAGTCCCACAGTAAGGCAGTTGTATTTCTGAACGGTGTAGTCGGCATGCAATGTCAGGATCGCAAGCTTCAGCCGCATTCCGGCAGTGGCACGCATACTTGATGCCGAAAATTTCAGGTCAAGCGGATCGACTTCATCAGATTCGATCGTACCATTGTCGTCGATATCATAGCTACCTTTCAGCGCCAACGAACTGTTGGCCATGTTGTAGCCCACCCCCCCGTACAACGTCAGGATGGAAAATTTCTTGGAGATCAAGCCTTGCACCGTCGTAGCGCTCATTTTGAAAAGCCCCCTCTGATCCGGTGCATCATCAGGATCCAGCATCATATCCATTTTGAAGTTTGTATACCCCGCAAAGGCGGAAAGGTCAAATGGAAGAAGCTTAATTCCGGGTATCCACTGCTTGATATCGTGGAGAACGCCAATCCCAAGCACATTCAGTGATCCGTCACCGATGTCAATCGTGGGAGCATACCGCAACTTCAAATCGGTGCCCTTTGGCAACCCGATACCGAGATGAACTAACGGAACCGGAACCCAGTTTTTTCCAATCTCACCCTCGAGGTCTACACCTCCCGGGCCAGACCATGTTTGCGTTTGGCTCGTATTCGGATCCGTGTAACTGAATATCGGTGATCTGTCCGGGCCGAAAATTGTCGGAGCGTTTGGATAATCAGGCGAAGTTTCATCCAGTCCAACAACATCCAGGTCGAGTTTCGTAACGTCGAAAAAAAGGTCGCTCTTGGGGATCATCATGGCATTCGCCGTGATTGTAAGCTCAATCCCCCCGACCTTATGTGCAGCCGCCGTGTTGTACCAGCCCTGGTTCAATGCCATCGGCACGCTGGTCATCAAGGGGTTCAGATATGCCGAGATGAGCTTCTTTCCATCATCGATGCTTTGCTTCAAGAGATCCTGAATATCGCCGCCATCATCAGCGTTGAATTGAGCAAAGGACATGTGAGCGCTCAAAAAGCCCACAGACAGTAAAAGGACAATCCGTTTCATTTCTAGGTTTAGCTTAGGTATAACTTTCAAATTAAATGTATTTAGCGCTTTAAAAAAATCCCCCGCAGCAATAAGGTTCGTATTTTTGCCCGCAATGAAGTTTTTGTACAAAATCTCGATCTTCTCAATCGGACTTGCGGTGAGAATTCTCAGCCTCTTTAATACCAAAGCGCGGGAATTTGTGACCGGACGACGGCGAATCTTCAAAAGAATTCGCGAGGCACTTGCTCAGAACGACGCACCATTAATCTGGATTCATTGTGCCTCGCTCGGAGAGTTCGAACAGGGCCGTCCTTTGATTGAGTCGTTGAAACAGGAGTTCGCAGATCACAAAGTATTCCTGACGTTTTTTTCTCCAAGTGGATACCTGGCGAAAAAAAAGACCGGGATCGCTGATTACGTGTTCTATTTACCGCTTGATACCAAGAGTAACGCCCGCAAATTCGTTGATACCGTAAATCCCAAACTGGCGATCTTCATCAAATATGAATTCTGGTATTACTATGGAAAGATGCTGCAAAAAGCGAAAATACCGCTCATCTCCGCATCGTCGATCTTCCGGAAGGAACAGTTGTTTTTCCGCAAGATGGGTAACCTCCATCGCAGAATCCTGAGAAACTTCACTCACTTCTTCGTCCAGAACCAGGAATCGGTAGAACTGCTCAGATCCATCGATGTGTTCAATGTTACCCTATCAGGCGATACGCGTTTTGATCGGGTCAAAGCTATCGTCAACCTCGCTGAGGAAGTGCCCATCGCTCGAGCGTTCAAAGGAAAGGAACGCGTAATGGTCACGGGGAGCGTCTGGCAGGAAGACCTCGATATATTACTGCCGTTCATGAACGAAGGAACGCTTAAGTTCATCGTTGCACCCCACGAGATCGACGGCCAGCAGATAGAACTGCTCCAGCGCTCCCTCACTGTCAAATCAATCCTGTATTCGGAGGCCAGCGAGAAATCTGTTGAGGATTCCAATATTCTTATCATTGACAACGTCGGATTGCTGTCACGCTTATACCGGTACGGCGAATTCGCCTACATCGGCGGCGGTTTCGGAAAAGGCCTGCACAATACGCTGGAAGCGGCGTGCTACGGCATGCCGATCCTTTTTGGAAACAAGAACTACGAAAAGTTCAGAGAGGCAGTCGACCTGATCAATCGCGGCGGGGCGTTCCCGGTTGCCGACTACACAGACCTGAAAAGCAAGTTCAAACTGCTCAACATCCCCGAAAGCTTTCAACTGGCATGTGATGTCAACCGTCAGTATGTCGAAGAGAATACGGGAGCAACACGTAGAATCATGGACTACTGCCGCGAAATCCTGGCAAAATAGAAAGTCATAGAAACCTGAAGACAGGAAAGGCGTTATTGCCACTATGAGAAAGAAGTAAAATGGAGGGAATAGTACTTAGATCCACGGGTTCATTCTACGACGTTCTGGGCGGCGACGGCTCAAAAGTAGTATGTCGGCTGCGCGGCAAAATGCGCCTCGAAGGCACCAAGGAGTCGAACCCTGTAGCCGTTGGTGACCATGTTTTGTTTGACGTTGAGCACGATGTCGGGACGATCATCGAAGTTCTTCCGCGCAAGAATCACATTCTCCGACAGTCTGTAAAAAAAACTGCACATGCCAGCGTCCTTGCTGCCAACGTCGACCTCGCTTGCCTCGTCGTCACGGTAGTACTCCCCAGGACTTCAATCGGCTTCATTGATCGGTTTCTCGTTTCCACCGAGGCCTTCCGGATTCCGCAACTGCTGGTCTTCAACAAGAAAGATCTCCTGAGCAAGGATGACCTGGAGTTTCAGGACGCGCTGATGGACATTTACCGGGAGATCGGTGTTGACACGGTATCGATCTCTGCAGTGGCGGGTGATGTGGCGGAGTTGCGCGGTCGTATAGAAGGCAAGACCACCCTGTTTGCTGGTCACTCCGGTGTGGGCAAATCAACCCTGCTGAATCAACTCGACCCATCCATTATCCGAAAAGTCGGAGAGATATCGGAATACTCCTCCAAAGGGATGCACACGACAACCTTTGCAGAGATGTTTCACCTCGGCGACAACACGTTCGTGATCGACACCCCCGGAATCAAGGAGTGGGGTCTTGTAGACATGAGCGACCAGGAACTGTCCGACTACTTTCCGGAAATGCGTGAGCGGCGATTGGAGTGTCGATTCGGAGCGCGTTGTCTGCACGTACAGGAACCGGAATGCGCAATTACATCGGCGGTTGAAGAGGGGACGATTGCGCCTAGCCGCTACGATAGTTACCTCAGCATGCTCGCGGGAGTGGACAACCGCAGGTAGTGTTGCGCTAGTACCTTTTGCGCCGATTCCTCCGCCACAGCCACCAATACCGGATCGCCAATGGGATGTTAAATCTCAGGCAGACACGAAGCTCATACAGTAAACGGGCAGCGAGCGCCTTCCGCTCAGTCTCAGTCCGGTTGAGGTACATAATTTTTTCACACACACGATAGGTCGAGCGGAGCTGAGGACTGAAGAGTCTAAACTGTTTTTGGGACATCGATCCCTTCACCAGGCGCTTGCGAACCAGTGCATCAGCGGTGTAGTTGTACTTATAATTCCGAGACGAGCGAATCATAAAATCAAAGTCCTCGTACGCCAGATTTTCGTCGTAACCCCCGAGCTCCTTAACGACACGCGTTCGCATCATCATCGTCGGCGACAAAATAAAGTACCGCTTAATCAACTCGCCATAAATATCTCCCTGCGGAACCTGATGATGTGGAAACCGGTCAGAATGGAGATACAACTCCCTTCCGTCTTCATCGATCACGACAGCATCGGTAAAATTCACTGCGTACGCGTCGCCCGCTGTCGACAAAGCATCGACGCCGGCGGCGACACGGTTTGGTAGCAGCACGTCATCGGCAGCGAGATCAATAACATACTCTCCCTCCACATGCTTCAATGCAAGATTGAATGCTTTGCAGTTGCCTCCGTTTGTCTGCAGCGGAAGAAACGTCGCGTTGGGAAATCCGGTAAGGCAGGTACGGATCACGCCCGCGCTGCTGTCCGTGCTGGCATCATCAACGACAATTAGTTGAATATTCGGGTAAGTCTGCCGCCGCACCGACTGCAAGGCCTCGACCACAAATTTCGCTTGATTGTAACAAATGCAGACAACAGTAACGAGAGGTTGCACGGTCAGGTCAGCTTTTTGTGAAAAGATAACTTTGATGTAGCAGACCCACCCGTGCGCAACTTAAAATCCAGCAGCGAAAAATTTGGTTTGCCTTCCAGCGCGGAAGTTCCGAGATCCAGCAATGCAATCCCTTCACGCTGACAGTACACGTACAAACCCTCCATCAGCAGAACCGGAGGACTCAGGTGATTCAAGCGCCGCTCGTGGTTCACTAGGAAATTATACAATATCCTGCTCGTTACCATAACCGAGATCGATGCACACATGATTGCCGCTCCGTCGGTAACCACCGGTAACAGATAGCGGTCAGGGAACCGGTCTACCAATGCTTTCAGAACTGCAGGGCGAATCGAAATCGGATAACCTTTTTCCTCGTAGCATGTGGCTAAAAAGTGAAAAACATCATCAAATCGATCCGCCCCTAACATTTGAAACTGAAAGCCCGACTCTCTGGCTTGCGTGGCGCGGCGGGTTTGCGCGGGATCGATACGCTGCGAAAAGGCTACGTCGCTGATGCGTATGACCGCGCCCGGCACCGCATTTGCCACCTGATATCCTTGATTGAGCAGGAACGTTTCGAGTAGCGCAAGACGATCCGGCGCATATTCGCGCGGCGGATTCGTAATCCCGACCTCGCGGATTCCAATCAATTTCAGACGTTCTTCGACATACAGCATGAAGTTATACAGTTCGAGAGGGGCCAGGCGCGGTGTGCCGTCGAATGATCCAAACGGCGCGCGCAGTGGACTCAACGCCATCCCATCTTGCAGGTGAAAGTGAACGGCAGCAGACACCGTGCGGGTCGTATCATTCAGTAGGTAATATGATTGTTCAGGTCCTTGCTCCTGAAACTTGCGGTGGTCGTGCGTGTCGAAGAACGCCGGCTCAAAACCGAAGCCGTACCCCTCCGGCAATGCCCCTTCATGAAACCTGTGTGTCGCCAACTCAGCTGTGATTAAAACGTCTTAGGGAGCCACCTTTGTTCGCACCTTGCTCCAGTTCTTGATTTGCCACAGTACTCTCCCCGTGGTAAGATGATTCCCCTTGACGTCGTGAATCTTCACTTCGCAAGGGACGACGATCGCATCCTGGATCTTTAACGGTGCATAGATATTGTCTTCAAACCATTGTTCCGAGACAGTAAACTCGGCTGTCGCATCCATCTTTCCCTGATAATGGTAGTCCATTTCAAGTCGCTGCATGATGAGTCGATACTTGCTGGCATCAAGCCTTGATACCAGCAAAAAGCCGGTCGTAAATTCCGAACCTGTTGCAAGCACACAGGCATGCAGACCGCGAATGTGATTGAAGTTCCGTTTGCGATAGGGAATCAATATTTTCAGCGAATAATCCGCAATCTTAACCACTTGCAGACCGTGCGGTTTGTTGAAAGGTACCATCCGGTTCAGTGACCAACTCAGCACACGCCGATAAAACGCGGAGTGTTTCGCTTTTTCAACTATCTTGGCCTGATCAATCATAAGTATACATTTTCACACATCAAGTTATAAAATCGTCCGGCAGTGTCCTACTGGTTTAGCGATCGGGCATCCTGCCGGCCTGGGGTACAGCAATGAAACAAAAAGTAGTAGTACTAGGTGCAGGACTGGTTGGCCGAACAATTGCACTCGACCTTGCAAAAACTTTCGACGTGACGTCTCTTGACATCAACGACGAGGCACTTGCCGCTGTTAAAAAGGGGAACGTTCAGGTGATAAAAGTGGATCTGCTTGACGCGAATGCCTTGGGATCACTTCTCCAGCCATTTGATATCGTCGTCGGCGCCGTCCCGGGCTTCATGGGATTCCGAATAACGGAGACGGTGATCAGCGCTGGCAAGAACATGGTGGACATTTCATTTTTTCCGGAAGATCCATTCGAATTGGATGAAATCGCCCAAAGAAATGGAGTTACGATTGTGACCGACTGCGGAGTGGCCCCGGGCATGGGGAACATCATCCTGGGCTATCACAACCAGCGGATGAGGGTAGACGATTACGAATGCCTGGTTGGAGGATTGCCTGTTGTGCGGGAATGGCCATACCAGTACAAGGCTGTGTTCTCCCCGATTGATGTGATTGAGGAATACACGCGTCCTGCGCGCTACGTACAGAACGGAGCGCTGGTAACAAAAGAAGCACTTTCCGATCCTGAACTCATTCACTTCGAAGGAATCGGCACGCTCGAGTCGTGGAACTCCGACGGGCTGCGCTCATTGATCAGGACGATGCCAAACATCCCTAACATGATTGAAAAAACGTTGCGGTATCCGGGAAGCATCGAGTACCTGCGCGTACTGCGGGAATCCGGATTCTTTTCGCACGATCCAATCGACGTCAATGGCGTTGCTGTGAGACCGATTGACATCACGGCGAGATTACTCTTTCCAAAATGGAAGCTTAAACCTGGCGAGCGCGAATTTACCGTTATGCGAATCCGGGTGCGCGGGGAAGAAAACGGCAGGTCGAAATTCTATGAATACGAACTGCTGGATTACACCGATGACGCGACAGAAACCATGTCGATGGCTCGGACCACCGGGTACACCTGCACAGCTGCCGTTCACCTTGTTCTCAATGGAAAGTTCTCGAGAAAAGGCATTTGTCCGCCCGAGTTTCTTGGGGAAGAGGAGAGCAACTTCCGCGCGATCATGGACCACCTCACGTCACGAGGTGTGATTTATCGCGTCAAGTCGCATTAGCTAGTCAATGTGACGCAGCTTGCTCTTTCGGTATCCGTAGAAGAAGTATATCGCCAGTCCGAACAAAAGCCACAGGAGAAAATAATTCCAGGATACCGCCGGGATCTCGATCAACAGGTAGGAACAAAACAGCACCCCCATGATCGGGATAAGAGACAGGTTGCGCAGAAAAGATAAAATACTCATTGTTAATCCGAGCACGATGAAGAGCAGAAACAGGAATGCGGAGAGATCGCCGGCTGCGATTGATGAAAACGTGAGTGCGACGCGGTCGTGCACCAGAACCACATAGAGAACAAAAATTGCCGGTACAATATACTTACCGTTGATATAGGGGATTCTAAACCGACCCTTAGCAGATTCACCATCAGTCGCTCCGACCTTCGGTAACATCAGCACACCCCCTGAAACGATTACGAATGCGAACAACGTTCCGATACTCGTCAGATCAGTCATGAGCTCGCTACCCATAAATAGCGACGGGATCGCTACAAGGACGCCAGTCATGACGGTCGAGAAAGCGGGAGTCTGGTATCGCGGATGGATACTCGCAAACTTCCGGGGGAGCAATCCATCGCGACTCATACTCATCCAGATCCTGGGCTGGCCGAGTTGAAACACCAGTAAAACACTGGTCGTAGCAACGACAGCACTGATCGAGACAATATAGCTGATCCAATTCTGGCCGACTCTTTCAAACACAAACGCCAGCGGATCAGTGACTTTGAGCTCTGTATACGGCACCATCCCGGTGAGCACAAACGAGATCAGGATATAGAGGATTGTGCAGAACACGAGGGAGTAGATCATTCCGCGCGGCAGGTCGCGCTGGGGATTCTTGCATTCTTCCGCCGTGGTGGAGATTGCATCGAATCCGATATACGCGTAGAACACCGCAGACACGCCACGCAAAACCCCTTCGAATCCATTTGGCATAAAAGGACTCCAATTGGACGGTTCTACATAGAAGAACCCGACAGCGATGACAAACAGAATGACCGCTATTTTGAAAACAACCAGGAAATTAGTCGTTTTCTTGCTTTCACGAATACCAATAAATGTCAGGACACTTATGATAGCCACGATAATAAAAGCTGGCAGATTGACGAAAACGCGTTGGCCAAAGATGACAGGGGCCGAATGCCACGCATCACGAACATAAGCGAGGTTGTCGGTAAGGGGCACACCCTGAGCGAGAGCCTGCTCAACTTCGGCATAGGCTGCGCTGGCCGTACCTGGGTCGGTGGTGAGCCACGGCGCAAGAAAAATACCGAAACCCTCGAGGAGATTGTTGAAGTATCCACTCCAGGAGATCGCGACGACAATATTGCCAATGGTATATTCGAGGATCAAGGCCCATCCGATGATCCACGCAACAAGTTCCCCGAACGATACATAGGCATATGTGTAAGCACTGCCTGCAATTGGCACACGCCCGGCGAACTCCGCGTAACAGAGTGCGGAGAACCCACAGGTGACAGCTGTGATGATGAAAAGCAGTGAGATACCCGGCCCGCCATTGAACGCTGCTGATCCGATTGTTGAGAAAATGCCGGCACCTACGACAGCGGCGATTCCCATGGACACGAGATCGCGCACGCCGAGTACCCGCTTTAACGCTCCCTGCCCGGTCTCCGACTCCTTTTGCGCTTCGCGAAGGATGACATTCAGAGACTTCTTTCTAAACAGGGGACTGGCCATCGGTAGCTATTTAAGCAGCCAAAATAAGAAAATATGAACTATTCCCGAGTTAGGGAATTTTAAGTTATCTTAACGGCGCCTTTTAGACTACCCCGATGTTATTTTTTTGGTAAGACAGGCGTATTTTTTTCATGGCAGTCGCATTCGATCATAACATGGAGCGGATTTCGGAAGCACGAATCAGTATCACCCCGGACGAAATCAACAGTCTCCCTTTGAGAACCTTCAACGGCAAGACGCACGTCATCAGCCAGCCTGATCAGTTAGTCAAAGTTGTCAAGGAGGTCGAATCGCACGAGATCATTGGCTTCGACACGGAAACACGTCCGAGTTTTAAGAAGGGTCAGGTCCACCAGGTTTCGCTGCTCCAGCTTGCTATCCCGCGTAAGGTATTTTTGATCCGACTCAATCACACGGGGATCACAGAAGAACTAGCCGGACTATTCTCCAATGGCGGTGTCATCAAGGCAGGGGTGGGTATTCGCGACGATCTGAAAGCATTGCAGAAACTTCGGGCATTCGAGCCGGCGGGTTACTGCGATCTTGCGAGGCTGGCAAAAGAAGCCGGTCTTCAGGTGGAAAGCGTGAAGAAACTAACCGCTTTGTTGCTTGGATTCCGAATCTCAAAGAGCGCGCAAACCTCAAACTGGGAGGTTGCAACATTCACACAAAAACAAATCGAGTACGCAGCTACCGATGCCTGGGTATGCCTTGAGTTGTTCCATCGGCTGAAATCGAAAGCCGGCAAGGCTATTTAGTCCGGGCAGATTCGCCGACCATTTACCGTCATTCACCTACCAGCTTCCATTCCCCGCCTATGTCCGTTGGCCGGGCTCGTAGGTTCATCCGTATATTTGAACAACACACACGATTATGGAAAGCCGAGACAGAAATTCAGAGAACCCGGGCAGCCGTCCACATGATTATTCCGACAACAAACAAAATGGGAGGACGTGGGGAGGTGTATTCGTCGTCCTAATTGGCGGGTTGCTACTCGCGCGACAAGCAGGCGCTGATATTCCGCATTGGTTGTTTTCGTTTGAATCCCTGCTCGTAGCGTTCGGCATCTATCTTGGAATACGGCACGGGTTCCGGGGTTTCATATGGGTGATCCCACTGGCGATAGGAGGATTTTTGCTGATGGGCAATGTTTTTCCCTGGCACGATGTCCACCGATTTACGTGGCCATTGCTGATCATCGGATTCGGGCTGTTTCTTATTCTCCGATCACTGAAAAAAAGCAACACGGATAAATCCGGAAGGCCACCGTTCCGTATTGAAGATGAAAGCACTGACGATCTACTTGACTCCGTCGTGATCTTTGGTGGAGTGAAGCGGAGCATCATCACAAAAGATTTTCGCGGAGGTGAAGCTGTCACGGTCTTCGGCGGAACGGAATTGAACTTCATGCAAGCCGGGCTGATCGGACCCGTCGAATTGGAACTCACTCAAATATTTGGCGGGACAAAACTTATCGTACCCGCAAACTGGAAGATTCAGTCAAAAGAAATCGTTGCCGTGCTGGGAGGAGTTGATGATAAGCGACCGGTTGTAGCCCCGGCTGGCGACAGCGCCGAACAAATCCTGATCTTGAAAGGCACGTCGGTATTCGGGGGAATCGAGATCAGAAGCTATTAGTGCCGACGAGAAATTATTGTCTAACACAAACCTTTGTGGTTATGAACTGGTACATCTCAAAATTAGTATTCAGGATCACCGCTGATGATACCGAACACAGACCGCAGTTTGACGAGCAGCTAAGACTGATCACAGCAAAGTCAGACGGCGAGGCATTTCTGAAAGCGCGAACGATCGGTATCAGTGAAGAAGACGCTTTTCCAAATGAGCAG
>JBIQJZ010000006.1:0-34463 GCA_044507115.1 Flammeovirgaceae bacterium | reverse complement strand
ACATGATCGCGCGGTTGCACTATAATAATGGCAACCATCTCGATATGGCTCACAAAAAGATGAAATATTTTCTATATTTTGTCAGGTCGAGGTACGGAATCTTTGCTGAACGATTTGATGAGGAGCACATTAGGCGACTTGCCGATAAGTCGCGCGTGGAACTATCCGATGTTCAGATGATCTTTTCAAGATATCATCTGATTGAAGACCGTTTCCAAAACAACATTGAAGCCAGCCGACTTGTGGCGCTATGTGAGTCGATTGACAATTTCTATAAACGAGCGAAATAAACCCTTGAAAGATGGAGGCAATACCTGGAAGTACAGAAGATGAAAGTTCCCTGAGTGCTGAGCTCGCTGCCCTGCGCGAACGAGTCCTGCGGATAAAACACGAGGTAGGAAAGGCCGTGGTAGGACAGGAAACAACCATCGAGTTGATGCTTGCCGCGGTATTCACCGGAGGCCATATCCTTCTTGAAGGTGTGCCGGGGATTGCAAAGACGCTGACTGCGAAAATGGTCGCGCGTTCTCTTTCAATCGGTTTTTCACGCATTCAGTTTACGCCGGATCTTATGCCCACTGACGTTACCGGTACGTCGGTTTTCAATCTCAAGACCTCTGAGTTTACGTATGTTCGGGGACCGATCTTTGCGAATCTCGTGCTGATCGACGAGATCAACAGGGCCCCGGCGAAGACCCAATCGTCTTTGTTTGAGGTGATGGAGGAGAAGCAGATTACTGTCGACGGGACTACTTATGCGATGGAGTATCCATTTTTGGTAATCGCGACGCAAAACCCTATTGAGCAGGAGGGAACATACCGTCTTCCGGAGGCACAGTTGGATAGATTCCTGTTTCGTATCCGGCTCAGATACCCCACGTACGAAGAGGAGACGGATATTCTGAGAAAGTATCAGGGGGATTTTGCGTTGCGTATCCTCCAGGAGGTGAAGCCCGTAGTGTCTGCGGAGGAGATTCGCCAGACGCAGGATCTTATTGAGAAGATTCATATCAAGGATGATATTATCCGGTATATCGCAAAGTTGGTGGATAATACGCGCAATAATGGTGATATCGCGTTGGGTGCGTCGCCTCGGGCTTCGTTATCGCTGCTACGATCGTCGAAGGCAATTGCGGCGATGAACGGGAGAGACTTTGTTACACCCGATGATATCAAGTTTGTAGCGTGCCCGGTACTCAACCACCGGATTATCCTGACTGCGGAACGGGAAATGGAAGGAGCTGAGCCGGAGGACGTCATCCGGGAGATCGCAGAGGGTGTTGAAATACCTCGCTGATGAACGTCGTTAGAAATCTTTTTCTGGCGCATCGGTTTTTCTATCTCATGGCAGGTTTTATCCTGCTGATGACTTTTTCGTATGCGTTCCCGTGGTTACTGCCAATTGTTCAAACCGGGCTTATTGTTTTTGTTGCGTTTGTAATCGCGGACGTGATCCTGATTTTTAACAAACGTGCTCGCGTTTCAGCAAGGCGCGAAACGCCACCGGTTTTTTCGCTGGGGGACGAAAATGACGTCTACGTGCACGTGGAAAATCTTTCAGGTTTGCTCTTGCATGTAGCAATCATCGACGAGTTGCCGAAACAGTTTCAGATTCGCGATTTCTCATTGCACCTGAGATTGTCTGCCCGCCAGGCGATTGTTCATACTTATCAGTTACGCCCACTGACGCGCGGGGAGTATTGGTTTGGAAATATTTATCTCTATATACGTTCGCCACTCGGGCTTGTAAGCAAACGTATCACCCAGCGTTGTGGAAAGATGGTCCCGGTTTATCCGTCGATACTGCAGATGAAAAAATTTGAGCTGAAGACGATCGCGCGAACAGCGCGGGAGTTCGGGGTCAAGAAAGTCCGAAGAATAGGCCACAGCTATGAATTCGAGCACATCAAGACGTATAAACGGGGTGATGACTATCACAGTATCAACTGGAAGGCTACCGGGCGTCGCGCGCAACTGGTGGTCAATCAATATGAGGCCGAGCGGTCTCAGCAAGTCTATTGCGTTATCGACAAGAGTCGCGTGATGCATATGCCCTTTAACGGCCTCAGCCTGTTTGATTATGCCGTGAATGCGGCGTTGGTGATCTCCAATATAGTGCTGGGAAAACAGGATAAAGCGGGATTGATCACGTTTGCCGATCGGCCGGCGACTATGATCAAGGCGAGCCGAAGCAAGACGCAGCTGCGGCGGATTTTGGATGCGCTCTACCGCGACGGGGAGGGTTTGGTCGAAGCTGACTACGAAAGTCTGTACACCGCAATCAGACGGCATGTCAGTGGAAGAAGTCTGCTGTTCCTTTACACAAACTTCGAGAACTTATATGCACTTCGGCGCGCACTTCCTCAATTGCGCGAGTTAAATAGACTGCACCTGCTCGTGGTCGTTTTCTTCGAGAACACAGAAATAGTTGGTTCACAGCCAGCCGATCCGGCGAGTCTGGCGGATGTGTACACACAAATTACGGGTGAACATTATACGTTGACGAAGGTGCAACTGGCTCAGCAATTGAGACAACACGGTATCCTGACTGTATTAACGACCCCCGAGAATCTTACGGTCAGCAGTATCAACCAATACCTCGAGCTAAAGTCTCGGGGAATGATTTAAGCGCGACCATCAGGCGATCTTCACCTTCCGTCCGTCTTTGACCGCTTGGTAGATTGCGTCGATAACCTTGAGGTCACGCAATCCTTCTTCGCCGTCCACGGGAACCACGGGCGTTTTATTTTCCAGAATGATGCCGGCCATCTCATCCATTTGAACTGTCTGATGGGTGACGTGTGCGTTTTTCAACTCACCTTTGTGGGTACGTCCCTTGATCGGACCATATCCCGTCGAAGGCTGTAACTCAGCAAAACCTTTTTCACCATTGAGGAAAAAGCGATCGAGATTATTCATCGCATAGGTCGACAAGCAGGATGCTACGGCTCCGCCGGGGAATCCCAATTGGAAGGTAATGGTTTCGTCGACGCCTTCTTTGAATTTTTGGGGATCGGTCTTTACTTCCTGGGCAGTAACCCACTCCGGTTCCTCACCAATCATGTAGCGCGCTCCGTTGATGGAGTAGATACCGATATCCATCATGGCACCTCCGCCTGCGAGCTTCCGGTTGAGGCGCCATTGATCCGGGTTGCCTATGCGGAAGCCGCTAAGTCCCTGGAAGAACAATACTTTTCCGAATTCTCCCTCGTTCCGCATCCGGATGATCTCCAGCGTATTCGCTTCGAAATGCATCCTGTATCCAACGAGTAATTTTACCTTGGCTTTCTTGGCGGCGTCGACCATCTGTTGACCTTCCGCCGCGTTAAGTGCCATGGGCTTTTCGCAGATCACATGCTTGCCCGCCTGTGCTACGCGAATGGCCTGTTCCTTGTGCAAGGCGTTCGGTGTGATGATATAGACGGTGTCAATGTCGGGGTTGTTCTTAATCGCGTCGAAATTCTCGTAGTTGTAGCAGTTCTTGGCGGCAATGCCGTATTTCTTTTGCCATTCACTAATCTTTTCGGGGGTGCCACTGATCACACCTGTTAGTTTGGCGCGTTTACAGTCCTGCATTGCTTCCGCTACGCGCCTGCCATAACTTCCCAATCCCATTATTGCAACGCGCAGCACCGATCCCTGACCAGGGCTTTCGTAGCCTGTTCGGAATATCTCACCTTTGCCGGATGGGATCATCGGAATTGCCAGTGCCGACGCCGTTATTGTTTGGAGAAAATCGCGACGTGTCTTCATACACTCACTTTTTTGGTTGAAAGGCTTATTTTTGCCGGTAACCAAAGCTAGCAAAAACTTTGGTTTTCGAAAGCGGGTGAGCGGCACGTACCCGGTGGGAATATTTTGGTTTTTTGTCGCTATAAATGTTCTATATACACTTAATATTTATCAATTTACGTACCTTTAAGCTTCAGGCATGACACAGACTCATTATGTAATTGGCGTGGATTTCGGCACAGATTCAGTTCGATCGATCATTGCAGATGCCCGAAATGGAAACGAGGTAGCTTCGGCTGTCTTTGCGTATCCGCGCTGGCGGGATGGGCAGTACTGCGATCCGGCTAAGAATCAGTTTCGCCAACATCCGCTGGACTATATCGAAGGACTTGAAAATACGATCAAGAGTTGTTTGCAGCATGCCGGCGACACGGTGCGTCGAAATATCCGGGGCATAAGCGTCGATACCACGGGGTCAACACCGGTGGCAGTGGACAAGTACGGTGTTCCGCTGGCGTTGACGCCGGGATTTGAGTCCAATCCGAACGCGATGTTTGTTCTATGGAAGGACCACACTGCAACACGCGAGGCTCGTGAGATCAATGAGCTTGCGGGCCAACTGGATGTTAACTATCTGAAGTTTGTCGGAGGAATCTATTCTTCGGAATGGTTTTGGGCCAAGTTGCTTCACGTGTTACGCGAAGACGAGCAAGTGCGCGACGCATGTTATTCATGGGTTGAACATTGCGACTGGGTCCCATTCCTTTTGACCGGTCAGAAAGATGCGATGAATCTCCGGCGTGGCGTATGCGCTGCCGGGCACAAAGCCCTGTGGGCAGACGACTTCGGGGGGCTTCCGCCCGACTCCTTTTTTACTGCGCTTGATCCCAAATTGAAAGGATTTACCACCCGCATTTCGGGCGATACGTTCACGTCCGACCAGGCCGCCGGTACACTCAGCGAAGAATGGGCGACCCGGCTCGGCCTCACGACAGACGTGGTCGTAGGTATCGGCGCGTTCGACTGTCACATGGGTGCTGTCGGAGGTCAGATTGAGCCGTATTATCTCAGCAAGGTGATGGGAACCTCTACCTGCGATATGATGGTGGTCCCGCGTGAAGACATGCGCAACAAGCTTGTCCGAGGAATTTGCGGACAGGTCGACGGCTCAATCATACCTGGCATGATCGGGCTTGAAGCGGGACAGTCCGCGTTCGGCGACGCCTACGCATGGTTCCGGAACCTGCTATCGTGGCCTCTATCAATGTTTGAACAGACGGGTGCCAGTCCGGAAGTAGTTGCAGGGATTCGGGATCAGATCCTCCCGGCGCTCAGCGATGCGGCGTCCAGGCTACCCGTTGACGACGATTCTGAGTTAGCGGTCGACTGGCTTAATGGCCGGCGAACGCCGGATGCTGATCAGCTTTTGAAAGGCGCTTTTACCGGATTGGGGCTGGGAAGCGATGCGCCGCGTCTATTCCGTGCGTTGGTTGAGGCCACATGCTTTGGTGCGCGCGCAATCGTGGACCGCATCAATGAGGAAGGTGTTCCTGTAAAAGGACTCATCGGACTCGGCGGTGTCGCGCGGAAATCCCCGTATATCATGCAGGTTATGGCTGATGTCATGAACCGATCGATCAAGATACATCGCTCAGAACAAACCTGCGCCTTGGGTGCCGCAATGTTTGCGGCTACCGCTGCCGGATTGTACCCGCGGGTTGAAGACGCGATGAATGCGATGGGGCAGGGCTTCGACATGGAGTTTCACCCCGACGCTACACGGGTACAGGTATATGAACGGCGCTACGAAAAGTATAGGGCGGCGGGATCGATGGTCGAGAACCTGACCGTGTCTGGAGTACTGGCACAAATCCACGAGGCATGAGAACAGCAACAAGGCACGATCGCTACCGCGAACTTCGCGAATCCGCGTGTCACGCCAATCTTCAATTACCGAAACTGGGCCTTGTCGTTTTTACATTCGGAAATGTAAGTGTCGCAGATCACCGCGAAGGTGTCTTTGCTATCAAACCCAGCGGTATCGACTATGCCGATCTGACCCCGGAGAAAATTGTCATCGTCGATTTTGACGGAAAAACGGTTGACGGCTCTCTGAGGCCCTCGTCCGACACAAAGACACATGCTGTACTATACAAGCATTGGTCAGAAGCGGGGAGCATCGTTCATACACATTCGACCTATGCTACGGCGTGGGCGCAGACGCAGCTCGATATCCCAATCTTCGGTACGACACATGCTGATCATCTCACCGTCGACATTCCATGCGCTCCGCCGATGGACGATGAAGTAATCTCCGGAGACTATGAGCACGAAACGGGTTTCCAGATAATCAACTGTCTCAAGGAGCGGAATCTGGATTATCGAGAGGTGGGGATGATTCTGGTTGGGAATCACGCCCCGTTTACCTGGGCTACGACGCCGGACAAAGCTGTTTATAACAGTGCAGTACTTGAAACAATAGCAGAGATGGCCTTCCTGACACGGCAGATCAGACCAGATGCGCCGCGCTTGAAGGCTTCGCTTATAAGGAAACACTACGAACGCAAGCATGGCCCAGGAGCGTATTATGGGCAGTGATGCTTCGGCGACGGCGAATTAACGTCTGATAATGAAAGACAACGCTCTTCCCGATCTGGAGAAATTTGAAGTCTGGTTTATTACCGGAAGCCAGTCGCTCTACGGTCGCGATGCGTTGGACGCTGTGGAATTGCACGCGCAACAAATTGCACAAGAACTCGACGCAGCCACCAGCGTCGCCGTTAGAATCGTGCATAAACCGGTGCTAACCACCTCCGAAAGTATCCTGCAGATTTGCGAAGAGGCGGGACGTGCACCGGGATGTATCGGACTAATCGCCTGGATGCATACATTCTCTCCGGCAAAGATGTGGATCCGGGGCTTGAAGATACTCAGAAAGCCATTGCTTCATTTGCATACGCAGTTCAATCGCGATATCCCCTGGGATAGCATCGATATGAACTTTTTGAATCTCAACCAGAGTGCACATGGTGATCGCGAGTTTGGCTATATCATGTCGCGGATGCGCCTGAGTAGGAAAGTCGTTGTCGGACATTGGAAAGACACCGCAGTCGTTGACCGCATGGCGGTATGGATGCGCGCCGCCGCAGCGTGGCACGACTGGCAGGGAGGTCGTATTTGCAGATTCGGTGACAACATGCGGCAGGTCGCAGTGACCGAGGGAGACAAGGTGGAAGCGGAAATGCGATTTGGTTATTCAGTTGAGGGCTTTGGTGTGGGAGATCTCGCTGAGGTAATCGGCGCTATATCAGATAGGGAAGTAGCTGAGCTGGTAACGGAATATGCCGAGCGTTATAACGTAGTGCCTGCACTGCGCGTGGGCGGCGACCGGCACGATGCGCTGCGCGAAGCTGCCCGCATTGAATTAGGATTGCGCGCATTCCTGAAAGATGGTGGGTTTTGTGGGTTTACAGACACCTTTGAGAACCTTCACGGACTGACGCAGCTGCCCGGCATATCGGTACAGCGACTAATGGCGGATGGCTATGGATTTGGCGGCGAAGGCGACTGGAAAACGGCAGCACTTGTCCGTGCGATGAAGGTTATGGGCCATGGCTTGCCGGGCGGTAGTTCTTTCATGGAAGATTATACGTATCAGTTTAGCCCCGGAGGCTCAATGGTACTAGGTGCTCATATGCTGGAGATCTGTGAAAGCATCACGGATGAAAAGCCTTCCTGCGAGATTCACCCGCTGGGTATCGGAGGTAAGGCCGACCCTGTGCGACTGGTGTTTAATGGGGCTGCCGGTCCGGCCTTGAATGCTTCGATCGTTGACATGGGCAATCGATTCAGGCTTGTTGCTAACACGGTGACCTCGTCGAAGCCCGACCGAGACTTGCCCAAGCTGCCCGTGGCGCGGGTTCTGTGGAAACCAGACCCGGACATGCAGACGGCTTGCGCGGCATGGATATATGCGGGTGGCGCTCATCATACGGCCTATAGCCAAAGTCTTAGCGTGGAGTACCTGGAAGATTTTGCGGAAATGGCCGAAATTGAGTTTGTGTTGATCGACCGGGATACGAAACTGCAAAGTTTTAAGAACCTACTCCGGATCAATGACAGCGTGCGCAGTTGACCAAGCCCAGTGCTCACATTAGACGTCGAACGGAAACGACACGATCATACAAGAATGGAAATCGCCAGATATAAGAACGAGCATAAGATACTTGTCGCCGTTGACTGCATCATCTTCGGCTTCGATGGAAAGCAGTTGAAAGCGCTACTGATCAAACGCGGGTTTGCTCCCGAGAAAGGAAAGTGGTCGCTGATGGGGGGCTTCGTCGGCAAGGATGAGAATGCGGATGAGGCGGCAGCTCGTGTTCTGAAAGCGCTGACTGGCCTGGAGGATGTTTACATGGAACAACTGTACACGTTCAGTGACGTGACTCGCGACACAGCGGGACGAGTTATCTCTATCGCGTACTTCGCGTTGATAAACATTGGTGACTACAGCGAACAACTACAGATCGAGCATGAGGCAAAATGGTTCCTTCTGCATCGAATCCCGCCGCTGATCTTTGATCACCGCGAGATGTTAACAAAAGCCCGGGAGCGCCTCCGCGAGAAGGTTGTTGCTCATCCTGTGGGGTTCGAACTGCTGCCCGAAAAGTTTACATTGCCGCAGCTTCAGACGCTCTATGAAGCGATTTTTGATATGTCGTTCGACAAGCGAAACTTCACGAAGAAGATCTTGTCGCTAGGGGTACTCAACAAGCTCGACGAGAAAGAGAAACAATCGTCACGGAAGGGTGCCTTCTACTATGTATTTGATAGCGCCAAGTACCGGAAACTTCAATCAAACGGGGTAAAATTCGTTTAAGGGGAAGTCTATCGCTTCGTTGCGTTCATTGTGCTATCTTGAGAGCACAGACTCTTTATCCGAATCTTATGCTAGACATCGTAATTGAAGCACGCCGGGCATCTATTGCACCAGGGATGGATGTTCGAAGGATTCTCCCGTTCCGAATGCGGCGAATGGTCGGGCCTTTCATCTTTATGGATCACGCCGGACCAGTAGACGTGGCTCCGGGAACGGCTACTTCTATGGATGTATTGCCCCATCCCCACATCGGGTTGTCAACCGTTAGCTACCTTTTCGGCGGAAAAGTTACACATCGCGACAGTCTCGGTGTGGAGCAGGTGATTCGACCGGGTGAGGTCAACTGGATGACTGCTGGAAAGGGAATTGCCCATTCTGAGCGATTTGAGGACCCGGCTTCACTTGCAGGTGGCGAGCTCGAGATGATCCAGACATGGGTGGCATTACCGGAAAAAGATGAAGAGTCCGACCCTACGTTCGATAACTACAAAGCGGATGAATTGCCAGTCTTCACCGACAAAGGTGTGTGGATGAGGCTCATCGCCGGCGATGCCTTCGGTCTGCGCAATGATGTCAAGACGCACTCGCCGATGTTCTATGTGCACACGCTGCTGGATGCGGGGACGCGATTTACGATGCCCAGGGGACATTCGGAGCGTGCCATCTACGTGGCGAAAGGAAGCATCGAGGTGGCTGGTCGCGTGTACGAACCTGGGCAGTTGTTGGTGTTTAATAAAACAGCTGAACCCGTCCTGTTTGCGAGTTCGAAAGCAACGTTGATGCTGCTTGGCGGAGAACCTTTGGGGGAACGCTTTATCTGGTGGAACTTTGTCTCCTCGCGAAAGGAGCGGATTGAGCAGGCAAAAGCGGATTGGACAGAGGGCAGGATTATTCTGCCTCCCAACGATAACCTCGAATTTATTCCACTCCCGAAAGACCGGTCGCAGCCGGCAGGAGCACCACCTTCTCCCGAACCGCTGTCGTGATCGTTTCGGGCAAAATAAAATGCAGCTGCCGTGCCGCTAATATCCTCGCAGTGCTATTTTTGTCGCGCCAAATGTTGCAATCGCAAATGAACAGACGTTTGGCCCGGCCAACGTAAATGAAAGCGAGTCATGCGGTCAGCAACACAGATGCCAGTGGATCCCAGCACGACGGGAGCTATCAATAAGACTGTATTTCCGGTCTTGTTCACGATCAGCTTTTGTCATTTGTTAAATGACATGATGCAATCCGTGATACCCGCCGTGTATCCGCTGATCAAGGATCACTTCAGTCTTACCTTCACTGAAATCGGCTTGATCACATTGACATTTCAGCTCACTGCGTCGCTGTTGCAACCTGTTGTCGGCTTCTATACAGACCGCCGGCCGCGCCCGATGTCGCTGGTGATTGGCATGGGCTTTTCATTCACTGGATTGCTTCTGTTCTCAAATGCACCAAGCTTTCCGTTGCTACTGTTAGCTGTTGGACTGGTAGGTGTGGGATCGTCTGTGTTTCATCCCGAGTCCTCGCGCGTTGCACATCTGGCATCAGGTGGAAAGAAGGGCCTTGCACAATCGATCTTTCAGGTCGGCGGGAATGCGGGCAGTGCCGTTGGCCCGTTACTGGCTGCACTCATCGTGATGCCATTTGGCGTTCGGGGAGTAGCCTGGGTGTCGATAGCTGCACTCATAGCCATGACCCTGCTGTGGCGGGTAGGCAAGTGGTATAAGCATCACCTTCACTTAAAGCGCAGCACGCAGGTGGGAGGTCCTCACGCGGCTGTGATTCCAGCCAGGAAGCAGATTGTGTTCGCATTGTTTATCCTGCTTGTGTTAATATTCTCGAAGTATTTCTATCTCGCTAGTATGACAAGCTATTTCACGTTCTTCCTGATTGACAAGTTTGGTGTTACTGCACAGGAGTCGCAGCTCTACTTGTTCGCGTTTCTCGCTGCTGTTGCCGCGGGAACGATCATAGGGGGTCCGTTAGGTGATCGATTTGGCCGAAAGTATGTGATCTGGTTGTCGATCCTGGGCGCCGCACCATTCACGCTTGCGCTACCTTACGTGGGACTGTTCTGGACGATCGTACTTGCGGTTATCATAGGTGTAATCATTGCTTCAGCATTTTCCGCGATTTTGGTGTACGCCACCGATCTCGTCCCGGGAAAGGTAGGTACGATCGCAGGGCTGTTCTTCGGCCTTGCCTTTGGCTTGGGAGGGCTAGGCTCAGCCGTTCTCGGTAATCTCGCTGATCACACCAGTATAGGATTTGTTTTCCGCTTGTGTGCTTTTCTGCCCCTGCTGGGAATCATCACCGGATTTCTCCCAAACGTCGAGCATCGAAAGTCATGAAGGGTGAATTGAAAGGCAATACTTTTCGTACGGATCTTACGGAGATTAACGGAACATCGCCGTCTTTGAAAGATGAATTGGAAAAAATACTTCCTGCGGGGCGGATCCGCACCAGGTACATCGACTTGGTTTCATTTGCCTCCGATGCCGGCTTTTACTACCTGCTGCCCAGAGCAGTAGTACAACCTGTCAACGAACAAGAGATCATTTCGCTGTTCGCACTTTCAGCGAGGCTCAACGTCCCGCTGGTATTCCGTACAGGGGGGACAAGTCTCTCCGGACAATCGATCACGGACGGGATATTGGTTGATTTGAGCCAGCACTGGAAGCGCGTGCTGGTGGAGGATGACGGACGATCGGTTCGGGTACAGCCGGGTATCACAGGTGCAATGGTAAACGCACATCTGCGGCGATTCAGAGCGAAGATCGGACCCGATCCCTCCAGCATTAGCGCGGCGATGATCGGCGGCATTCTTTCGAACAACTCCAGTGGTATGTGCTGTGGGGTGAAATTAAACTCGTACCACACGCTGAAGTCTGTCCGGTTCGTTCTTCCAAACGGAAAGATCTTCAATACTGAATACGAAGAGGACTATGACCGCTTTCGCACCGAATGCGGCGATCTGTATTCCACGCTGAAACAGATCCGGGCACAAATATTGAGCGATAGGAATCTGCACTCGCGGATACGGAGCAAGTATCAGACGAAAACCACCATCGGGTATTCACTCAACGCGTTTATTGACTTCGAAGATCCATTGGACATTCTCGCCCATCTGCTGATAGGCGCTGAAGGGACCCTGGCCTTTATTTCAGAGGCGGTGCTTCGCACGGTGCCTGACTATCCATGTAAGTCGACTGCATTGCTGTACTTTCCGACGATCTACGCGGCGTGCCAGGCAATTGTTCCGCTAACGAACTGCGGGGCGATGATGGTGGAACTGATGGACCGCGCTTCGCTGCGTGCAATCGAGAACATGGACGGAATGCCGTCGATTGTCAAGACCTTGCCACCGGAGGCATCGGCACTGCTCATCGAGTTTCAGGAAGAGACATCCGAACGACTTGATGCACGGGTGCGTGAATTCATCGAGTTGTCGGGGAGCCTCTCAATGCTCAATCAGCCCGTCTTCACGACTAACCCGGCGGAACAGGATTTTTTATGGAAAGTGAGGAAGGGGCTGTTTCCCGCTGTCGGCGCTGTGCGGAAAAGCGGTACGACGGTTATCCTCGAGGACATCGCGTTTCCGGTCGCAATGCTTGGCGATGCAATCACAGATCTTCAAGGTTTATTCCTGAAGCACGGATATGACAATGCCATTATTTTCGGACACGCCAAGGATGGAAATATTCATTTTGTTGTCACGCAGTCTTTCAATGTTGAATCGGAGATCGTACGCTATGACCGGTTTATGCGAGAAGTCATTGCGCTGGTGGTTGACAAGTACGACGGAACTCTGAAAGCTGAGCACGGCACGGGTCGCAACATGGCCCCGTTCGTCGAGACTGAGTGGGGGGGAGCGGCGTATGAGATACTGCGTCAAATTAAGGATTCTGTGGATCCCCGTCGGCTCCTGAATCCGGGGGTCATTATCAATGACGACAAGGAGGCGCATATCAAATTCCTGAAGGAGTTGCCTACCGTGGAGGAAGAGGTGGATCGATGTATCGAGTGTGGCTACTGCGAACACAAGTGTCCCAGTCGCGATCTAACAACCACACCTCGTCGAAGGATTGTCATTAGGCGAATTCTCAGAAGCCTGGAGCAACAAGGTGACCGCGTGAAGTACAACCTCCTTCTTGAACAGTACCGGTACGATGGCGATGAAACGTGCGCAGTAGATGGCCTGTGCGCCAGCGCGTGTCCGGTTGATATTGACACAGGAGATCTGACCAAGCGCCTTCGGAGTGAAAATCATTCACGTTTTCAGAATAGTGTAGCGCTGTGGGTTGCACGAAACTTCGGAGTGGTACTTCGCACGGCACGTGTGCTTTTGAGCTTGGGTTCGATGGTCAACAAGGTGTTCGGACGAAACGCGATGATCCGTGTCACGCGAATGATCCGACGATTGATCCCCGGGTTGCCTCTTTGGTCAAACCAATTGCAGCATCCCCCCGATCTTGGCGTTCTTCGCGACGCCACGGGGGAATTAAAGGGTGGAGCCACGCATATTGTTTACTTCCCCGCGTGCATCACGAGGATGATGGGTACATATCCCGCCACGGAGAAGAGTGCTGTGGAGGTGTTTCTGAGCATCTGTCGCAAATCGGGTGTTTCTGTTACCATACCGGATGGGTTAGGGGGCGCATGTTGTGGACAGACGTTTTCGTCAAAGGGCTTTCGCGATGCGTATGTCTTCACCGCAAACAAAGTAGTTGACGTTCTATGGAAATCCAGCGATGAGGGGAGGTGTCCCGTCGTTACTGACGTCACATCATGTGCATTTACGTTGCGGCGGATGCGGTCGGTACTGAACCAGGAGAATCGGCAGCGATTTGATCGGCTTAGGATACTGGATAGCGTCGACTTCTTGCATGATTTTGTATTGTCTACGACCCCGCCGCGCAAGTCGAAGAAGGAGATTGTGTTACACCCCGTCTGCTCTTCGCAAAAGATGAAAGCTGAACAGAAGCTGGTCGCCGTGGCGAATCACTTCAGCGATCGTGTCGTGGTTCCCCGAAATCTCGGATGCTGCGGAATGGCTGGCGATCGCGGATTTCTTTTTCCGGAACTTACCGACTCGGCAACCGCAGCGGAGGCGACGGAGGTCAGGCAACATCGCTATGACGGGTACTACTCTACTACCAGGACATGTGAGATTGCTATGTCGGAAGCGGTGGCAGAAAACTACCGGTCAATACTATATCTTGTGGATGAATCTCTTTCCTGATCAGTTGTATCAATGTTTTTGGTTAAGGCGGAAAGCCGGTTCGGGGATTTTCTTATCTTGGCATTTGGTTTCTGATCTACCGTATGTTTTTTAATCGAATTAAGGAACGGAGTTCCGGAGTTCTTCTCTATGGCATAACGCCACCCAAGGCCAGCGCGTCGCCTGAAAAGGTGATTGCCTCGGCGGAGAAAGTTATCGCTACGCTATCGTCGCAGGACATCGATGCTCTCGTCGTCTATGATGTGCAGGATGAACAGGCACGGACCAATGAGGAGAGGCCATTTCCATTTTCCAGTTCTTTGGACCCTTTCGATTTCTCGAGCAGGTTTCTGCAGGATCTATGTGTCCCGAAGATCATCTATCGACCTGCTGGCAGCTACTCAGTGGATGAATTGCGGGAATGGTTAGACGGGTTGAAGACGCATGGTTTCTTTCCCATTTTCGTCGGTTTGCCCTCACCGGATCATGTGGTCAAAACCAGTTTGCCCGAGGCGTATGCTACCTGGCGCGAACAACACGGTGATACATCTGTGATTGGCGCTGTAACGATCCCGGAGCGTCACGCTTTGCTGGGCGATGAAGACTCTCGCATACTGGATAAGGTGTCATGTGGCGTTTCCTTTTTTATCTCGCAATGTATTTTTGATGTCGGGTATACGCGTAAGATGCTCTCCGACCTTGTTTCGGCGTGTGTGAGGCGAGGTCAGGAAGTGCCGACAGTTATTTTTACGTTGACGATCTGCGGCTCTCCAAAGACCCTGGAGTTTATGGAATGGCTGGGCATTCATATGCCTCCTGACATCCGTGAAGACCTGCGGGCATCCGAGGATGCTGTGGCTCGCTCGGTGGAGATAGCACAATCCATTGCGCGGGATTTGATAGTCTTCTGCAAAGAACACTCCATCCCTTTCGGATTCAATATCGAGAGCGTCGCAACACGGAAGATAGAGATTGATGCATCGCTCGAATTGTTGAGGACAATATCGTGTCTGCTGAAGGACAACGGTTTTCGAAAGGAGCACCCGGTTGTTGAAGTGTCGAGTGATGTGCTCTTACGCTTGCCGGGTACGAAGTGAAAGGAGAAAAGAAAAACACTAGCCATATAAAAATGGATCAGATTCTCGACCAAGGTTTTGTTGACGATAAGAAGGAAACCGTCCGATATGCCGGTTTCATGCCTCGTCTCGCTGCCCTTATCATAGACTCGATTGTCCTCGCTCCGGTGACCCTGGGCGTTATGTGGCTTAACATGGCGACGTGGAAAAGTCCGGTGGTCTTTGCTCTGACCTCGTTGTTTTCCCTTGCGTATAAACCTGTCATGGAAAGTTTGTATGGAGCAACGGTCGGCAAAATGGCACTTGACCTTCGCGTGGTAAATCTGGAACTTGGCAAAGCAGACATTCGTGCCGTCTTGCTCAGGAATATTTTTCATCTTGCCCATTCTGTGGTCACACTTTTTCTGAGCCTGGCGGTATTCGCATCGCCGGATATACAATCGGTGTCCGGGTATCTGGAATTCAGCGCGGCTGCGCAGTCGTCGCTATCTACAATTGTTAACATGGCAGCGCTCGTCGTTTGGATTATTGACCTGGTAGTGATGCTGTCGGATGACCGCAACCGCGCTTGGCACGATAAGATTGGCGGGACTTATGTGATCGAAAAGAAGTCGTTGCCGCTATAGATCTGGGGATAGTGGCTGACGATTAATTGAGTTCTATAGGTTATTGCAATTTTTACTTGTAGCTTGCACCTTCAATTGCGGACATTCTTATTTTTCTTCTGTGTCCTTCCTCAGGAGCAGTGTAAATTTGGTGCTTTCCTCAATCTGCCCAGAATAGCTATGGCGGTGTCATAGCAAAGTATACCCAGCTGATATGCAACCATCAAGTCCTGTAACATTTGCGAAGTCCAACAAGGAGTTCTCTACGACGCTGAACAAGCGCGTCAATGACTATTTTAAGAGCAACAATATTAACCGGCATGGAAACGAGGAAATGTTCTTCAAGACGCTTGTTATGTTTGCCCTGTACTTCGGTCCATATGCGTTTATAATCTCAGGCGTGGTGACAGGGTTGTTCCCTATACTGATTTTGGTGGTTGTGATGGGACTGGGATTGGCCGGAATCGGACTGTCGGTAATGCATGATGCCAATCACGGTGCGTACTCGGGGCGAAAATGGATTAATACCGCCTTTAGTTACTCGCTCAATCTGATTGGGGGCAATGCATTTAATTGGCGCATGCAACACAATGTTCTTCACCACACATTTACCAACGTGCATGAGGAGGATGAAGATATTAGTCCCCGTGGGGCACTCCGGCTCACACCCCATTCTCCCTGGAAAAGAATGCATCAGTATCAGTTTATCTACGCCTGGTTCTTGTACGGACTGATGACGATTGTGTGGTTGTTCTTCAAAGACTTTGTCAGAATTGTTCGGTACCACCGCAACGGGTTGGCCAAGCGTCAGAATGCGAATATTGTCCGGGAGTCTCTAATACTTGGTGCCAGCAAGATGGTTTACCTGGGATATATTCTGGTACTACCGATATTGTTTACATCGCTTCTGTGGTGGCAGGTCGTCGTGGGTATTCTGATCATGCACTACATTGCCGGGTTTATCCTGGCGATCATTTTCCAGCCTGCACATGTGATCGAAGGGGCCGAATTCCCGTTGCCGGATCAAAACAATTCCCTCGAAAACAATTGGTCTGTCCATCAATTGCTAACAACAACTAATTTCGGCAATAACAGTAAGTGGTTTTCGTGGTTTGTCGGTGGGCTAAATTATCAGATTGAACACCATTTGTTTCCGGGAGTCTGCCATATACACTATAGACGAATATCTCCAATTGTACAAGCTACCGCCCTTGAATTTGGTTTGCCTTATAAGAGTACACCGACATTTTTCCAGGCACTCGTCAAGCACGGCCGCCTTCTGAGAGAATTCGGTCGACGACCGGCTCAGCAGCTAGCCCTTTAGTTATCGAATCACGGTTTCCCGTCGGGCTCACGTCCGAGGTCGAACTTTCCCTTTACTTTGGTTAGCCGGAAGAAGCCGTCCAGGTCCACGCCCAATGCTTCTTCGAATGCAGCTTGCATATCGGCTGGTTGTGGATGTTTGTGTTTCCATTTGTCAAAATAGTGTTTTACCGCCGCGTCTACTTTCTCGCGACCCAAAGAGGCTTCGAGTATATACATCCAGAGAGCGGTCTTGATATACGATACAAGCCCGTACTCGTTGCTGTCAGGAAACTGGTCGGCGGGGATATCCATGGGGGAGGCCATGGGAAGGTTCTCGTGGACGGCCGTGTAGATAACGTTGAGGAATTGATCAGCTGGAAGTTGTCGGATGTCGTCCGGGATAGTATTTCCAAAGACACTGTTTGATCGGTATTTCTCCGCTTCATAACGGAATTGATAATACGTGTTCAGTCCCTCGTCCATCCAGGTATGTGCGCGTTCGTTGCTGCCGAGCATACTCATGAACCAGTTGTGTCCAATTTCATGGGCGATAACTCCGTCGAGTTGTTCGACTGTAGCATCCGGGCTGGTGATCAGCGTAATCATCGGATACTCCATGCCGCCACTTGAACTGTTCGCGGGACCTTCGACGACCTGTACCGTGGGATATTCGTAGTCTCCAATCCACCCACTGTATTTTCTGATGGCATCTTTGATGTAGTAGATGCTGTTCTTCCAAAGCGTGTTCTCCTGATTGTGATAGTACGAGAATGCGTCGATCACGGCACCTCCCGGAAGGTTGATAGTGTCGTATTGGATGACGAAATCCACATCGGCGAACCATGCAAAATCGGGCACGTTGTCGGCTTGCCATGTGAGTGTCTTTGTCGTGCGTCTACCCGCAGCGCGGTAGAGGGCGGGTTTCTTCTTTCGACCGTAGACATTCGTTTTGCCCAACTCCTTGTAGCGGCGAAGCTCGTCCTCCGTTTGCAGAACACCGGTGGCGCCGACGACGTATTCCGCAGGCACAGTCAGCGTGACACTAAAATCTCCAAATTCGCTATAAAACTCTCCCATGTCCAGGTATGGGAACTCGTGCCACCCCGCCTGATCATACACTGCCGGCTTGGGATACCATTGACAAGCCATGAATTGGGTGCCCGCATAGCCAGACCGGGAGAAGTAAGGAGGGAACCAGACCTTGAACGGTGTTGTGATCGAAATTGAATCGCCTGGGACGAGTGGTTGGGGTAACAGTACTTTTACGATGTCCACATAACGTGGGTTTGGATGGGCTTCCGTCTTCGCTGGTTGCCCGTCGACCTGGAAGTCGAGTCCCTCGATCGATCCGGTTCCGGCTTCGATGGCCTTTTCCGCACGTGCGGAATCGCTCCGAATTTGGATTCTCAGCGCGGTGGAATCATGGAGGTATGCGTTTGGCCATAAGTGGAACCAGATGAAATCCAGGACATCAGGGGAATTGTTCTTGTAGAGTATTGTCTCGAAACCCGTGATGGACTTCTCGTCCACGTTCAGCTCTGCTTCGATCGTGTATCGCACTTCTTGTTGCCAGTATGACGTTTGCGCCGTGGCGGTCGCACTGGCGTAAATGAAGAGGATCAGGAGAAGTATTCTCATGGAATTTATTTAGCGCCTAAAGATAAGGAATCGACTTCACACGTCGTGAAATTTCAGAATCCCTGATAGATAATCGCCAGTTTTTGTACATTCACTAACGGATACGCGTACACAACATTATCCGCCGCTATGAATTCCATCCGAAAAGAAGACATCAACCAGGAGGTATTTGACCTCTACGATGACTATGCACACAACCGCATCGACCGAAGAGAGTTTGCCGAACGACTGTCGACGTATGCCGTCGGCGGGCTGACAGTCGCCTCGCTCATGAGCTTTCTTACGCCGGACTATCATGCGGGCATCCAGGTACGACAAGACTCCGGGCTGAAGTCGGAGTACATCGCGTACCCCTCGCCCAAGGGCGCCGGCACAATGAAGGCTTTGCTTTCACGGCCGTCGGACGCAAGAAAAAAGTTAGGAGGGATTGTGGTGGTTCATGAGAACCGCGGTCTCAATCCCTACATCGAAGACGTCGGTCGGCGAGCAGCGCTTGCAGGGTTTATTTCCCTTGCTCCGGATGCGTTGACTCCTGTCGGTGGCTATCCGGGAACGGATGACGAGGGACGCGCGATGCAAAGTAAGCGCGATAGAAATGAGATACTGGAAGATTTCATCGCGGCGTTCGAATATTTAAAGAACCACGAGGAGTGCAATGGAAAGGTTGGCGTCGTCGGCTTCTGCTTCGGCGGGTGGGTGTCGAATATGATGGCTGTCAGGCTGCCGGATCTGGCTGCCGCCGTCCCGTTTTACGGGGGACAGGCTCCGCTTGAAGAGGTACACAAGATCAAAGCGCCTCTTCAGTTGCACTACGCGGAGCTGGATACCCGGGTGAATGCCGGTTGGCCAGACTACGAAAAGGCCTTGAAGGAAGAAGGGAAGAAATACGAGGTGCACATGTACCCTAATGCTAACCATGGCTTTCACAATGGTACTACCCCGCGATACGACCAGGCATCCGCGGATCTCGCGTGGAAGCGCACCATTGAATTCTTTTCAAAGCACTTGGCGTAGCGATCGCTTTTGTGCAGCCGATCACTGTTGGGTGGCAACTCATGCTCTTGAATCATCTGCCGATCCAATGAACGCAGTGGGTTCGTCGTGACAGGTAAGCGTCAGCTCGTGCATCGCCCGGGTGCACGCGATATACAGGATCCGGCGATCGATCTCATTCCGATAGTCGCGAGAGGAAGCGAACGGAACTACGACAACGTCGAACTCAAGGCCTTTCGCCAAGTGCGCTGTGGAGACGACGATTCCACTTCTGAACGACGTGCTGTCGGTCGTCAGCAGATGCAAGTCCTCTTGAGGAAACTGATCGACCAGTGACCTCGCCTGCTTTGCTGTTCGTGTGATGATCGCCATCGTGTGGTGTGAAGAACTTCTGAATGCGGAAATCAATCGACCGATTTCTTCCAACTCTTCCCGTGCAGTGGCGAAGGTCTTCACTTCTGGCGGACTTCCGTGCCGTTCCATAGCGATCAGGTCTGGATTTCGCAAGATTCGTTGGGCGAATTCCGTGATTTCCCAGGTCGAGCGATAGCTTCTGAAGAGTTTGATTACATCCGCTTGCGGAAACACCTGATGAATTTCCTCCGGCGAAGTTCCGCTGTAGGGGTTTACCATTTGCGATACATCTCCGAGAATGGTCTTCTTGCATCGGAAAAGCCGCGACAAGACAGAATACTGAACGGGGGTGTAATCTTGCATCTCGTCGACGAGTAGGTGTTTAACGTGGTCATAGGACGATGCACCCTCCGTTCTGATCTTACAGTAGATTAACGGAAAGACATCAGCGTATTCCAGTTTGTTACCCGGACCGAGTCGGAATAACTCCGGCTTGCCGAGCCAACGATAGAAATTCTTGTACAGATCCAGAACATTGTTAGCTCTGATCATGCGCGGTACGGCTTCCCAGATCGCAGCCTTTTCTGCACCAGTAAGCTTTCGCTCCCGCTGTTCGCGAACAAAATTCTGAATATCCTTAACGACCATCGGCACGCGCTTGAGCAGCGGAACCCGATGATATGCTTTGAAGCGGTCGTGCACAAACGGTGATGGAACAACGGTTTTTCCTACACGCAATTCCTGCGGTTCAAAGAAGTTGTTCTCGACGAAGATCAGGTAGCGATTCAGTTGGCGGAGGAATGTGAAATCGGCTTTATAGCGGACACGCTCGGCAAACGCCGGGTCGTGGTGATCGACCAGGGATGCAACCTGTTGGAAGAATGTCTGGAAGCCAAACTTATTTTCGAGAAGGTCTTCGGCAAGCTCGTCCATTCCCATCTCAGGGATTTGTTCTTCGCCGAGTTCTGGTAGCACATTTGATATGTAGTCGGCGAATACTTTGTTGGGAGAAAGGATAAGAATGTCCTTCGCTGCGATCGATTCCCGAAACCGATAGAGGAGAAAGGCGATCCGGTGCAAAGCAATTGAAGTCTTGCCGGACCCTGCCACTCCCTGGATGATCATCACTGGCGCGGTCTCATTCCGAATGACGGCGTTTTGATCGCGCTGAATGGTAGCGACAATCGTTTTCATTCGGTCGTCTGCACTCCTGCTTAACTCCTTTTGCAGGACTTCGTCATGAATACTTACGTCGTTTTCGATCATGAACTCCATCTGGCCGTCGCGTATACGGTATTGCCGCTTTAAGACGATCTCGCCTGCAACCAGACCAGACGGCGTTTCGTACGACGCGGGTCCCAATTCAAAATCATAAAACATGGACGATATCGGTGCCCGCCAGTCGAAGATGAGGTTGTTTCCCGAAGTGTCGGCAAACGTATGGATACCGATATAGATCGCTTTGGATTCTGTTTCGGGCAGGGAAAAATCAATGCGGGCAAAGTAGGGCGACTGCCGCAGTTTGAGGATCTTCCGCCGCGTAGCCACTGCTGATTCACCCGTAAACGCCATACGGTTCACTGACTGTTCCGCTGCCACCATATCGGCTTCGTCCATGCCCGATTGATGTTCATGAATATAGGCTTTGGTATGGCGGAGTTCGTCGGAAAATCGCCGCACGCTTTCCTCAACGCGTTTCAGCCCCAGTTCCAACTTCTCCTTGATTTCTTCGAGATACTCCCGTTCTTCTGCCTCTGTTGAATTGATCATGATATGTCCGCAAAAGTAGCAAGAAAAGATGTGCCGGGATACCGTGCCGCGGCAAATGCAATACTGTTGCATAAAAAGAAAGTTCGTTCTATCTTGGCGTCCGAATAAATTATGTCTTTGCCGACTACCGTTCGAAATCGCAATCGGAACATCTTTCAGGTGTTGACATTCCTGCTGCTTGGCGCTTACGCCGCAGGAACTTCGCAGTCGCAAATTTTTCATTCTCTGACACACGATCACACTGCCGAGTTGCACTCGGATGAGCAGGAAGAAGACGCTTGTCATCGGTTGATCTTCCATGGTGACAATGAGCGTGGTTGTGGTCACGGAGCGCACCTCCTTGTCTCCGATAAATGTGAGATGTGTGATCTGGTCTGCCACTGGGGAGGTGGATTACTCCCTGCGATCGGCTACAAGTCGATAGCTTTTTCGCAACACCACTTCACGGTGCATCAAAGTGATTTCGAAGGCTGTGGCTTCGTCATCGCCTCATCGCGCGCCCCGCCATCACTGTCGTAACACCGGGCACTGCTCGGCCCCTGTTTCTTCAGTTCTTAAATCGTCAATTTTCATGTTTACCAGAGCATTGGTGCTATTGCTGGCCTGTCATATATATATGACAGGGCCGGCGCAAATTCCGTGTACGACTTCATTGCAAGGCCGGGTGATTGACACCGACGGCGAACCGCTATTGGGTGTCGCGATACTACTGACGCCCGGGAATACCGGGCAGACGACCGGACCCGACGGCGAGTACTTGTTCGAAGGACTTTGCGCTGACACATATACAGTTACCGTTCAGTACATTGGATACGAAACACTTTCCGTCACATTAGCACTGAACGGCACCATACGCAGAGACTTCGTGCTGCATGAGGAGGTCAGGGAGTTGAGTGAAGTTATCATTCGCCATCACGATGCGGCGCATACCGAACACGCCACGAATTTTTCGGAAATCGACGAGCGAAAACTCGGGGAGTATGCTGGTAGGACGCTGGGGGAAACCTTGCAAGCGATTCCCGGTGTGACATCACTGCAATCGGGCCCTGGAATATTCAAGCCTGTCATACACGGATTACATAGTCAGCGACTTCTGATCCTGAATAATGGTCTTCGTCATGAGGGCCAACAATGGGGGGCGGAGCACGCTCCTGAAATTGATCCCTTTGTTGCCTCTAATTTGGTTGTTATCAAAGATGCTTCTGCCATCAAGTACGGCACCGACGCGCTGGGAGGGGTTGTCGTTGTCAATCCAGCACCCTTGCCCGAATCCAATACCCTTGGTGGATCAGTTACCTCCGTGTTGCAGAGCAATGGGCGCTCCGGAGCAATCTCCGGCATGCTCGAAGGAGGCATCGAGAACGGCACCGGCTGGGGCTGGCGGGTTCAAGGCACCGCGAAGCGCGGAGGGGATTATTCCGCACCCGACTATACGCTGACAAATACGGGGGTCCGTGAACTTGCCTATGCAGCTGCGGTCGGTTACCACTCCAGGAGTCTCGGTCTTGATATTTACTTCAGCCGATTCCAGACGACTACCGGAATCCTCAGAGGGACGGTTATCGGAAATCTCGAAGACCTTGTCAATGCGATGGAACGCGAAGTTCCGTTGTACACCGAAGATTTTTCCTACGATATCCGGGCACCACGTCAGCGTGTAAGTCACAACCTCCTCAAGGTTAATGGGCACATCTCCGGCCACTCGGGGGAGTGGCGCTTTCAATACGGGTTCCAACGCAATGATCGGCAAGAGTACGATCTCCGCATCGGAGCACTGTCCGAACGACCTTCCATCGATCTGGAGTTATATACCCACAGTTTTGATGCTGAGTGGGAGACACACCATTCCGAGGTGCGCACCTTTGCAATAGGGATGAGTACCCTGGTTCAGTCGAATACGAACATCTATGGCACACAACGTATCCCGTTCATTCCAAACTTTCAGAATTTCTCCGGCGGGCTCTTTCTGACAGCAAAGTTTTTTCTCGATCGGTGGACGTTGGATGCGGGCACCCGGTATGACTACCGCGATTACGCCGTAAAAGGTTTCGACTTCAGAAACACTCGATATTCTTCGTCGTTTGATTTCAGCAACATCAGCGCTTCTTTTGGTGCCACCCGCGCAGTGTTGACTGGCGGTGCTTTCAAGTTCAACGTTAGTACCGCGTGGCGACCACCGCATGTTTCGGAACTGTACAGTATCGGAACGCATCAAAGCGCCGCAGCGATTGAGTATGGCCTCATGCTTGACGAATCGAGCAACGAGGTGATGGAAACGAGTGACGTTAACCTTCGTCCGGAGCAGTCGCTCAAGGCTGTCGCGGGCGTTGAGCTTTCGACGGGAGATGTTCACTGGGAGATCAGTCCATTCGTGAATTATATTTTTGACTACGTATACTTACGCCCAGGCGGGATCACGCGAAATGTCAGCGGTGTGTATCCCTACTTTCGGTACAATCGGACCGATGCGTTTTTCGTGGGTGCGGATCTCAGTGCAGCCGCTCGAATAGCAACCAATTTTGAAGCCGGAGCAAAGGTATCGCTCTTGCATGCAAAGGACGTGAGGAATGACAGCTTCTTTCTGTTTATCCCCTCGAGTCGATACTCCCTGGATATCCGGTATCGCCCGGACGCTATCGCCGCGTTGGAGAATGTGTACATCGAGGCGGGTGGCCAGTACGTAGCCCGGCAACACACTGCCCCGAGGGTTGTTTCTATAAAGGAGTTGTATGATGCCGGACAATCGGGCGTCGATCTGTTTGAGCATGATGCCTCAATATTCGATTTTGTGGAGCCACCGGATGGCTACTTTCTGCTGACGGGCGCCATTGGATTCTCCAAGAAAGCTCAGCGTGTCCAATATGATGTAAGGCTTTCAGTCGACAACGCACTTAACAGCAGTTACCGCGATTACACCAACCGTTTTCGATATTTCGCGGACGATCTCGGACGCAACTTCGTCTTTTCAGTAAAATGTATCTTTTGATCTGATAACTCATGACAAATAATATCATCAAATCACAATCAAATTACATCCAGTTTGCATTATCCTTCATGATTCTTGGAGCAACAATCCTCTTTTCATGCAGTGATGATGATCCCATAAAGGAGGATACGCCGGAGATGATTACTCGTGTTACGCTAACGTTTACCCCCGTTGGTCAGGGAGAAGCGGTCGTCGTGGCGGCCATCGATCCGGATGGGGAAGGTGTGCAGGATCTGGAAACCGATGGACCGATCATATTGCAAGCGAATACGCCATACACCCTCTCGATTGAATTGACTAACGATCTGGTGGACGACGCGTCTGCGGAGGGGTATAACATCACCGACGAGATATCGGATGAAGGAGACGAACATATGTTCTTTTTCGGCTGGACGAACAATGTCTTCAGTGATCCTGCTGGCGATGGCAACATAGACAACAGGGACGATGATGTCAGGTACGAAGACGAAGACGAGAATGGCTTGCCCATCGGATTGGTTACGGCATGGCACACCGGCGATGCGGCGCAGGGGATGTTTCGGGTTGTCCTGAAACATCAACCGGACCTGAAGTCTCCCAATTCCGGGGCCTCGTCAGGAGAAACTGATGTTGACGTAACGTTTGAAATCGAAGTGCAATAAATGCACATCGCTGCATACCTGTGTCGCGCAGCCTCAGAAAACTGGGTTGAAGCGAAGAAAGGTAGTACCTTTACTGACATGATTTTGTGATGAAAGTATGACGATCTCCTTACGTATCGGACGATTGATTTCGACGTGTGCTCCCCTGATGTGTGTTTCTTCATTGCTTGTCGGCGCGGGGCCAGCACATGCTCAGCATGAAAGCCGACCCAATATTATTTTTATCCTCACAGACGATCAACGATGGGATGCGGTGGGATACGGGGGTAACAAGATTATTCATACCCCCGAGATGGATAGGCTGGCAGCCGAAGGTACTAGCTTTGTCAATGCGTTTTCCACAACACCGATATGTGCGGCGAGCCGGGCGAGCTTTCTGACGGGGCTTTACGAGCGTACACACGGCTACACCTTTCAGGTTGAAAATGTACGCGATGAACATATTCGTCAGTCGTACCCCCGATTTCTTCGTGAGAACGGCTACTACACAGGTTTCATTGGAAAACTGGGTGTGAACGGCGTGCCTGTCGAGAAGTATGAAGTTTACGACCGGAATACAAAGTTTAAGGATGCACGTGGATACTACTATAAAGCACTGAATGGTGATACGGTGCACCTGACGAGATATACGGGCGCGCGTGCGATGGATTTTATCGATTCTGTTTCGAATGATAGACCATTCTGTCTTTCCATTAGCTTCAGTGCGCCACACGGACACGACCCGTCGGAGGATCAGTATTTCTGGGACCCGGATGTAGATCAGCTCTATCGCGATGTTGTGATTGAAGAACCTGCATTGGGCGATGACCATTATTTCGAGCGCCTTCCGACGATCGTGAAGGAAGGGTTTAATCGCACGCGGTGGCATTGGCGTTTTGATACTCCTGAAAAATACCAGCGCAGCGTCAAAGGATACTATCGGATGATTTCGGAGATCGATCGCGAAATCGGTAGGATTCGCGAGCAGCTGAAGAAGAAAAATCTTGATCGAAACACCATCATTATATTTGCATCTGACAATGGCTACTTTCTCGGCGACCGGCAGCTGGCCGATAAATGGTTGATGTACGAGCCTTCGATCCGTATTCCCATGGTGGTCTACGATCCCCGGGTTAAGTCCGGTCATACGGTTTCAGATATGGTACTCAATATTGACGTACCCTCCACTATTCTCGATTTTGCTGGTATTACGCCTCCAGGTGATTGGCAGGGTAGGAGTCTGGTTCCGGCTGTAATGGGCACCAGGATCACCGACCAGCGAAGGGATATTTTTGTGGAGCATCTATGGGAGACGGTGAATATTCCACCGAGCGAAGGTGTGAGGACTGAGCGATGGAAATACTTTCGCTATATCAATGATAGATCAATCGAGGAGCTGTATGACCTGCAAAGTGATCCGGACGAAATGCACAACCTTGTTCTGGACCGTAAGTACCGTCACGTACTCAATACGCTGCGGAAACGGACGGACGCCTATGTGAATGAATACGGCGATGTGATGGCGGGTACCCCGCAGTCATTGGAAGTCGACTTTCAACCGAATGCCCCCAGCCTTCCGAACTACGTGTGGAGGCTTCCCAAACATGCGGAAAGCGAACGGGGGTATCAGGTTCTGGTTTCATCTTCGCGCCGGCTTATCGATCTCAATATCGGCGATGTGTGGAACAGTGGAAGAGTGCTCGGGGAACACGGCAGCAACGTCAGGCATTCAGGCACACCGTTGAAACCTCATACGAAATATTTTTGGAAGGTGCGCATCTGGGACCATGATAATCGGATGACGGAGTATTCCGATACCGGGCGTTTTGCCACTCCGTGATATGCTACCAGCCCATCAGGAGGATTATTTAAAGGCAATCCCACTCGGACCGATACCTGCGGTGTAGGTACCAATGACATTTCCCTCAGTAGTCATCACTTCGATGCTCCCGGCAGAACTGAAGTTAGGTGCTACCGTACCAATGATGTTTCCGTTTGCAGGGTCAACGGCGAGTCCATAATACACTCTTGAAATGAACGGCGAAGATGGCAATGACGCGGCGGTTGACGATATCGCGTATGGCGTACCGTCGAAAAGATAGTACAGTGTCTGACCGTCAGGCGAGACCGAAAGTGCCGTGGCACCGTCGAGCGTGACATAGCTCATCTCCAGCCGAAGAGTTTCGGAATTGTTAGGTGTGATTTTACTGATCGATCCTTTCGTGCTGTTTTCTTCGTCGATCGACCAGTCGTCATTGTAGACGATCGCACCATGCGAGGCAACCCAGATGTTGCCTTCAGCGTCTAGTTGGAAGCTATTGGGATTGTCGCCAACCACCACGGTTTCGACTACAGCGTCGGTGGATGTGTCGATGACCTTTACCGTATTATCTTTGCCGTACCCTCCTGAGTTTGCGACATATACTTTGTTTCCAATCCTCAGCATCTTGTTTGGGCCGCTTCCGGTTGAAATTGATTTCATGATCTGATAGCTATTCAAATCCAACACTTTTACTGACCCTGTGAGACCATCTGCGCCCCAGTCGGAGACATATGCCTTGTCCGTTGAGATGCCGATGACATATCGCGGATTCTCCAAATCTTCCGTGATCGTTGCCAAGGAAGAGTAGTCACTGGCGTCGATCACTTCGATTTTTTTCGATCCTTGGACGACAATATACCCCTTGCCTTCAAAGACTGTCATCGACTGTGCCTGAAGACCGAGGCTCCTTCCGTTGACGGACTGAAAAATATTATTGGTGACGTTAGTGGTTTGGCGATCGTAGAAAGAAATGGAACTGTTCTCGTTGGGGTACCCACCCTCATTTATGATGAAGAAGCCTTCCGCGCCAGGTGTAATTGGCGTGGGAGAGTCTTCATTGCAGCTTTGGAAAAAGAGGGTTGCCGACAGCGCCAGCAGAGCGAATAGTTTTCTTCTGAGTTTCATTTTTTTGTTGGTTTATCGAATTGCACTTGAATGCCTGCTTTGAAATTCCTTCCAGGTAGCGGATACCCTGGACGCCCCGCGTACGCCACATCAAGAAGGTTGTTTGCCTCAAACGTAACCTTGAGGCGCACGGTCGGTGTGTCGAAGCCCTTACTTAACCAGAGGTTCGTCAGCCAATAATCGTCGACCGCTGCATACGGCGAGTTGTCGCCATCGTTGAATTGCTTTCCGGTGTACGTGTTCACCAGCCTGAACGTGTAGTTCCTCCACCCGGCGTGGGCGGTGATGCTTCCTTCATGCAGCGGTGTTAGCAGGAGTTGCTTGCCGATCTCATTCGGATTTCCCATCTGGTAGACGTCGATATTTGTTGACTTTGTGAAACTGTACACCATCGTCGTGTTAAGCGCGACAGAGCCAATTTTGGCTTGGGCAGAGAGTTGCGATTCACCCCCCCGCGACCAGACTTTTTTGACGTTTCGAGGCATCCACACTTGCCCGCTTTCGGGGTTCCACTGTATCCAGTCGTCCACGTGATTGCTGAAGAGGACGGTTTTGAAAGTCCACGTTTCGCTCGCGTAGTTGATTCCTGTTTCTGCGCTGAGTGATGTCTCTGTCTTGAGATCGGGATTGCCACGTGTACCAACTCCTTTCCAGTACAGGTCGTTGAAAGTTGGGATCCGGTAGTTACGCGAGAAGTTGGCGAAGATGTGCATCCTACTGCTGACGCCGTATCGTGCAGACAACGCAGGAGAAAGGGGCATCAGCTGTCCGTCCGTGATCTCTTCGCGCGCCGAAACGGAGAATGTCCAGGCGTCGGCTACTCGAATCTTGTACGCCGAAAAGAGAGCCATGCGGTTTCTGGTTGGTGACGAACTACCAAAATCATCCGCTGTTCCTTGCTCCCAGGTGTAGTGAACACCTGATGTCAGTTGACCATCGTTCGGGAAGTGCAGGTTTGTTTCGATATTGTGAATGGAACTATTGTATCGGGTCACTGGAAACTGATTCAACACCGGGTCGGAATAGTCGAGCTCCTGGCGCACAAATGCAGCCTGGTAGTTGACGTCCCAGCGTCCGCGACTGATACTCCATCCTGCGATCGCGCGATAGAAGACATCGTCTTGAGTTGTCTCCGAAGGACGCGGTATGCTCGTCGGGTTGGGCGTTTCGGTAAAACTTTTCTGGCACCAGAACTTCAACGAGATAGTCCCACTCTTCTGTGTTTGCCAGTGGAGCTGCTGAAGCAAACCATATCGCTCGAAGGCGGCGTGCTCCCGTCGCTGGAGCTTCGGAGGATATACGCTCCGGTTGAGGAACGGATAGTCGTTCTTTGACTTTTCGTAGAAGGTTTTTGTCGACATGCCAAACGTCTTGTTGCTCAGTCGGAAGCCTGCGTCGTGGTAGTGGTGTTGAAAGGAGCCGTGGTGAGACGAAGCTGTTGCGCGCAAACCTTTTCCGAATTCGATATTGTTGTTCAGGTGGATGTTGCCGCCGATCGAACCGTTTCCGGCGAGACTTGCGGATCCTCCGGTTTGAATGGCAGCATCTTCAAACAGTGCAACAGGCAACAGCGAGAGGTCAAGTTGTCCAGACAGGGGACTGACGAGGCTGATGCCGTTCCAAAGTACCGCTGTGTGACTGCTTCCGGTTCCGCGGAACGATGGCAACGCAGGTCCTCCCTGACCGTAAGAGCGGATGTGTCCCAACCCTTGTTTCCGCAACAGGTCGGTCAGGCTTCCATTCGATGCCGTTGATAACATGGAGCTGTCAATGGGCAAAGAATAGACCGCGATAACGTGATCGCGTAGCCGACTTTGCGTTACGGTAACTGGCTTCAACACTTGGGCAGAGTCGAATGTACTCTGGCCCTTCAGGTTAAAGGCGTACAGCGCGCAAAGCAGGAAAAAGATGCTTCCTGGCTTTCTGGCCATAAACGTAGTGAATCGGTTTCTGACTACAGTCTCTTGCTTCCGAGAGATGTATCACTCATTCATTTTGGCAGGTCTCCTGGCTTTCCCAACTTTTTGCGGCCTTCTCATCCTGAATAACAAGACAATGGCAAGGAGGATTGGCAAAAAGCATGCTCCGTTTCCGGAGATGGGATTACAGTAGCGGGCACTGCTCCGGAGTCTCACCGGTATTCCCTTTTCATTGCACCCCGCGATCTGCGGTGTGCAAACCAAAATCACTGCAAGGTATGGAAAAACCGGAATATTCCCGATATTTCCTTGTGTAGTCATTCGGCGACGTAGACTTTTGTGGTCAATGACTGAACCGGCGAAGATCAAGTGATCGTAGACTTTGTTGATATAAGTCAAGGCCGAGGAAGACAAAATTAGGTTCGATGACAAAGGCAAGAAAAATCGCGTATTGGATATCCACCGTATGGCTGGGGCTCGGTTTGGTATCCACCGGTATCGTTCAGACGCTGGGTGTTCAGGAGGAAGTCCAGTTCATTCTGGACCTGGGCTACCCGTCGTACCTCCTTACGTTACTCGGAGTTTCAAAATTGTTTGCTGCCGTGGCGATCTTAATCCCGGGGGCACCGCGGATAAAGGAGTGGGCCTACGCCGGCGTTGCCTTTACCATGTTGGGGGCGATATATTCTCACTTCGTATCGGGTCAATCAGAAGGGATTTTTCCTCCCATCCTAATGATTACCTTGACTGCTATCTCGTGGTATACGCGGCCCGAAAGCCGTAAATTGGCCGCGTAACACCCTCGCTTTCCGGCAAGTAATCAGTTGTTTGCAGCGATCACGCGCTGGCTTGGCCGTTGATTTTCCCGGCATTGCCTTTCGGAATGGGAATGTGCTTAGTACCTTGTGTTGGATTCGCGACTGCACGTTGAGTGTTATCGCGTTGATTTTTGTACGAGAAATTTGACTGTTCGAATGGCAAAGAAATCAGCTTCAAAGAAAGAACTTCCGGCTAAAGAGCGAGAGCGGCTGCTAGACGTCCTCCGTGAACGTTTTGAGAATAACATGGGGCGCCATAAGGGAATTTCGTGGGACAAAGTTAGAGCTCGCCTGGAAGGCAAGCCGGCGAAAGTCCGCTCCCTTGCCGAAATGGAAGCTACTGACGGCGAGCCTGATGTCATCGGCCAGGACAAGAAGACCGGCGAGTTCATTTTTGTCGACTGTTCTGTGGAAAGCCCGAAAGGCCGGAGGAGTATATGTTATGATCCGGAGGCACTGGCCTCGCGCAAGGAGAACAAGCCGAAGGATAGCGCTCTCGGCATGGCGGCCGACATGGATATCGAGATTCTCACGGAGGAACAATATCGCGAACTGCAGAAGCTTGGCGAGTTTGACACGAAGACATCAAGTTGGGTTTGGACGCCACCCGAAATCCGAAAGCTCGGCGGAGCGCTGTTTTGCGATTGCCGTTATCGCACCGTCTTTCTTTATCACAACGGCGCAGAATCGTATTACGCTGCCAGGGGGTTCCGCGGAATATTGAAGGTGTAAATTTCCGCTTGATTTCACTGGCCGCATGCCTGATGTTACCTATACCTTTAAAGATGTAACACGCTGTAATATGTGTGGTGCGGCGGCATCATCGTTCCGGCTGTTAGGTCGGCGCCTTAATCGCTCACAAGGTCTGCGCCCGTCGCGAAAGACGGGAATTACAGTTTCTGTCGTCAAATGCCGAAATTGCGGACTCATCTTCTCCAACCCCATGCCTGTGCCGCAAAGTCTTCAGGATCACTACGGTGTGCCTCCCGAGAACTATTGGAAGGAAGAATACTTTACAAATACTAACGATTATTTTGCTGCGGAGATCGATCGCCTTCGGAGACTGAAGCATCTTTCACCCGGCATGAGATCATTGGATATTGGCGCGGGATTGGGAAAACAAATGATCGCGCTAAATCGCGCGGGTTTTGATGCGTACGGAATTGAGGGCTCCGAGCCTTTTTATGAACGTGCGCTGTCGCGAATGAAGGTGGATCCAGCCCGCCTAATGCTTACCACGATCGAAGAAGCATCCTTTCCGGACGAATTTTTTGATTTTATTAGTTTCAGCGCCGTGTTGGAACATTTGTATGACCCATCACTCGCGATCAGAAAGGTATTGCCCTGGCTTCGGAAGGACGGGCTGATCCATATCGAGATTCCGAATGCGCGATGGTTGGTCGGAAGGTTGATCAACTGGACGTACAAAGTCAAGATGGATGACTACGTTGGAAATATCAGTCCGATGCACAGCCCTTATCACTTGTATGAATTCTCAATTGATTCGTTTGTCCGGAATTCAGTTATGAGCGGTTATCGGATACTGGATTACCATTATTACGTTTGTGATACGTTCATGCCGAAAGTCTTGAACCCACTGATCAGAGCTTACATGAAGTATACGAAAACGGGTATGCAACTTGTCGTCTGGCTCGCGAAGGATGGTGATGAGCTAGCAAGAAAAACAACAGGATAGAAAATAGTCAGACATGGAGTTTTTAGATGGTATAAATGCCCTTACACTGGTTTTTGTTGCACTGTTGGTATTTGCTATTGCGTACCGGTTCTACGGCCTGTTTATTGCCCGCAGGGTACTGCGACTGAACGGCGATCATATTACCCCGGCCGTTGAGTTTGCCGACGGCAAGGACTATGTTGCTACCAACCGGAATGTGCTATTCGGACACCACTTCGCCGCTATCGCTGCAGCCGGGCCGCTCGTCGGTCCCGTACTCGCTGCACAGTTCGGCTACCTGCCTGGAACGCTTTGGATTCTTATCGGCTGCGTTCTCGGGGGAGCCGTTCACGACATGGTTGTGCTTTTTGCATCTGTGCGGCACAAGGGCGAGAGCCTCGCGAGTATCGCCAGCAAGGAGGTCGGTCGTGGTACCGGATTAATCGCAGGGATAGCAATCTTGTTTATTCTCATTCTTACCCTGGCAGGCTTGTCACTCGCGTGTATCAGCGCCATGCACGAAGCTTCCTGGTCGCTGTTTACCGTGATCGCAACGATGCCGATTGCGATTATCATGGGGCTTATCATGCGCTACCGCCAGGATAGCGTGACGCTAGCCAGTGTCATTGGAGCGTTGCTTTTGATCGCGGGGATCGTAGGCGGCAATGAACTGATGAAGATAGGAGAGGTTAGCAACTTGTTTCATTGGAGAATTGAGACGATATCTGTGGCCATTGCCATCTACGGATTTCTGGCATCAGTACTACCGGTATGGCTATTGTTAGTCCCGCGAGACTACCTCTCGACGTATCTAAAAATCGGGACAATCCTGATGTTAGCGGTAGGTGTAATATTCGTCCATCCAACGCTGCAGATGCCTGCCTTGACTGACTTCATTCACGGCGGTGGTCCGGTGATCGGCGGACCGGTATTACCGTTCATTTTCATCGTCATCGCCTGCGGGGCTATTTCGGGATTCCACGCAGTCATTGCCACGGGAACCACTCCGAAAATGCTGAGCAACGAAAAGGAAATTCTTTTTGTGGGATACGGAGCGATGTGCGTCGAGGGATTTGTGGCATTGATGGCGCTCATTGCGGCGTGTACCCTGGTGCCCGGAGATTATTTTGCTATTAATACGCCGCGCGAAGTATACGATGCGTTTCTCGCGCAAAATCCCGGGTTGCACGCCGTCGATCTCGCCCACTTCAGTGAAATGATTGGCATCGACCTGCAGGGGCGTACGGGTGGCGCCGTTTCCCTGGCGGTGGGTATGGCCCATATCTTTAATAGCATTCCGTTTATGGACGATGTGATGGCATACTGGTATAACTTCGCTATTATGTTTGAGGCCGTTTTCATTCTGACGGCGATCGATGCGGGCACGCGGGTGGGGAGATTTTTCTTGCAGGAGATGCTCGGGAATGTCTTTCCGAAATTTCACGAGAAGAACTGGATGCCGGGTATAATGATCAGTAGCCTCATTTTTACTTTTTCCTGGGGGTACCTGGTTTATACGGGGAATATTAGCAGCATCTGGCCGCTGTTTGGCATCAGCAATCAGTTGCTCGCCGCGTGCGGATTAATTGTCTGTACGACGATGTTGATCCGTCTCAACCGGGGAAAGTATGCACTGTGTTCCGCGATCCCCGGTGTGTTTATGGCAATCATTACTTTTTGGGCGGGTTACGAACAGATCAGGAACATCTATCTGCCCAAGGAACAATACCTTCTCGCGTCGCTGGCCCTGCTAGCCATGCTGCTTATGCTGGCGGTATTTGTCAACACTTTCCGGAGATGGCACGCACTTCTAAAGATAAAGGCAGATAAAGTCGACTACTACGGCGAGTCTGTAAAAGAGCTGGTGGATCGGTGAGTTTTTCTTCGCATATAAACGCTATATTGAAGTATAAACCACAGTAGCGATGGAAAAAAAC
>JBIQJZ010000005.1:0-34502 GCA_044507115.1 Flammeovirgaceae bacterium | reverse complement strand
ATCTCCACCGAACATGAATGCACCAAGCAGGTCGCGAATTTTCGATCGTATGACTCCGGCAGCGATCGTGTCAATAGTTTCAAATACGGTAAGTTCACCATCCAGGAGAGATGCCTGATTCTGAGCGAAGTATCCGATCAGGGCGTTGTGCCCGATCTGTACCTTTCCGTGAAACTCGATCTCGCCCATGATAGCCTTGACGAGCGTCGATTTTCCTTCACCGTTCCTGCCAACGAAAGCGATTCGCTCTCCGCGGGCGATGGTCAACGACACATCCTTGAAGACCGTGTGGTTTCCGTAGCTCTTGGAAAGCTCCTCAATGATAACCGGATAGTTCCCCGATCGTGGGGCAGGCGGAAATTTCAGGTTGAGGGCAGATGTATCGACCTCGTCGACTTCAATGATCTCCATTTTTTCCAGCATCTTGACCCGCGACTGCACCTGCAACGTCTTTGAATAGGTTCCCTTAAATCGTTCGATGAACTGCTCAATTTCCGCGATCTGCTTGGCCTGGTCGTCAAATTGCTTTTGTTGTTGCTCACGCCGCTCTTTGCGGAGTTGAAGGTAGTGCGTGTAGTTCGTCCGGTAATCGTAAATACGGCCCATCGTAATCTCGATCGTGCGGTTAGTCAGGTTATCGACGAACGTTTTGTCGTGGCTAATGACGATTACGGCTTTTCCGTTTGAAACCAGAAACTCCTCGAGCCATTGAATCGACTCAATGTCCATGTGGTTTGTCGGCTCATCCAGAAGGATAAGATCCGGTTTTTGAAGAAGTATCTTGGCAAGTTCTATCCGCATTCTCCATCCACCGCTGAACTCGGCCGTTGACCGTCCGAAGTCGGAACGCTGAAAGCCAAGTCCCATCAGTGTTTTCTCCACTTCGGCATCGATGTTAATCTCTTCGATGGAGTAGTATTTCTCACTCAACTCCGAGACTTGTTCAATGATCCTCGAATATTCGTCTGATTCGTAGTCGGTGCGCGTCTCCAACTGGTGGTTGAGATCGTCGATGGCTTTCTTCATGTCGAGGATGCGCGAGAACGCCTTTGATGCCTCTTCGAACACGGTAACAGTATCCTGGGTCAGCAGGTGCTGAGGGAGATAGGCGATAACTGCGTCCTTCGGGGCTGTGACTTTGCCCCGGGTGGGTTTGTTAACACCGGCAATAATTTTCAGCAATGTCGACTTCCCCGCGCCATTCTTGCCCATCAGAGCAATGCGGTCGTTTTCATTGATGTTAAACGTAATATCCTTAAACAGCGCGGCTCCGCTGAATTCCACGCTCACATTGTCGACTGAGATCATGCTTGGAAAATAAAAGGCGCAAAGATAGGAGATTAGCATTACAATGACGCGAGAGAGAGCGTTTTGCACCCTGGATTTTCCGGCCATTCGGGGCAATAGGTACTGAAAATACCTTACTTTTGAGAATTCAATCGTTAACAATCCGATGATCTCGAGGAACATGTCACGCCTGTTGCCGGCTGCCTTGCCGGCAATTGTCCTTTTCTTATCCTCCTGTAGTTTTGATTCGCGAACTGCGAGTGAAATCAGGACGGATTCCGCCTCTATAGCAGCAGGCCGAACGATATTCAATCAAACCTGCGTAGCCTGCCACAGCATTGAGCACGATGGAATTGGACCGGCTCTCGGAGGCATAACGGAAGCCGTCCCCGTCGATTGGCTCGAGCGTTTTATCCGCGATCCGAAGTCCACTATCGACGCCGGTGATGTGCGCGCCGTGTCATTGCACAATCAATACAAGTCGGTCATGCCCTCGTTCAGCTATCTCACGGATGATGATCTAAAGGGAATCGTTGCGTACCTGCATACCCAGAAGGCGCCCGTGAAATTGTCTGTTGCCGAGCGCACCGAACTCGCCCTTGCAAATCCCATTGAGGAGGGTATCCCAATGTCCGATCTCGTTGTTGAGATGAAGAAGGTAATTCAGATGCCGGCCACGAGCGATCGGGATCCGCTCGCGCGCATTACTAAATTTTTCTCACGTCCCGACACAAAAGAATTCTTTGTGCTCGACCTGCGGGGAATCTTGTATCGCGTTGAGGGTGCGCGCGCTGAACCCTACTTCAGCATTGCCGAGCACATGCCGAATTTTATCAACACACCCGGACATGCGACCGGCTTTGGCAGTTTCGCATTCCATCCCGAGTTTGAAAAGAATGGCCTGTTTTACACAACGCATACGGAGAAAAAGGGCTCGGCTCCGGCTGACTTCGCCTACGCAGATACGCTGGCCGTAACGCTGCAGTGGGTTTTGTCCGAATGGAAGACATCCAACCCGAACGGCTTCCCGTTTAAAGGGGAACACCGTGAAATGCTTCGTATCAACATGGTGGGCAGGTCGCACGGCGTGCAGGAGATAACATTCAATCCGCTGTCAAAACCCGGTGACGAAGATTATGGACTGTTGTACGTCGGTATCGGCGATGGTGGGAGTGCCGAGAGAGGTATTATCCATATCAACATCGGCCCCGAAAATATCTGGAGCTCGATCATTCGGATTGATCCTACGGGACGCAATAGTAAGAACGGTAAGTACGGCATTCCGCCTGGCAATCCGTTTGTATCCAGCAGGAACCCGAAAGCGCTGGGGGAGGTATATGCATACGGTTTTCGGAATCCTCACAAGATCTCGTGGACAAAGTCGGGCCACATGCTTTCTTCGAACATTGGGCAGCACATGATCGAGGAATTGAATCTGATCCTCCCGGGTCACAACTACGGCTGGCCGTTTCGCGAAGGAAGTTTTGTGATCTATCTGACGGAAAGCACCCGAAACATTTATCCGCTTCCGCCCGATGACGAAGCCAACAACTTCGATTATCCTATTGCTGAGTACGATCACGACGAAGGCAACGCGATCATTGGCGGTTACGAGTATTGGGGGAACACCATTCCCGCTCTCAAAGGGAAGTATCTCTTCGGTGACATGGTCAACGGCCGACTCTTCTATGTCAATGCAGCTGACATCCAGGAAGGGGAAAAAGCGCCCATGAAGGAGTTCCGCATTTCCCTTGATGGAAAGATCACTTCCTTTAAGGAATTGTGTCAAGGCTCTGAGCGTCTGAGTATGCGTTTCGGCCGCGATCACGAGGGCGAGATCTATCTTTCGACAATGCCCGATGGCGTGGTATACAAAGTGATCGCCGCAAAATAGTTAATGCCGACGCGCATGCGTGAAGTAAGGAAATGAGAGCACACATACTGATTATCGCTGTAGCGTTAGCTTCGACGGCAATATGCTTCTCCGGTTGCACGTCCAAACCCGAATACTCGGACATACCAAGCGATACGGCGACGATTGCCCGGGGACAAACCACCTTTGAGCAGGATTGCAGCGCGTGCCACAACTTCCGGCAGGATGGCATCGGACCACAACTTGGCGGGATCACGCAAGCAGTTTCACCCGACTGGCTGCGAAACTTCATCCGAAATCCACAGGCAGTCATTGAATCGGGAGATGAACGCGGGCAAAAACTTCTGGCGCGTTACAAGACGATGATGCCGGCGTTCGCCCATTACAGCGATGTTGAGTTGACAGACCTCATCGCCTTTCTCCACACCCAGGCGCCGCCGCAGCGCGGCGAAGTCGCCGTCGGCTCTGTTCCATCCCTCGACGATCCGATTCCTCAACCTATACAGCCTTCTGATCTTGTGGTGGCAGTCGAGTACGTTACACAGATCCAGCGCTCCGCACCGAAAGGATTCAGGACCCGGATAACAAAGCTCGACTACGCACCGGGCACCGACCGAATCTTTATCGTTGACATTCGCGGCAAGTTGCACGAGCTTCGCGGGGGAGTTCCGGAAGTCTACATGGACATGGCTGAGCTGAAGCCGGACTTTATCGACGCGCCGGGACTTGCTACCGGGTTCGGAAGCTTTGCGTTTCACCCGGAATTCGTCAAGAACGGACTGTTGTACACCAGCCATACCGAGATGCCTGGAAATGTGATCGCGGATTTTCACTATGCTGACTCGATTCCCGTAACTGTTCAATGGGTTCTGTCGGAATGGAAGACGGATCGCTCCAATGCGTTTCCATTTCGCGGTACAAGTCGCGAGCTGTTTCGCATCGACATGGTAACCGGTAGTTCGGCGCTATTCACGGTATTTTTCTTGGTATTTGAGCTGAAAGTACTTTGCTTTGATGAGCAAAGTACTTTCTATGGACCAAGAACAGACCACGCCGGAACAAACGCTGACGGAGATCCGCCGGCTCATGGAACGCTCCTCGCGGTTTATTTCGCTCAGCGGCATGTCAGGTGTAATGGCTGGCATCTACGCGTTGGCAGGTGCGGGTGCAGCTTACTACTACCTGCGCGCGAAGGGGAGCGAGTCGACCTTCGACGCGTATAATCCTTCTCGCCCGGACATATTATTGTTCCTGGCCATCGATGCAGTGCTTGTGCTCACGCTGGCCGTCGGCACCGGGATCTTCCTCACCACGCGACGAGCACGCAGCGATGGTAATTTGCTTTTCGATAGTGCGGCGAAAAAACTGATCGGCAACCTGTTCATCCCCCTGGCCGCAGGCGGCGTGTTCTGCGCAGCGTTTGTCTACTACGGCAACGCTTTTTACGTGGCGCCGGCGATGTTGACTTTCTACGGCCTTGCCCTGATTCACGCGAGCAAGTACACGCGCAACGACATCCGCTCCCTGGGATTTGTTGAACTCCTGATCGGTTTCGTCGGGCTGTTTATGCCGGGGTTGGGGCTTTTACTCTGGGCGATTGGCTTCGGAGTGTTGCACATCGCCTACGGCATCTACATGTATGTTAAGTACGAGCGGTGAAGAAGTTACTGGCAAATTTTAATAAGGTATTTGAAAGTCGCGTCCGACTCGGCATCATGTCGGTCCTGATGGTCAATGAGACGGTGGACTTTACCACCCTGAAGGAACTGTTAAATCTTTCTGACGGAAATCTGGCGAGCCATATCAAGGCGTTGGAAGACGTCAACTACATTGTCGTCAACAAGCAATTCGTCGGGCGCAAGCCGAACACCACGTACGCCGCCTCTCGCGAAGGGAAGAAGGCGTTCAATGCACACCTGAAAGAACTAGAAACTTTGATCAAAGGCCAGCGGTGAATAATGACGGCGCTGCGTAAGGCCTGAAAATACTTTGCCTGGTTTGATCCCTGGAGTCGGGAGTAAACCAAAATCCTATTAGCTATTCATCGCACCATTCGAGCCGTGCGATAAAATACCGCAATCCTTTTCGGTTTTTTTGCATAGAGTTACCTCCCATTATTGGAAGCGCCGATTTGGCCATTGGTAGCGTTTGCAGGAAAAAAAGATCAAAAACATGTCTATGAATGTCATCGTCCATGCTTTAATTGAAAAAGATATCTAAACCCGAAATTGTGAAAGACAATAGCAGTGACTTAGGGATGTCCAGCGAAGAGAAGAAAGAGTTGAAGGAAGAGATTTTCAATTCGATCAGGGGCTTTAGAGTACGGAGATTGCTAACCATCTACGCTTCGATGGCGGCCGCCGCTCTGGTGCTGATTTGTGCTTGGGTGTTGATGCAGAACAATGATAGCTCTGAATGGTTACCTGCCGAGATCGCCAGTGTGATGCAGCGTGAGGAAAACTATGGCGATGATGTGATCTTGCTACTCGACGACCAGGAACGCGTAGTTATTGAGGAGGAAGGTTCGGTGATCAAGTATTCACAAACCGGAAAGACAATTAGCATCAACGACACCAAATCCATCGAGCTTGGCACCGAAGAGAAGGTTGCATTCAACACATTGATGGTGCCTTATGGCAAAAGGGCGCAGATCGCGCTTTCTGACGGTAGCAGGGTGTGGCTCAACTCGGGCTCCAAGTTTGTCTACCCGAGTCGTTTTGCTGGCAACGTAAGAGAAGTATACTTGGAAGGGGAGGGTATCTTTGAGGTCATCTCGAACCAGGAGCAGCCATTCCTCATTACGGCGCGAGATCACCAAATTCGCGTTTTAGGAACTGTTTTTAATGTTTCGAACTACCCGGATGAGCATTGTATTACGACTGTGTTGAAGTCGGGAAGAGTCCAGGTGGACTATCGATCCGATGATCTGTTCGGACGCACGAGGAGCATAGAAATAACACCGGGCACCAAGGCAACCTACAACAAGCGTTCCCTGGAAATCGAAACTTCGGAAGTAAGGGTGGAAAGCTACTTTTCCTGGAGGGATGGCGTGTTCGTTTTCAAGAACGACAACCTGGAATCCATCATGAAAAAGCTATCACGGTACTATAACGTCGATATCCAGATCGTGTCTGAATCGCTGAGAAGCCAACGGTTTTCAGGATACCTGGATCTGAAAGATGATGTCGAACAAGTGATCAGAATTATTGAAGAGACAACCAGCTTCACCTATTCATTTGAAGAAAAAAACGTAATAATTCTTAACCAAAAGACGATGCCTATGAACTAATAAATACCAGAATAAGGAGAAAAACCGAAAGGTGCGGACACACCTTCCGGTGAACATTAGCAACAATCATAATTATTACTAATCCCAAATCAAAATTATGAATTATCTCTTTAAGGGCATCCTTGGAAGTACAATTAATTTCCAGGGAGCAATACTTTGTACACTTATGAGACTATTGGTGTTGGTATTGAGTATTTCGACTGTTCAGGCCAGTACGTATGCTCAAGTCAAGATTGACTTCGATATCGAAGCAGCTACAGTCGAGGAATTTTTGAGCGAACTTCAGAGCAAAACCGGCTTTCATTTCTTCTATCGAGATGATGTGGTCGGCAAGGAGATGGCAGGTCCCATCAACTTAAGAAATGTCACGATCGATGAGATATTGAACGAAGCATTCAAGAATACCGCGTTGGGTTATAAGATCGACAATCGTCAGGTAGTCGTTAAACGCCTCGAAAAAAAATCAGCGAATGAAGTGGTCGGACTTCTGGATCAGTCCCAGCAGGACTTTGTCGTTAGAGGAACCGTTACAAATGAGACCGGAGAAGGATTGCCAGGCGTTTCTGTTGTAATCATGGGATCTGCAAAGGGAGTTCAGACGAATATCGATGGTACCTACGAGCTTGCAGCCGAACCTGGATCGATGCTGTCTTTCTCCTTTGTCGGAATGGAAACACAAACCGTGAGAGTGGGGGAAAGTTCCACCATCAACGTCGTTTTGAAACAGGCCTCCTCGTTTTTAGAAGAGGTGATTTTGGTCGGCTACGGCCAGGAGACAAAGGAGTCTCTTGTCGGTTCCGTCAGCGTAGTAAAAAACAGCGACCTTCGGCAGGTTCCCGTTGCCACGTTTGAACAGTCGATGCGGGGAAGTGTGGCCGGCCTTCAAGCCTCAGCCATCGATGGAGCTCCGGGTTCAAATACTCAGATACGGATAAGAGGGACGGGATCGATCAGTGCTTCAAGCGAACCTCTCTACGTGGTAGATGGAATCCCGGTCAACGCAGGGGATATGACCAGCATAAACGGAAATGGTGGAAGAAGTGGCAACGTGATGACATCGCTGAATCCGAATGACATTGAATCAATTTCTGTATTGAAGGATGCAGCCGCAACCGCTATCTACGGTTCAAGGGGCGCAAATGGCGTTATTCTGGTTACGACCAAATCGGGGAAGAGCGGGGCGCCGAAAATTACTTTCAGTACATTGGTTGGACTAAGTTCGCCGGCGTACAAGAATATTTTGAAGCCGCTCAATGCAAAACAATATATTCAGTTGTTCCTGGAGGGAAACATGAACAACGGTGATACCTATGAGCAGGCTCACCAAAAGCTTATTCAGACATTTCCGCAAGCTTTTGACCCGGTTACGGGAGATACAACGGATACAAACTGGCTGGATGCCATCAGCAGGGTGGGCGTGACCCAGAGTTATGACCTCAGCGCCAGCGGAGGGACGGACAATCTCACCTACTACTTTTCTGGAGCCTATTATGATCAGAAGAACTACATCATTGGCTCGGACTTCCGCCGGATGAATGCACGCGCGAACCTCGAGTACAAGGCGAGAAAGAATATCACGGTCTCGAATAACATGTTTGTGTCCAATTCCCTTCAGCATACTTTTCCAGATGCTGGCTCATGGGAAAATCCGCTCAAGAATGCAATTGAGCTACCTCCACTAATCCCTATCTATGACGAAGCTGGAAGATACAACACTGAACATCGGGCATATTTTCCTTTGGATGCTAATCCAGTTGGAGGATTGAACGGAGATAATATCAGAGAGATAAAACAGCTACGGGTAATGGACAATCTCGCCGTGACCTGGAAGATCTTTGACCACTTTTCTTTTAGGTCTCAGTGGAACTTTGATATAATCAATCTCAACGAGTATTTGTATGAAACTCCCCGGTACGGGAATGCATATGCGGTGAACGGTTCTGTCAGTCAAGCGAATACCTTGAATACGAACTGGGTTGGAACACAGACGCTGGGATACGTGAAGGAATTGGCGCCCAGGCACAACCTGAATGTACTGGTCGGATATGAGGCTCAGAAGTCAAGGCGTGAATCGTTTTCAGCAATAGGAAAAGGCTTTCCTAATGAAAAACTCCGGACGCTGAATAGTACGTCGTCGGAATTTGGTGTGAGTGGGAGCGGAACCGAATATTCATTTATCGCAATGTTCGCGAAAGCTGACTACAACTTCAATCACAAATATTTTGTGTCGTCAAGCATACGCCGGGATGGATCATCCAGATTCGGTCCGCAGAAGCGATGGGGTACGTTCTACTCGATTGGTGGCGGCTGGGTGATCAGTAACGAGTCGTTCATGAGTGATCTGAAGGCGTTGAGCTTTTTGCGATTGAGGTCTTCCTGGGGATTAACCGGGAACGCGGCCATCGGCAATTTTTCGTACGCCGGTCTCTATACGTATGGCCAAGACTACGACGGCAATCCCGGTGGGAGTCCTTCTCAAATCGGAAACCCGGATTTGACATGGGAAACGCAGAAGAACTTCAATATCGGACTAGACTTTGATCTGTTCAACCGGATGAATGGTACGGTAGAGTACTTCAACAGAACCTCTTCTGACTTGATTCTTGATGTTCCTATTTCGTTGACTACAGGCTTCCAGTCCCTGACGCAGAATTATGGTGAAATGGTCAACAAAGGTCTGGAAATCACGCTCAGTGCAAACCTGATCACGAAGAATAGTTTTACTTGGGATTTTGGATTGAACTATACCATTATCAATAATGAGATAACCAAACTCACGAGCGATTTTATCGATGGCACCTTCATTCGACGTGTGGGAGGAGATTTCCAGTCCTACTATATGTATAACTGGGCAGGGGTTGATCCTTCAAATGGGAAGCCTCAGTGGTACGCCGATGAGTCCAAGAATGAGGTCGTCAACAACCCCGGACAGGCCAAGCGCTTTTACGACGGCAAGACTGCATCTCCTGATTTCTTCGGAGGCTTTAATACCGCGTTTGCGTACAAAGGATTCACGCTTAATGCGGACTTCATGTATTCCTACGGGAACTATAACATTGACGCAAGGGCAAGGGGACTTGTAAGCGATGGTCGTCTGACTCCCAGAAGCACGGCGGCGATCGCTTTTGAAAATCGTTGGGTACCAGGAAAGACTGATGCTCTTTGGCCTCAGCATAGGTGGGGAGGCCAGCCAGGCAGCAATGAGCAATTCAATTCTCGGTGGGTTTTCGACGGGAGTTTTGTACGGATGAAAAATCTTACCCTGGCCTATACGCTTCCGGAATCGCTGACTCAAACAATGAATTTGAGTTCTGTGCGTGTCTATTTGAGAGGCACGAATCTTTTGACTTTTGTGAAAGACAAGAACTCATACATCGACCCAGAACAATCAATCAACGGCACCTCGGATGCGATGACGCCCCAGGCTAAGACGTTTTCTGTAGGATTGGATATTGGGCTGTGAACCATTTAAACACGCTTTCAAATGAGAAACATACTGAAATATCTCTTCGTCACAGCTTTATTGCTGTCGTGCTCCGATTCCTTCATGGACTTGCAGAATGAGCAATCTGTATCTGATACAGAAGCACTGACTACCTTGGAAGATTACCATTCTTCAATAACCGGTGTTTATAACAAACTTGCCAATGCGAACTACTATGGACGTTTTTTCGTGGTGATTCCGGACGTGATGTCGGATGATGTAAAGCAGAATTCCCAGGCAAACAGAGTAAAGGACTATGCGGAATACGACGTCAACGTGACCGACGGAAATGCTGCGAATCTATGGACACTCCTGTATAGCACCATCAACGCGATCAACTTCATAATTAATGCAGAAGTAGACGTGCCGGAAGCTGTCAAAGCTGAGCAAGACCATCTTGTTGGGGAAGCCTATGCCCTGCGGGGGCTCGTCTACTTTGATCTTGTGAGGCTGTTTGCCCAGCACTATGGATATACGTCGGATGCAAGCCATGCGGGTGTTCCCATAACGCTTTCTTTTGATCCTTTTCGCAAGCCCGCCCGAAATTCAGTGGCCGAAGTTTATGACCGGGCTATTTCAGACCTGACAACCGCCATTGGTATGATGCGCGATGCTTCGAGGAGTGGAAACTCCAATACACTTTCGAAGTCGGCGGTGAAGGCCTTGCTGGCGAGGGTGTACCTCTACAAAGAAGATTGGGCCAATGCGGAGAGTATGGCTACTGACGTGATTAACGACAATGCTTACTCTCTGGTGGAAAATGCGAAGTATCTCGATCTTTGGGGAGTCGACAATACTTCGGAATCGCTGTTTGAAATTTCGATGACGGAGGCCGACAATCGCGGACAGAACGCCTTGGGTAACATGTACCTGCGTGAAGGTTATGGCGACTACCTCCCTTCGAATGATTTGATTTCGCTGTATGATCCCACGGATGTGAGACTTCAGGTTTTTACCGAAGATCCCAGCCTGATCGGTAATTACGCGCCTTACCGGATGAAAAAGTATCCGGATCCTACGGGCAAGGACAACACAAAAGTCATTCGTTTAGCCGAAGTATACCTGATACGCGCGGAAGCACGGGCGCGAATTGGAACCAATATCACCGGAGCGCAACAAGACTATAATAAGGTTTCCCAGCGAGCCGTGGCGTCAGCACCTGACATCACAGCAACAGGAGAGGAGTTGATTGACGCGATTTTGAAGGAGAGAAGACTTGAACTCTGCTTCGAAGGACAAAGATTATGGGAACTGATGCGCGCCGGTCAGGATATTGTCAGAACGGACTGCACCTCCAATACGTGCCACATCGAATATGGCGATAGTCGCGTGGTGCTTCCCATTCCTCAACTGGAAATGGACGCCAATCCTAACATTGAACCTAATCCCGGGTACAACTGATGGGCTACCATATAATGTCAAGAGAGGCTGGTCCGTCTGTGGCTGCCTCTCTTGACACTTCTTCGTCGCCAGAATAATTCGCCGGTAGACTGTCTATGAAACCGGCATTGAACACTTATGGTAATGAAACTAATTGTGAATTTAATGGATAAACGGTGGCTCCATTTTAGGATGATCGGATTGGCGCTAATGGTCATTGTCCTGACGGAAGCGAGTGGTCAGAATATCGAGTTCAGGACAAGTGACAGATTGATACTGGGCCTGTCCAAGGAGCGAACAGCATCTATCTGCATTGGTGACATCGATAACGACGGTGACAATGACATTGCCGTTGCGAACGGGCGACACTGGCCTGGTCAGAATCAGATTTTCGTTAACAACGGAAGAGGGATCTTTACAGTTTCGCGCCATTTGGATGCCGAGTTCGCCACAAGCTATTCCACGGAGTTCGCTGATATCGATCTGGATGGTGACCTTGATATTGTTGTTGGGAACGACAATGCGCCCAACTATTTGTACATCAACGACGGCACAGGGATGTTTACCAGGGGTGAGACATTTGGGCTGAGGTACGCGCCGACAAGAAACATTACGATCGTTGATTTGAATAAGGATGGATATCCCGATATCGTTATTAACAATCGAGGAAAGCAAAACGAAATATGTATTAATGACGGCACTGGAAAATTTCTAAAGTCCAAACTCTTTGGGGGAAATGCCGATGCAACCATAGACGTAGAGGGCAAAGACATGGATGGTGACGGAGATATCGACCTTGTGCTTGCGAATCGTGAGCATCAGCAAAACTATATTCTGCTGAACGACGGCGCGCTTAATTTCTCCAGAAAGATCCCCTATGGTACGGGGAAGGACAACACACGGGCGATAGCGGTGGCGGATATTGACAAAGACGGATTTCCTGATATTGTGGTAGCCAACATTGGTGAGCCGAATGTGATCTATTTCGGCGATCGCAAGCTTGAATTCTCCCGTTACGTGGTGTTTGATTCCACTAATTCGAATTCGTCCTCTGTGTATTCCGTTGATCTGGACCTGGATGGTGATCTGGATATCATCGTTGGCAATTTTGAAGAACCTAACGAGGTTTTTCTCAACGAGGGCAATGGAAATGCATGGAGTCGCGTTAGGCTGAGTGACGAAAAGTACAACACGTACGATATCATTGCGGGTGATCTAAACGGAGATGGCAGACCCGACATAGTTGAAAGTAACTCGGATGCCCACAATGTTTACTATTTCAATATGCGCAGGCCCTGATTCGATATACTATTAAAGCCGAATTTTAAACAATATGAAATTAGCGTTATTCTGTTCATACATGCTGGTGGCTGTGGTCTTCATAGGCTTCCAATCAGCATGTACAGAAGTTCCTTCACATTCAGAAGCCGACATTATCCCTGCCGATACTTTTTTGGTTCATCGCCGACAGTCCCTTATCGGACAGGAAGTCTATCAGGTGGATGTCGGGAGGGACAGTATTATAGTGAAGTCAATTCAAGGCGAAAATGAAAGAGGAAGGGTTAGCGGAGCAGTGGCCACTTTGAGGTTAAGCAAGGAGTTTTCTCCTCTATCGTATGAAAGCTGGACCGTCTCAGAGAAAGATACCGTCAATGTCCTGAGCGTTCAGGTAAGCGGTGGTGAAGTTCGCATTAAGGAGCTCTATATGGACACTATACGTGCTCCTGCTGCTGAATTCTTTCCGTTGCACAGCAGTGTGCCTGCGGGTATCGAGATGATGCTATACCATTATTATTTCCGGAACAACGAACCTGCCGCAATAGCCACGCTTCCGCGAGGTGAGGTTTCGATGTTGCATCGGAAGCGTGACACTGTTCAGCTGAAGGGAAAGGAAGTGCTGCTTGATAGATACATTGTAAAGGGCATCAACTGGGGCTATCGAACCATTTGGCTTGACGGATCGAAAAATCTTGTCGCGGTGGTGCAGGCTAATACGCAATTCCGCGAACTGGTTAGAAAAGGGTATGAGGAACTGTTGCCTCATTTCGTAGCAGGGCACGTTGATGAACAAATGAGTGCGTTGTCTGACTACACTGCGAATCTTAGGAAAGATGATGGTCGTACGACCGCCTATGTTGGGGGGAACGTAATAGACGGCGTGCATTCGGAGGTCCAGCAGGATATGACAGTGCTTGTGGAGAATGGCTTGATCAGCGTGATCGGTCCGACGAATAAGGTAAAGATCCCGGAAGATGCCCGGGTCATTGATGTAGCAGGAAAGATACTCATGCCGGGTCTGTGGGATATGCATGCGCACGCGAATCAAGTACAGTGGGCGCCGGCGTACCTCGCAGGTGGCATTACAACCATTCGCGACGTGGGCAACGAGATGGAATTTGCTACAGCTTTCCGCGATGCCATTGCTACAGAGAGAGCGATGGGTCCCGACATCTTACTGGGAGGAATGGTCGACGGAGAGGGCATTACGGGCAATGGCGTGATTCGGGCACGAACTCCGGAGGAAGCCGTATCGGTCGTCGCGTTCTATCATGAGCGGGGGTACAAGCAGATCAAGATATACAACGGTGTAGAACCGAATATTGTTGAAATACTATGCAGAGAAGCTAACGCGAAAGGGATGACAGTAACCGGACACGTGCCCAGAAGTGTCGGGAATGCCGCGGCTGCAATTGAACTCGGGATGAATCAGCTTAATCACAGGTCGCGTTTTCTTTCCGCACTTTTTCCGGAAAAAAAGCTGTCCGAGCTCGGAAACTTTTTTGTCCACAGATCAGGAGTTACGTCAGCTCAGGTTAAACGAACTACCGATTTGTTTTTGAAACATAAGACTGTTCTCGACCCCACAATTTCGCTTGATATCGTGCGAGCGTTGCAAAAAGGTGCACCGGTTGAAGAGATAGAGCCCGATGCTCACAGGATTGCGTATGAATTGTTTGAAGGAAAACGGTTCCGGGAAGGTGTAAGTCCTGCTCAGGCAGAAAGGGCCTGGAAGGAAATTCGGAAGTCGATGGAGATCATCGGCGACTTTTTCAGGGCGGGCGTTCCCATAGTCGCAGGGACGGATAATGCTATACCCGTCTTTAGCCTATACCTTGAGATCGAGGCTTACCATAAGTACGGCAAGTTAACTCCTCTGGAAGCGATACAGACGGCTACTATCATCCCTGCCAGAGTAATGGGAATGGAGGACGTCACCGGAACGCTGGAGGAAGGTAAGCAAGCGGATATCGCAATTCTGGATAAGAATCCCCTCGAAGATATATCTCATATAAGAACGGTATCTGCGGTAGTATCGAACGGCAACTACTTCGAGAGCGACCCTTTGTGGCGGGCGGCGGATTTTAAAACAAGAGATTGAAATCATCTAAATAAACGAAGTATGTTCAACAAGTATCTGTATTCTTTACTGCTCGGTTTAATACCTTTTCTGCATGTTGGATGCTCCAACTCGGGCTCACCCGAGGCTAGGGAAGACTACGATCCCGAGAAACGGCTTGAAGAGCTCGGAATTGTTTTGCCCAGTCCTCCTGAACCCGTAGCGAACTATGTGAATGGCGTCCGCTCCGGTAACCTGATCTTCCTTGCCGGGAAGGGTCCCAAGTATCCGGATGGTACAGAGATCGTGGGCAAACTAGGAACACCTGAAATCTCGTTGGAAGAAGGATATAAGGCTGCAAGGCTGACAGGCATCAATCAGATCGCGGTTCTAAAAAGCATGTTGGGCGATCTCCGGAAGGTGAAGCGGATTGTTAAGGTATTGGCACTTGTGAACTCGGATCCATCTTTTTCGCGGCAGCCCGAAGTAGTCAACGGTTTCTCCGACCTGATGGTCGAAGTATTCGGGGAAAGAGGCAAGCATGCCAGGGCGTCTATCGGCGTTGCTGCTTTGCCTAGGATGCAACTCGTTGAAATAGAAATGATCGTCGAGGTTGAGTGAGCATTCTATTCCTACGTAACATAAACTTTTATCTCATGAAGAATCTTACCAGCCTATATGTTAGTGGTATTTTGTGCCTGTCGCTGCTCCTTTCGCTTGCTTCTCAAACCTTAGGGCAGGGAAGAGGCTTGGAACTGAAGTACCTGGGTACAGCAGGATGGGTAATCACCGATGGTCAGCTTGTTATCCTAATTGATCCGTACGTATCGCGACTCAAATTGTCCGACGCTTATCCTGAGGATAAAAGGAAGACCTATAACAGGTCCGATTACTACGAACCGGATACTTCGGCCATCAACAGAATCATCAACAAGGCCGACTATATCCTGGTTCATCATTCGCATTTCGACCATCTTTCCGATGTTCCATACATCGTAAAAAAGACTGGCGCAAAAGTCATCGGCACGGAGACTACTTGCAACATTCTCAGAGCTTACGGTATCGGAGATAATTTGCTTTACGAAGTACGGGGTGGCGAGGACTACCAGTTCGACGGTATGTCCGTAAGAGTGATCCCATCGATCCATTCACCGTTGAATAATAAACACTACTATAATTCGGAAGTCTATTCTGAGGTTCCCAAGGCCCCGTTGAAGATCGGTGACTTCATCGAAGGAGGGTCTTTAATGTTCCTGGTTCGCTTTGGCTCCAAAGAGATACTCACCATGGGGTCCATGAATTTTGTGGAAAGAGAGATATCAGGGTTGAAACCTGACGTCCTGCTGGCGGGGGCAAACCTTTCGAGGAATGAAAACTACAAATACACGGCGCGGCTATTGACGGCAACAAATTTTCCCAAGGTAGTTATTCCGACTCATTGGGATAATTTCAGAGTTCCCTATGGGTTCTCGCAGGAAGAACCGGTAAACAATCGACTAAAGCCTTTCATTGAAGAAGTAAAAGCCGTATCAGCCGGATCGAAAGTAATTATACCGAAACACCTCGAAACAATTTCTATCCGTTAAACCAAGGCCGACGCCAGCCTATCAAATCTGGGCCTCACTTAGAAGAAGTAAAGATGAAGCACTACGTTGTTTTTATCATATGCATTTTTGCCGGCCAGGCAATGGCGCAAACAAATCCGCTTTGGACGGAAAAGAAGACGAAAAACTATTTGCCGCACATGACTTCACAAGAAGTTGCCTCACTTCTCAAAAGGTCAGATATCGCATTGATACCGATCGGTGCCCTCGAACAGCACGGGAACCACCTGCCGATCGGTACAGACTTTATCAACGGGATCGAGCGATGCAAGTTGATTGCGCAGGAAAGAGATGTCCTCGTCGCACCTGTTCTGCTGGCGGGCCAGTCACCTTATCACATGGAGTTTCCGGGTACAATCACCCTGAGCGCCGAGACGATCATCCGGGTTCATATGGAAGCTATTGAGTGTCTCATTAGGCACGGGTTCAAACGCTTTATTATTACGAACTCACATGGAGGGAACAAGGCAATCAGTGCATATATCGTTGACCAGGTAAATCAGACGACGTCCGCCGTAGCGGTTAATCTGGAGGAAGCGATAAAGCCTTTTCAGCAAAAGAATCCGGCCCCTGCCAGCCGGCAACTGGATCGCCATGCGGGCACGCCGGAGACGTCAAATTCTCTCTACCTAATGCCCGATCTTGTTCAGCTCAAACTTGCGTCGGCGTCTGCGCTGACATTGCCGAACCACATGAAGACAATATTGTCCGAAATGTTAAAAGGCGACCCAACCGCTACCACGCTTTTTCTGGCAGAAGGTCTGAAAGCAAAGGAAACAGGGAAGAAGACCTCCGCAGCGGAAATGTCTCAAACAGGTGTGTGGGGGGAACGGGATCCCAAGGAGTCCACCGCTGCACGGGGGGAAGCACACACGAGAGATCTGGTCGATGCTTCTGTGAAGTTTATTGACCGGTGGAATGAGCTTCTGGACAAGCGGTGAGAAGATGACACTTAGGCGAATACTTTCCAACCTCACGTTTTGGGTCCTCTTGGCGATCTTTACAGGTGCGCTGGTGGGACACTTTTGGCCCGGTTTGGCAGTGCGAACCCGCATACTCGGAACGGGCTTCATTGAAATCATAAAGGTCTTTATCTATCCAATCATCTTTCTGACGATATCGCTCGGTATCAGCGGCATGAGCAATTTAAAGAAAGTTGGAAGAGTTGGCGGTAAGGCGCTCCTGTACTTTGAAGTGGTTACAACGTTGGCACTGCTAATCGGTGTAGCGGTATCCTATGTGGTAGAGCCTGGTGCCGGTGTAGCTACCTCAGAGGTTGAACAGGCAAACGTAAAGCAATACGAAAGGCAAGCGACTGACTTTAACTGGGTGCAGTTCCTGAAGGACAATGTCACAATCCAGGTCTTATTGGTGTCAATTGCTTTTGGCGTTGTCTTGAGTAAGCTTCAAGCGCGTGAAAAGGTAAATCGCGTGCTCGGAAGACTTTCGCGCTACGTATTCCGCGCGCTGCACTTGGTCATGTATTTCGCGCCCATTGGTGCTTTTGGTGGTATTGCCTATACAATCGGCGCATATGGCATCGACACCATGATCCCGTTGGCCAAACTGATGGTCACGGTATACATCACGATGGCGTTGTTTGTGTTTGTTGTACTGTATCTCATCATGCGTTCGTGTCGGGTAAGTCTCTGGAAGTTTATCAAATACATACGCGAAGAACTGCTGATTGTATTGGGAACGTCTTCATCAGAAGCCGGCCTACCTTCACTTATGGAAAAGCTTGAGCGTATGGGCTGCTCAAAGCCGGTCGTTGGTCTGGTAGTGCCGGCCGGATACTCCTTCAACCTCGATGGGACTACAATCTATTTATCGATGTCCGTCCTGTTCCTGGCCCAGGCGTTCAATATCCACCTTACCTGGGAAAACATCGCGTCCATCGTAGCCATTCTGTTTGTTACTTCCAAGGGGGCGGCTGGCGTGACGGGCAGTGGTTTCGTTGTGCTGGCATCCACGCTCACGGCGGTGAAGATCATTCCTGTTGAGGGTTTGGCTCTGCTGTTGGGCGTCGACCGGTTTATGTCGGAAGCACGGTCCATAACAAACTTTATCGGGAACGGAGTGGCTACTGTATGGCTGGCGAGTAGCGAGCGGGAATTTGACAGGACGAAGATGGAAATGGCTTTCCGGGACGATGACAGTACCATGGAAACCCCCGAGGAAGCTTCCTATTCCCTTCCGGAAACTGATACTCTCACATAAACACGAAAAATTTCAGCAGAAGGCTTTCTCAAGCCTTTTTTTTAGATCCAGGACCTTCAAAATTGGAGTTTTATCCCTAAATTAAGGGACGGGAAAAGAACCGGAATCGTTGGCCAACCCCACGTACAGTTGCGTCAGTAATCTGCGCTCTGGCTCCCAATTTTGTTTCGAATAATGCACACGGGATTGAGATGACCTGGAACAAGATCAAGGATGGCGACTTGACAGCACTTGGGAGTTTATACGATACTTACATCGATAGACTCTACCAGTACGGTGCGCAGATGTGTACTGACAAAGACCACGTAAAGGACTCCATCCACGATGTTTTTGTAAATCTGTATAAGTACAGACACAATCTGAGCGATACCGATAACATTGAATATTATCTACTGAGATCGCTTAAGAACACTATCAACAAGAAGTACAATTCAAAGGTACGCTCCATAAACGACCTGGATCTTCAGAAGACTCTATTTGTCGATTCATCGATAAACTCGGTTGAAGATGAGATCATCAGCGGGGAGCTGTTGTCGGAATTGAATCATAAGCTGAGAAATGCCTTAGATCTTCTTACCGAACGACAGCGAATGTGCATCCAGTTAAAGTTTGATGAAGGAAAATCTTACGATGAGATTGCGGAACTCATGAATGTATCCGTGGAGACTTCGAGAACATTGATTTATCGGGGAATGAAAGTCCTCAGAAGTGCACTGATCACGCTTTCCGGAGGAATCAACGTGTGGCTTGTATTGTAGGATACAATAACTACTTCCGTACATTTGCGGTGTATGCCAAAACCACTACTCGAACTACGCCACGTCGCTCGGAAAGGTCCGGGAAACTTCGAATTGAAAGGTATCAGCTTTCAACAACACATCGGTGAGAAGATTGGAATTGCAGGGGAGACGGGAGCGGGGAAGAGTACTGTGCTCAAGCTAATCGCGGGGCTGATGCAGCCTGATGGGGGGGATATCTTGTTTGAAGGGATGAAAGTCCTAGGTCCCGACGATCAACTTGTACCCGGGCATCCACGTATTGCGTACCTCTCACAGCACTTTGAATTACCAAAGTCGCTGCGCGTGGAGCAGGTCCTGTCGTATGCGAATAAATTGTCGGACCGCGATGCGTCAACATTGTATGAGTTGTGTCAGATCGAGCATCTCCTCACGCGGCGTACGGATGAACTATCCGGGGGCGAAAAGCAACGGACGGCTATTTGCCGGCTGCTGATCTCCAGGCCACGCCTGTTATTGCTGGATGAGCCGTACTCGCACCTCGACATGGCTCATAAGATGGCATTGAAAGACATTGTTCGCGATATCGGCTTGAAATTGAAGATCACCTGTCTATTGGTTTCGCACGATCCGCAGGATACGTTGTCATGGGCGGATAAGCTCATTGCGATGAGAGACGGTACCATTGCTCAGATGGGAACACCAGGCGATCTCTACCATAGGCCGGTCGATGAGTATGTAGCTGGCTTGTTCGGCAAGTTCAACGTCATTGAGCGGGGGGAATTCCGCAAATTTTCGCGTCTTGCTGCGCTGAAGAAGGTCATGATAGGTAGTACATCGAAGCTGTTGGTGCGGCCGGAGCAGTTCAGGATCGTTCGAAAGAGCGATTCTGCCCTGCGAGGTAGAGTAGAAACCGTCCAATTTTACGGCACCTATAGCGAGGCTGAAATTGCTATCGGCGAGAAGATCATCACCGTTAGAACCCCGCACACGAATCTTCAGGAGGGACAGGAGGTCTATCTCTCCGCGGCAAGAACGGGTGTCTGGAGTATCTGACCTAGCTTTTCTCCGGATGATTCAAACGCTCGATGACTGACCAGTTCAGCACATATTTCCCTTCCGATTCTGCTTCTCTGCGGAGCTCTGCTGTGAAATTCTCGGCGACTTCGTCGACGAGCAGGCGGAAATTGCCGAGATGATCGTTGGCGGAAAAGCGATCGTAGTCCCACAACTCAAGCTCTACCCACTGTTGCGTCTGATCAAGCGGTAGTTCCACCTGAAGCGGTACGGGTTCGTCGGTTGTCATGCGAATGAACTTCGCCTCACTGGGTACGATCTTCTGACCGTTGTATTTAATGAAGATCTCATCGCCGTCTTTTTCCGTTTGCAGAAATGCAACAAGCGAGTCCAGTCGCAGGAATTTTTGCTTATGCGCCATATCGGGTCTTGGTATAATGGTAACAATGACTCATGCCGATGTACTTTGGTAGTTCATCAGACTAAGGTAATCATGTGCCGCCGATCTTTCTAGCGTTGCAGTGATTTACATTGCTGGTGAATGCCTCGCAGGGAAATTCTTCTTAGGATTTTTAGAAAAAGGTGCTGATCTTGTACTACCCAAACACTTGGGTACATCCTTTCAGATAACCAGTTTAACACGGGAACATGGAAACTATTCGGCAAGAAATAAGGGAGGTCTGGCAGCGCGGTGCGATTGGTGGTGTGCCACCTCTGTTACAGCCCGTGGCGCATTCGTTATTACAAGTTGTGGAGGAGACGGATCGCTACATGCAAGGGTTTCCGGCTGACAAACTTTGGGAACGACCTGCGGGGGTTGCTTCGGTTGGGTTCCACCTTCTCCACATCGCTGGCGTAATCGACAGGCTTTTTACCTATGCGCGCGGTGAATCGCTTTCGCCTGACCAGTTAAAAGAGCTTGCAGCGGAGAAAGAGGTCCCGGCAGAATCTCTCGATCCGTCCGTATTGCTCGAGAACATTAAAACAAAGGTGGAGGCTGCCATTGGTCAGCTAAAGACAACACTGGAGTCATCACTGACTGAAGACAGATTCCTCGGCCGCAAGAAAATTCCTACCACCGTCATCGGTCTTCTCTTTCACGCAGCGGAACACAGTCAGCGCCATGTAGGGCAGTTGCTCGTAACGGCTCGTGTTATACAGGCCGGGCAGTCGGGCGGCTCAGAGCCGGAATAGGTTTAATGAAATGCATTGATTGATGTCAGTTGTCCGGGGACGACCGTGGCCTTGCGAGTGCTGGTGCCGAGTTTCACGGTATACTCCGATGGAAAGAACGACAACGATCTGTTGAGGGAATTGTAGTTGAGTTGATTACCCGATTGGTCTAGCACGTAATAGTACCCGCTACCCCCACCCGTCAGCATCAGGCTTCCGGTCGAAAACTCCGTCTGTTCTCCGGGTGAAACACGTGCAATCGCTGTCGTGTTATTTACCCTTACCTGATACCTGCCTGGAAAAACCGCTAACGGTTTGTTCAGCGTCTGAAAATTAAGTGCTTGTCCAAGTGTGTCGGTGACGTAGTAGTATTCGTCTGTCAGGCCATTGACAAGTAGGGTTCCGGTTGAAAGTTCGGTACTCTTACCAGCCGCGATAGCTGCCTCCTGCGACGTGTTATTGACCTTCACTTCGTAAGTACCTGGCAGAAATGACAGGGGCTTCCCAAGCGTTGCTTGGTTCAGTTGGCTGTTGTTTGCGTCCAGCACATAGTAGATTTCACCCGTGGTGCCTTGGACAACCAGGGAGCCGGATCGGATTTCCGTTATTTCGCGGATGCGAACGGAAGTAGCGGTTTCGGTTCCATTTACGCGCACCCTATACGAACCCGGAAAAAGCGATGTCGAGGTACTGAGCGCAGCGCTCACGAGCTCATTATTGATTGAGTCTATAACATAGTAATAATCAGTATTATAACCCGTAACTATTAAAGTTCCTGTTGAGCAAGTTGCCTGTTCACCAGTGCGTATTTCGACGACATGGCTGGAGTTGTTGACGCGTAGTAAGTAGGTACCCTCTTCGAGGGTCACTGGCTTGTTGAGGGCCTGCGAGCGGAGGCGCTGTCCGCGTTCATCATATACATCATAACTCACAGACGTACTTCCCTGCACGAGCAGGATCCCCTGTTCCTCTACTGTTACATCGTGGGGGATGTCTGAAAACGCGCAGCAATGATCAGCGGATCGTTCAGGCTTGCAGGACATTACCAACACGATGAGTATCGGCAAGATGCGACACATCGCTTTGCGCATACCCACATGGGTAGAATCACGGCAGCTTAAACGCGCTTTCTGCATGTTACAACAAGAAAGATAGGGGATCATTCGGAGCTTTCAAACGTCGCGACCTCGTTGGAACGGCTGCTATCTAGCGATAGTAGACAACTTCGCAATCGGGATTATTTTCCTTGAACTTATCTACCTGGCGGGTGGTGATGCGCGTGTTGTACGCCTTCAGCGATCGCAGGGAAAGGTACATAACAGGGTCGAGTTTGCCGACCGAGGTGTTGGAACAGTCAAGCGTTTGCAAATCCCCCAGAGGGCGAAGTGGATCGAGCCTTCGCACTTGCGTTCCGGCACAATTGAAGGAACGCAATCCTTGAAGTTCTTCAACGCCGCGCAGGTCGCTGACCGGGGTGTTCGAGATGTCGAGGTCTTCGAGATCTCTTAATGTCGCGATGGCACCAATCCGCTGCAGAGGGCTGTTGGTGGCATGTAGTGACTTTAGTGAGTGCAATGATTCAAGTTCCGGAATCTCCGAAACAGAAGTCCGTGAAAAGTGTAGCTCTTTCAGTTGGACAAATTCCGACAGTGGTGAAAGGTCGCCTACGCGCGTTCCTTCAAATTGAAATTTCTCCATTTCCACAAGTCGATGAAGTTTCTCACGGGTGGTATCCATCGCCGGCGTCGACATAAAAACTTCTTTCCAGGCAGGCGACAGGCTGCTCCACCACCGGTTTAGGTGGATGGTTTTGTACACCAGGAGACACGTCGGATTTTTTTCGAGGAACTCGCGGGCGGTGATGTCATGTACCGTCGTGCGGTCAACGTAAACTTCTCTGAGTTGCCGAAGACCGAACAGCGGCTCGATCGAGCCGATCCTGCTGCGATCTGCTGCAAGAACCTGTAATCGCGAAAACTTTGCAACGGGCGATAGATCTGTGACTTCGGTATCACTGAGGTCAAGCCGGGTGATTTCACGGTGGTCGACAAGAGGGGATAGGTCAGTGACGGAAGTATTGCTTGCGACTATCACACGAAGCTTATGCAGCCGTCTGAGTGGCTCCAGGTTTGTGATGCTTCGATCATTGCTGAAATTGACAGAGTCGATGTTCGGCAGACGTGCGAGCTCTTCTTTCCCTGGCGCTAAGCTGATCGCGGCCGCTGAGCTTAGCACACGTTGCCACGCCGGAGACAGGGTATCCCACCATGCCCTCAGGTCTTTGGAGTCGAAAATCACCAGCACCTCAGGATTTGCTGCCATGAACGCATCCGCGACGGGCTTTTTCACGGGTGTGTGATCGCAGTAGACACGCTGCAGTTTCGGAAGGTCTTTTAGCGGTGAAAGATCTTCGATGAACGTGTAGTTTGCGCTGAGCACCTCGAGATTGTTCACTGTTCTCAGCGCATTGATGTCGCGCACCAGGGTGCTGTCGATGTTAAGGGATGCCAGATTGGTTAATCCTCCTGCCGGAGCTAGATCCTTTACGTTTGTCTGGGCTATGTTGAGTTCCATCAGTCCGGACAATTCGCGGATCGGCGCAAGGTCGGCGATTTGTGTGTGCTTTAGGTTCAGGCTGACGAGTCCGGTCAGGAAGGTAAGTGGCGTAAAGTTGAAAACGTCCGTATTCGTCATCTCCAGGTTCTGCAGTGCGGTCATTTTTTCAAGCACGCCAATCGACCTGACCAGGGTATTGCTGATGTTCAGACGCGAGAGTTTGTCAGCATAGCGCAATGGAGTCAGGTCCACTATTTTTGTCCGGGACAAGTCAAGTTCTACGAGTTCAGTCAGGTTTCTGATAGGAGCGAGATCTTCTACATTCGTACCTGACAGGTTGAGAAGTTTAAGATTTGTCAACTGCGCAAGCGGCTCAATTGTCTGGATATACTCGTTTCCGCCGAGGTCCAGCTCGTTCAAGGCAGTCATGTCCTTGATCTGGTTCAGTCCCACGCTGTCAGTTATCGAGAGCCTGCGTTTGAAAATCGTCTGCCATTCATAGGAGAGCGATTTCCACCAGTTGGTCAATGCTTCACGTTCGTCAAACTCATTTGTATAGATGCTGACTATTTTGAGATCCGACGCGTCGGTGTCGTAATTGATCTCGATGAAACGGGGTATTGTGTTCTTGATAGCCTTGCCGGTGACGGTCGTCCCATCCAGTGTGCGTCGTATCGATACCTTATAGAACACTTGTCCGTTTGCATTGACCCCCTGCTTGATATCCTCGATCGTGAGTTCAAAGGTGACATTGTCGAAAAAGAAATCGACGTCCTTCAGGTATGCCACGACGTCTTTGTTGGTGATCGTCGAGCGCGTTTCCGCCAGGTCGTCTTCAACCTGGACTTTCGCGTCCCGGAAGATCTTTGCGTAGCTCTGTGTGATGACGATATCCTTGTCGCGGACGGAGGTGGTGTTACTGCCGAGCGTATTCAGCAATAATTGAAGGAACGCCACGAGATCTCTGACCTTCTCTTCGTTCTGAACGGTAGACTGGGTGGCTGGTTTCTTTGCTGATCGCTCAGGCTTCTGTGGAATAAAGGATGACAAAGCCATCATGAAAACCAAAGAAACTGTGAAGAGGCACAGTTTATTGTGTTTCATAATATAAGTACTTTCTCAATAGATCTTTGTCCGACGGATTGTTGAGCTTGACGAGATTGGAGATCAGCCAACCCGTGTTGTAACCGGGCCGATTGAATTCTGAAATGCCAAAATACCAACCATCGATTTGAAAAAAATGAAACTTTACCTGATCAACATTTCTGAATCTCAGACTGCCTCTCCGGACTTCGTACAGGAAGAGCGACAGGTGATCGGGAGTGAACCGCTTTATAATAAACTGATTGACGCTATCTTTATTGTCAAATGCCTTGCGAAGATTCATGAAATCAAGTTCGTGGCTCATGGGATGGAGAAATTTCCCCAGGCGCACGGTATCCTTCCGAAAGAAGGGATCAAACATATCCGCGTGAGCTCGCTGAATCACCCACCGTGTTCCAAGCCGGTGTTTTTCCAACTCCATGAACAAGACGACCTGCTCGGACTTGCCGTTCATGGCAAAGGTGGTGTTTAGCTCGGCGAACCAACTTCCCCCGTGAAAGTTAAGTATACTTCCTTCGCCTTTATCCAGAACATCCTTGACGAACTCCGCTTTGAGTGCAGGACTAATATCTGTGTTGCTCTCGTCAAATAGTACCCGGAGATACTGCTTGCGCAGCTTGTCGCTGCGGTACTGTTTGTCACCCGGGTAGTAGCGGTTTCCCTTCTCGTCCTCTTCCCCGTTGAACCGGCGAAAGAATTGGTTTACCTGTTTGGATTCCGCGTACAGCCGGCTCTCGTCTTCCATATCTCCGATTATTTGCGCCAGAGACACCGTTGACAAGGCGCCAATAATCACAGTGGCGGCAGTTGCAGCGCGGAGAAATAACAAAAGTCCACGGTTGCAAAACCGCGGACTTTTTCTGGACTTGCCAAAGGCTGGGATATAATGGCGTATGCTCAATATCATGAACTTGTTTCCGTAACCCGGATATCACCCAACAGCACATCCCAGAACTCTACAGTTCTGCCGGCGATCTGGGTTTTCTTGCGCTCCACGTAGATGGTAATATCTTTTTTCGTAGTGTCTTTGTACTTCATGAGGCCATCGTCACCAGTACCCTCGAAACGCTGATAGATCGTCACAACGCCAACGTAGCGTCCATCCGGTTGACGTTCCAGGTCGCTAATGTAGTGGATATTGTACCATGAAATTGTTACGCGGTCGTAGTTTAACGCCATCAGTCTTTCAAAGTACTTGCGGACCTTGTAATAGTTGATCTCTTTGCGGTTCAGGGAGGAGACACCCATCTCGCTGTCTGGCGCGAAAAGTTCTTCGGCGCGATCCATGACGCGTGTCGCTTCCGAGAAGGCAGTGTTCTTGCTTCCAATGATGCTGATATATTTACTGAGGTCCCTGACTTTCTCGAGAGCAAGCGAGTCTATGGCGCGTTTTCTTTCGCGGCTGATCTCCGCCGTCTGTGCACACGCGAAACCGGCAATGCCAAAGCTTAACAGCAGGGTAAAAATGTATCTGGCTCTAACCATAACGATAATATTAATATAAAGTGAGTTTTAATTCTTTTTTCTGAGTTCAACTTCCGTGATCTTACCCGAACTGTCAAATTGAAGATTGGATATGCTTGCCGAATTGTTCCGGGTATCCTTCAGGTAGTTGAGGTATTGTCGTATGGTCGTAGGTCTGTCGTAGTCCTTCATTCCATTTTCCTCACTGATGACGATGAGGACCGGCGTATCGGGCGAGGAGAAAAGGGTTAACGCCTCGTTGATGCTGTTATTGGCGGATGCTGCGTTGCCGGAACGCGCGATTGATTCAAAATACTGACCAAGCCGGGCCTTCGGTGCGCTGGCGAGAGCCTCTTGCTGGCGACGGGCTTCTTCGTCGCGACGGGCCTGCTCCTCTGCCTCTTTGCGCCTCTGTTCTTCTTCGCTTCGGAGTTTCGCTTCCTGCTCCATTCTGGCTCTTTCCTCCGCTGCGCGCGCGGCTTCAGCGGCCTTCTTTTTACTTTTACAGCCGGTAAAGCAAATCATGAGGACGAGCACCCACATGACGACCTTTGAAGAATTTCGGATAACGTTCATCATTTTTCTGTTTTGTATTACTATCGGTTGATTGATTACAGGGATTACTATGCCAAACTTATCCAGTGAACCTGCTTTTTCGATGAACGGACCGTCGATCTGACGAGCACTTCAACTGCAAGTGTCTGGATATCTTCGCAAACGTATTTCAAAATCGCCATTTGTCTGATAATAAGGAGGATTTTTTTTTAAACGGCGTAACTCGCCCGCCTATCTCGCACCTGCCACAGTTGGCTGCGGCGCATCCAATACTAATTTTGCGATTACTTCCTGCAGGCGTTTGCCAGCGACACTCGGGATGGAATGTCCGGTGTCAAACCAGACAAATTCTTTTCGCGGGGCGCGCAGTTTTGCATAGTATTCCGACGCGAGGGAGGAATTGGTCTGATAATCCTTTCGGCCGGCAACGAAATAAATCGGGCAAGAAATTTCAGGGAGCGATTCGAACAGATTCTCGGCGGATGCTTCGTTGAATATCCGCAGCCACGTTTGCGCCCATTGCTCGACATAAGATTTCGGTAGTCGGGCTCTGCTACCGGAGAACTTTTGCAGCCATTTCCGGTGATAGTACAATTGCGTTCCGTTTTCAAACGGGATGCGAACCTCGCTGAGTTCCCGTAATGCAACTTCGTCAGATCGCTTCGCGGCCCAGGCATTCAGCATTGCGAGTGACATCCGCTCGCTTTCGAGCTGATGTATCATCGGTCCGATGCACACGTAGGCATGTAACAGCTCGGGGTGGGAGCGCGCCATATAGAACCCGAGCGCTGTCCCCCAGGAGTGGCCGGCCAGATAAAGTTTCTGGTCATTGAATCGGTGGAGCAGGGCTCGAACCATCTCATAGGTATCGCGTTGGAATAAGTCCAGCGTTAGTGCGGTAGGAGAAGCATTCAGGGCCAATGTCTTCCCGGTTTCCCGTTGGTCCCAATGGACGACGATGAAATCGTCGCTGAGCTCGCCTGTGAACCGCTCGGCGTAGTTCATGACAGAACCACCTGGTCCCCCGTGTAGGAATAGAAATATCGGATTTGTGGTATCTTTTGCCTGAATGGTAATCGCGTGCCGGATACCGCCAATTTCGATAACCTCCTCGGCATCAATCTGCAGATGCGCGGCGCAAAACGTGCTCGCTGCGGTTGCAACGAGAAATAGTAGGTACTTCATGGCATAGAACCGAATCAGCAAGCTGTCTGAAAGCGGCCAGGTGCCCTAAAGATACGAAGGTTTCCACAAAGAAAGACCTCCCTGCACGGCGTCTACGATCCGCATAGGGAGGTCCCTTCGATTTGCCGGCCCTAAAGGAGCGGGCGTCAGGAGGTCTACTTCAGTGACCACCCCGCGCGGTACTCGCGCTTGACGAATTGATTTGCCTCATCGTAATTCGTTACACGCATGTTGGCGTTGTCCCACAACAATTTTGTATTGGCGCCAGGATAGTCGAAGCCGCGCCCGTTGGCACGAGGTTTCGGAATGTCGGCCACCCGGATAGCAAGGTTAGCCATCAACACCGCCTCTGTCAATGGTCCGGATACGTCAAACGAAGCGCTGAGTTCTTTGTTGCCATATCCGGCGATACATCCTTCTACCCATTGGGCGTAGTGTCCGTTGGCACCGTCGGGAACCCTAGCCAGTTTTTGGGGCACTTTTACTTCTTTCATGCGCGATGTCGGTAGCAGTCGGGGATTCGCCGCGTATTCACTCGCCATCATCTTGCCTTTCGTTCCGATAAAGAGAATTCCGCTATTGCCATCACCGAACAGTTCATCCGGTCCGAGTTCTTCGGGACGCTCCGGCTTGATACCACCATCCATCCAGTGCATAACTACCGGGCCTTTTGTCTTGTTAGTCTTGGGAAACGTGAGCGTTGCGTGACTTGCCGGCGGGGGCGTGTCGGGGAAAAATCCGCGTTGCCCCCAGTCTACGAATACACTGGCGACACTTGCCTGGCAGTCGAGTGCGTATTTTAAGTTTAGCACGCGGAACGGTGCTTCCATCAGGTGACATCCGAGGTCTCCAAGCGCACCGGTGCCGTAGTCCCACCATCCGCGCCAGCTCTTCGGAACGACTTTGTCAGCGTAGTCGCGCCAGGGGGCAGTACCGAGCCATAGATCCCAGTTGAGTTCCTTCGGCACCTCCGCCTTCGGAGGCCATGTAATACCCTGGGGCCATATGGGACGATTGGTCCATATCTTTACTGTGTGCACATCGCCGATAATGCCAGCGTCATACCACTCGACGAGTTGGCGCACGCCATCGCCGGATGCACCCTGGTTCCCCATTTGAGTTACGACCTTGTATTTCTTTGCGGCTTCTGTGAGTACGCGCGCCTCGTAGATATCGTGCGTCATCGGCTTCTGAACATAGACATGCTTTCCGAGTTGCATAGCAGCCAAGGCCTGAACCGCGTGGTTATGGTCGGGTGTAGAGACGGATACCGCGTCAAAATTCTTCGCTTCCTTGTCCATCATTTCACGCCAGTCGACGTACAATTTAGCCTTCGGGTAACTGTTCATGGCATCGCCCGTCTGGCGCTGATCAACATCGCAGAGGAATGCGATTTCAGCTTTTCCACTTGCATAAAAATTGGAAAGATCCGACCTGCCTTTTCCTCCGACGCCAATACCGGCGATCAACAGTTTGTCACTCGGTGCGCGGAAACCGGCACCGCCGAGAACGTGTCGGGGGACAATCATGATTCCCGCTGCTGCGGTCGCGGCACTTTTTACGAAATCCCTTCGCGAGGAATTCTCTGGTTTCGGAGTCGATGGTCGTTTGTTCATATCAGTAATGTCATTAGGATGAATTGACCAATGTAGGATTTTCTGCCGACAATTGCCCGCCGAAAAGCGAACACCGGGGATGATTTTGCGAAAACGGTTTCTATACATGTAGGCAGCGGCATCCCGGAAAAACATATTTTCCGTTTCGGGATATAGGTCTATCTTTAGCCGCGCTAATCTCTCACCTAATACCCGGCATGGCAAAACGAACTGCTGAATCGGAGGACAAGATTCTGTCAATAGACATAGGAGGGTCCCGGATTAAAGGAACACTACTCGACATCAATGGCAATACGCTGATTGACTATCAGCGGATCTCTACGCCAAAATTTGCAGGGCCCGAAAATGTGATGCAGGGCATCGTCGACCTCACCAAGAACTTCAATGGCTTCACGAAAGTTTCTGTCGGATTTCCGGGATATGTCCGGCATGGGACTGTTTATACAGCGCCGAACCTTGGAACAAACAAGTGGCGGAAAGTACAACTCAGCGAGGAGTTGGCAGCCCGATTGAGCAAACCTGTTCGGGTTGTCAACGACGCAGATCTCCAGGGGCTTGGTGTATCACAGGGCGATGGACTGGAAATGGTTGTTACGCTGGGTACCGGATTTGGCACCTCCTTGCTGATGGACGGTGTGCTATTGCCGCACCTTGAGATCGGTCAACACCCCTATACCCGCAGAAAGACCTATGATCAGTTTGTTGGAAATGCCGCATTGGAGAGTATTGGTCTTGACAAGTGGAACAAGAGACTTCGAAAGGTCATCGCGACCTTAAAGACCGTCTTCAACTACGATCACCTGTTCATAAGCGGAGGCAATGCCAAGAAGATCACGATTGAGCTTGATACCAACGTAACGCTGGTGTCGAATATGGACGGTATCAAGGGCGGCGCCAAACTCTGGGCCAAAGATACGCACTATTCGCTCTGAGGAAGGGGCAACTGGAAACCACCTACCATCCGTGTAAAATCACACGATTGTTTCTGGTTAACTTCCGATTTTAATGTCTATCGTACCTGTATCGCACAGCCAGGAAATCCACTATGCAAGTTTCGTATTTCCACACATGTTTCCTTATTGCGCTGTTGGTTATCGCAGGCGTAGCGACGCAGCAAGGAGTATCCGCACAGTCAACACCGGATCTGGAGATCGTTCGCCAGCGCGTCATTGCCGACCTCTATGGGCCTCCTCTTGATCGCGAGTTGGTCGCCGAACTGCTGCGAACCGTGAATGCTGACGGGAGTTGGCCGGACATCAACTACCTTGACGTGACGCGCACCGGATTTGATCACGCCCGCCATCTCGACAACATGTACGAACTGAGCCGTGCCTATAAGAAGAAAGACTCCCCCTGGTATCAGAATCCCGAGGTGAGAACCGCGGCGCTGTCAGCACTCGACTATTGGCTGGAGCACGACTTCATCTGCGATAACTGGTGGTGGAACGAGATTGGTACACCCGGACGGATGATCAATACCCTGTTGGTGCTGGACAAGGATCTCAGCGAAAATCAAATACGGGAAGGGTTGCGAATTGCCGGGCGGGCCCACCTTGAGGCCTCCGGAGCGCGCCCGGGCGGCGATCTTATTCAGATCGCGGGCATGCTCGGAAAACAGGCTGTGTTCAGGCGTGACAAGACCGTGCTTAGGCGCGTTGTTAACGTGATGGCCGAAGAGATCGCGGTAACCACTGGAAGAGGCCTCAAACCAGATATGAGTTTTCATCACCGGGCCGATAACGTCATCTGTACACTGTCTTACGGTTTGGGATATGCGAACTCGTTTGCTGATTGGGCAGTAAAAACCGTGGGAACTCGTTATAGCTTTCCGGAAAAATCAACATCATTGCTGATTGACTACTTTCTCGATGGGATATGCAAGTCGATGGTGAACGGAAAGTATCCTGATCCGGGGGCCATGAACCGGGATCTTAGCCGCAAAGGACAGCTGCGCGCGGCGGATGCTACACTGGCGGAAAATCTTCTGAAGGCTTCGAACTATCGCAGAGCAGAGCTTGAAGAGATCGCCGCCGTCCGAAAGGGTGAGATTAAACCGAATTTCACCTGGAACAGGTTCTTTTGGCATTCAGAATACTTCAGCCATCAACGACCCGGCTATTTTGCGTCGGTTCGCATGCATTCGTCACGAAACCACACAATGGAACAGCCACATAACGAAGAAGGGTTGAAAATGCATCATGTTGGCGATGGCTCGAACTTTGTGTCGCAAACTGGCGAAGAATACTTCGACATCTTTCCGGTTTGGGATTGGCAAAAAATTCCGGGGACGACCACTGTGCAGAAACCTGCTCACCCTCACTGGAAGCAAATTGCCAAACGCGGTCTGACGGACTTTGTGGGTGCCGCTTCAGACTCACGGTTTGGGGTAGTAGCAATGGATTTCAAGAGTGCTCATGATCCGCTAGTTGCCCGCAAGGCGTGGTTCTTCTTTGATGATGAGTATGTATGCCTCGGGGCCGGCGTCACCTCGCTGTCACCCTATTCGGTCGTGACTACGCTGAACCAATGTCGGTTGGACGGCGAGGTGTTGGTGACCCGGAAGAAAAAAACCGCAGTGCTATCGGAAGGCGAACATTCCCTGAATAATGTGTCGTGGATATGGCATAACGGAGTTGGGTACGTGTTCCCCCGAAGGGGAGATGTCCACGTCAGCAATCAGGAGGTCGCGGGCACCTGGAGATCGATCAATCACCAGGGGCGCACGCCCGTTGACACGGTACGGCTAGGCGTCTTTGGTCTGTGGAAAGATCATGGTGTCCGGCCCGAAAACGGCGGATGCGAATACATCGTGGTGCCGGCGTCATCGCCCGATGCCCTGGCGCGTTATCAAAAGGATTCTCCGGTCGAAGTACTCCGCAACAACACCACCGTTCAGGCGGTCTGGCATCGCGGGCTGGAGCGGGCGCAAGTCGTGTTTTATCAGGGTGGGAAGATCAAAGTTAATGATCACGTGACGGTGACATCAATCCAGCCGTGCGTAGTTATGCTGAAAATAAACGGCAAGCAGGTAGAGGAGATTACGGTTTCAGACCCTTCGCGAAAACTCGCCGCGCTCCGTCTTGAGATCTCGACTCCGATAGAGGGTAAGGGCCCTCAGTGGAAGGCCTGGTGGGACCAGCAGAAAAAGGAAGGTGTTATCGACGTTAACCTTCCACGTGATGGTTACGCAGGACAGAGCGTCGTCATGTCCTTCCCGGCAACTCCTGGCATGTGAGCCGGAATTCATACCTTTGACTCGACTAATACTGATACAAATGAAATATATTATTGCAATCCTTTCAGGTATTCTCATGACAAACTTTGCCAATGCCCAGGAGGTGATCCCACTGTATCCCGATAAGATACCGAACAGCAAACCTGCTCGCAATCAGGAACAGCTCACCGTGAGAGAGAACGGCACAGAGATCGTCAGCGCCATTTCCGTACCCACCTTGCTGGCGTTTCTTCCCGACCGTCCGTCGCCGAGTGGGACAGCGATCATCATTTTTCCAGGGGGTGGATACCGTATTAATGCGATCAAACACGAAGGGACCGATATAGCAAAGCTTCTGAATGAATGGGGGGTCGCTGCCTTCGTGGTGAAGTATCGGATTCCCAGTGACGAGACGATGATTGATAAAACGATCGGTCCACTCCAGGATGCGCAACAGGCCATCGCCCTGGTAAGGAAGAATGCTTCGGCTTGGAAGATAAATCCCGAGCGTGTTGGTGTGATGGGATTTTCTGCGGGCGGACATCTTGCTTCGACTGCGGGCACACATTTCGCGAAACGCACCATTGATGACCAGGTAACGAATCTCCGTCCTGATTTCCTGGTCCTGGGATATCCGGTCATCAGTTTTTCTGATAGCGTTGGCCACACGGGCTCCCGCACCAACCTGTTGGGCAACGCCCCGACTCCGGAACAGGTTGCCGAGTACTCGAACGATTTGCGCGTCACTGCCGAAACACCTCCGACGTTCATTGTCCATGCAAGTGATGATCGCGGCGTGGTGCCGAAGAACAGCATCTTGTTTTACGAGGCGCTCCTGAGACACAACGTAGCCGCTGAGCTACATCTCTACGAGCGGGGAGGACATGGTTTCGGAATGGACAATCCGACCACACGGGAGAAATGGATGTCGTCGCTCCGGAACTGGCTGGTGTCGCGAAAGCTGCTGAGCGAGTAAAAACGATCATGCGATTTTTTAGATGAATTTATATGGGCTATATTTGGTATAAGCCCATTCCGTTGTCCCGTACAACGCGGGCTTTTTTTGTTTACTATGACCGATGATCATGGCATTTACTGAACTGCACCAATTACTTCGGCGATCATTCTTTGCGACCCTTGCAGTCGTTTCGACTTTTTCGAGTGCGCACGCCCAGGGAGGGGACGATCCAGACGACCTCAAGAAGTTGACCCTTGAGGAGTTGATGAATATTCAAATCACAACCGTGTCGCGGCGTCCCGAGGATCTTTCCGAGGCAGCCTCCGCCGTGCAGGTGATCACGCGAGACGCTATTCGGCGATCCGGAGCGACCAGCGTTCCGGAAGCTTTGCGGCTAGCCCAGAATTTGCAGGTGGCGCAGCTGAATTCCTCGCAATGGATCATCAGCG